>CALEMB010000093.1 GCA_937902805.1 uncultured Bacteroidales bacterium
CGATCTTGAGAAATGCGAAGCATTCGACGAAGTCAATTGAAAATTGAAAATTGAGAGTTGGGGCAGATCTGTGTGTCTGCCTTTTTTTGACTTTTTGTCAAGTTATTTCAATGCTTTATACAGCGTCAGGCCCTTGGTCGTCAGCAGGTATTTTTGTCGAGGATGGTTGGGTCTATCAGGATAAAGCATCTTGGCGTATTTTTCTTTGATTGCGGGGTTGAGATAGAGATTTAGGAAACTCACTCTGTCTTTAAGTTCAGCGTCAGCCATTATCTCTTTTATCGACATTTGTCTGTCGCCAATGATTGTTATTAACTTCTTAATATACAGATTATCCGTGTCGAACTTGTTGGGTAACTTGTTGGGTAACTTGTTGGGTGCTTGTTCGTTTTCGGGCATTTTCCATTCCTCGGGAGGGTTGATGATCATATACCTATTTTTCAGCATATTGTTTTCGCCGAGTAATAGGTTGCGGAAAAACCTGACAAGGAAAAGGGAGTCATAATTAACGCCTTTGGCTAGGTTGCGGTAGTTGGCGCGAACCAAGGCGTTGCGGAAATACCAAGAATTCTGTTCGAACAATTCGTTGTTGACATCAAAACCCAACGAACGCAGGTATTTGATGGTAAAGACGGCTGTGGTTCGTGTGTTGCCTTCGCCAAACGGGTGGATCTCCCAGAGACCTGAGACAAATTTGGCGATATGTTCCACCATCTGGTCTTTGTCCAAGTCGGAATAATCGAAATTGCGTTCTTGGTCAAGGTCATATTGAAGGGTCATTCGCAGGTCCTGCCAGCGTGCGTATTGCACGGTGTCACCACGAAGTACCCATTCTTTCTTGGTGATGTCGTAGTCGCGAAATCGCCCGGCGTGTTTAAATATCCCGTCGAAGATGGCTTTATGGATGGCGGCGAATCCAGCCACACTGTAGGTGAAAGCGTCGGTTTGGAGCAGTTTCGAGATATTGCCCGAGACCTCGTCGGCCTCCTGCTTCTCGTCGTCATCGGGTTCACGTGTCGTCTTTTTCTGATAATAGGTCTTGACAAGTTGGCGTGCTTCGTCGATGTTGATCTCGCCTTCGATATTGCGGCGTGCGGTCTCATTGAGATAGTCGGAAGTTGTCAGCCCATCTACGGCCTGCAGCCCGATGGCCACGCGCCAAGCGTCGGCACGCTTGGACTTGTCGGGTTCTCCTTGCCGGATATAGGTGTCATAGTCTATATGTCGTTGTTCTTTGAACATTGGGGTGGCGTCGTGAATCGAGGCTTCAAAGATACGATTTATTGGTGAATAATCAATGGTCTTTTTCGTTTTATTCAAGACTTAGCAGCCATGTCATCCCCGCAGTATCGCAGCAGCCATGTCATTCCTTGAACCCCATGCCGTCATCGCGGACGGTCCCTGAGCCTGTCGAAGGGCCGCGATCTCCTAAGCTCTTGGACTACTTCACGCGCTTGTCCTTTCCCCTTAGTCTGCCCTTTTCTGGCGCAGCCCGGATGTCGGCCGTGGCCCGCGCGCCCAACCCGGTGGAGGGTAGGAGAGCCCAGATGAGCCATTTCTGCCCATGTCATCCCTGCGTTGGCATGTGGAGAGGCGGGGATCTATGGGCAGAAAGCCAGTAGGGCATCTATGGCTGTAAAAGTGACAACCAAAATCAGCGAACTACAGAGCGATAAGGCATGTTGTTTTGAGAGAAAAGGCATATCTCTACGAGTGAGAAGGCATATCTCTATGAGCGTTCCAAATTGTCCAATTGTCAGCTGTCAGAGCCTCTATGCTGCTTTGCCGTCTCAGTCTCAGAGTCTCGGTTGTTTTAAAAGGCACCCCTTAACCATAAAAAAAGCGTGTAGTTAATCCATGCCGAAGCCGATCTACACGTTTTTAAAGGAAAACGCAGTAAATCCATGCAAAAGCCGATCTGCGTTTAACGCTGCAAAATTACAACAAAATCCGAAACGCCGCCATAAACCATGGAAAAATTTCAGGATAACACACAGCAAAAAAACGGTTTTGTACCTTAGGCGTACCTTAGGCGTAGCGTAGGCGAAGGTTAGGCGGGGAACTGACAAGTGTTTTCTAATAAATTCTATCCGACAACGCTGTCACGTAATAAAACATTCACTATCTTTGCACCAATCAAAATAAAGGTGAACAATGCCCAAGACGAAGAATGCGGAATTGCGAATCAAGGTGATTGACCAGTGCCTGAGCGACCGAAAACGGAAGTATACCACCGCGATGATTTTCCAGCGTTGCAATGAGGAGCTGGAGAAACGGGATTTCTTTCCCATCACGGCCATGAACTCCGTCAGAGACGACATCGAGCAAATTCAAAGGATTTATCCGGGAGCAGATGTGGAATCCTACAGGGAAGGCCGCAATATCTACTATAGATATGCCGACCCCGAGTTTTCCATCTTCAAGACCCCGATGAAAGCAGACGAAATTATCCAGCTGACCCAGACGCTGCGGTTGCTGCGTCGCTTCAAGGGGATGCCTCAATTTGATTGGGTGGATGAGATAGCGGAACGTCTTGGAGCATCACTGAAGCTGGACGAATCAACGGACGAGATTGTTGGCTTTGACGAGAACCTGGACTTGGAAGGGATGGATAACTTCACGCCGCTCTTCAATGCCATCGTTGACAAACAGCCTCTAAAACTGACCTACCAAAGTTTTAAACAGAACTGTGAAGAGACCATTATAGTGCATCCTTATTATCTGAAACAGTACAACAAGCGATGGTTCTTAATTGCGTGGAATGATGAATACAACTTCATGGCCAACTATGCGTTTGACCGCATCAAGGGTATCGACAACGCTAATGTGCCTTACAAGCCTACGGATGTGAACTGGCTTGATTACTTCGATGAAATGATAGGTGTGTCGAAGGACACGAGGACTGAGCCGCAGAAGGTGCTTCTGTGGGTGTCGAATGCCTCATGGCCATACGTGAAGACCAAGCCGTTGCATGGCGCGACTCAACGGCTGGTGAATATGGACGAGACTGGTGCCTATATCACCATCGAAGTGTATCTGAACTATGAACTGGAACAACAGATTTTGAGCTTTGGCGAAAACATGAAAGTGTTGGAGCCAGTGGAGCTGAAGGAGCGGATTAAGAAACGCCTCGGTGGTGCGATTTTGAACTATGTGGAAAAGGTTCAGAATGGGTGAACTAATGTGACCTAATTTTGCAAAAGAAAAGAAACTATTATGGCTGAGTTTAACATAGGTGATGTTGTGACCGATATCAATACCGAACAAAGAGGCATGATACAAAAAGTGTTGCCTTTTACAAGGGGCGACCAAAAATACAGCGTATTCTTTGCTCAGGATGATATTAGGGACGTAGCGGAAAGCGACCTTGAAAGGTTTATTGAAGTGAAGGATTTGTTTGATCGTTGCATTTTGGGCGATTTCAAAGGTTATAACGATTTTCAGGTTTACAATACTACCTTTAAAATTGAAAACTCGAGTAACAACACTTTGTCTTCCATCAAGGCATCAAGGACGATGTTCAAAACCTATCAGTATATTCCACTGATGAAGTTTTTGAACTCAGACCTTCAGAGGCTTCTTATCGCTGATGAGGTTGGCTTGGGTAAGACGATTGAAGCTGGTCATATCATGCTTGAACTCAAAGCAAGAGGAGAGCTGAAGAATGTTTTGGTTGTGTGCCCTTCAGGATTGAGAAATAAATGGCAAGGCGAACTGGAAGATAGATTCGGTTTGAAGTTCAGAATCTTTGACAAAAAAGACGAACTAAAAAGTGAATTAAGGAGCCACAATGGGATTGCTCGTGGAGTCATCTCTTACGATACATTGAGAGACAACAGGGGCAATAGCGTTCTTAGTGAGATTGAAAGCGAGGGCTACCAATTCAGTTTGGTCGTATGTGATGAGGCACACAGGGTTAGAAATGCTGGCACAAAACAACATGATGCAATTAAGCGTCTACTACGACAAGCACAGTCTGCCATATTCCTTACTGCAACGCCCGTCATGCTTGGACGAGAAAACCTTTTTCATCTTCTCAATCTGCTTCATAGCCAGCGTTATGATAATCTGGCGGTTTTTGAAGATGAGTCGAGACATAATGAACCTTTTGTGTGGGCTCTTAATTGCCTTAATAGGAATGCCATGTCATTAGCAGAGATTGGAGAAGGATTAGAAAAGCGGATTCCTAAGAATGACTATGTTAGGACCCTCCCGCTTTTTGAGCCATTGATGGATAAACTGAAAGGGGAAGACACACCAAAGCAACGAACGTTGATACAAAGCGATTTGTATGACATCAATCCATTGAGTTCAATATTGTCCAGAACAAGAAAGGTTGACGTAACGACAGACTTGTCGCAAGCCAAAAGAGATACACAAATTCTTTCGATTGAATTGAATGCGACCGAAAAAGGATTGTTTGACCGATTCATGAAAGCACTTGAAAAGAAGGAACCTATTGCTCGGTCAACTCCACAGCAAAGAATAGCCAGTAGTATCTATGCATACGATAAAAATGTGTTGTTTGATGAGTCGACTGAAGACACGAAGTTTAATGAGTTGATGCATATCATTGGTGAGAACCAGACAAAGGGAAATGGGAAGGTCATTGTTTTTGCACAATTCCATGAAACGCTTCGATATTTGTCGACAAGGCTTGGCAGTAAGGGTATTGGGTTTAGAGTTATTAGTGGTGAAATCAATGATAGAGAAAGCCGAGTTAAAGCGGTGGATGAATTTAGAACGGATGAATCTGTTACCGTGTTGCTTTCGTCAGAAGTTGGTGGGGAGGGTCTTGATATGCAGTTTTGCGATACCATTGTGAATTATGACCTTCCTTGGAATCCTATGACAGTTGAGCAGCGGATTGGTAGAATCGATAGAATAGGACAAAAGTCTGAAATCATTCATATCTATAATATGTTGGTAAAAGGAACGGTGCAGGAAAAGATTTATAGAAGATTACAAAAAAGGATAGAAGATTTTAGAAACACAATCGGCGACTTGGAACCTATTCTTAGCATGGAGCTTGATAAAGATGGTAACACTATTGGAAAAGAAATAGAGAATAATCTTTTTCGTACTGACTTGACAGATCAAGAAAGAGAGGAGAGGTTAAGGAGAATTGAAAGGGCTATTGAACGTAATTTAGAAGATTCAAAGAAGGTGGAAAGAGAATTGTCTTCAACTTTCACCAGTGATTCTTATTTGCGCAACCATTTGAATTCAATTATCTATAACAAGGCATACGTTACAGAACAAGAGCTTGAAAACTATGTGAGAATGCTTTTCAGGAAGGAGCTTCCTACGTGTTCAATAAGTCAAGTTGATGAGCAAGGAATTGCCGTTGTATCGGTTCCTCAAAGTCAGCCGAATGTAATAACCAATTTGTTATATCAATATACTAATCTTCGCGGAGATAATGGGGATATGGTTAGTAGTTTCCGTAATTCCATTCGCGATAAAGGGTCATTCAAGGTGACGTTTAGACAGGATGTTGCTGAAACAAACAGGTCGGTTCCTTATTTAAGCTTATACCATCCTTTTGTTATTGTGGCCAAAGAGAAAATGAAGGATATGGTTGAAAACCAAGAATTGTTTCGCTATCAGTTGAAAGAAGCTGAATTGGATGACAAGAGTGCAGCCAAATTGCATAAGGGTTATTATGTTATGGCTATTTATAATGTCGCAACAGAGTCGTTCAGGTATAGACAATCCAAAAAAATGATAGAGGTGCATCCCGTTTTGTATGATTTGCAAAAGATGGAAATAGAAAGGGACGACGAGGTTGTGGATGCCATTTATAGAGCAGTTCAAACAGCGGGTCAGCCTTGGGACTCAAAAGATAGTTATCGCCCCGACAAGGAAACTGTGGATGATATGAGGAGCTGTTTTGTGGAAGCTATTGGTGAGTATTCAAAAGGGTATAAGGAAGTAGTAGCCCGCAAGCAAAAGAATGACATTGAACATCAGCGTAATGGTATAATTAAGAGGTTTGAAAAACAGATTGCTGACGACAAGGAAACTATTAAAAGGTTTGAGATGTATATTAGATTCTATGAAGAATTGATAGAGGAAGGTGATGGAGACTCGACGTTTGACTTTTTTGGAGATGGAATGAAAGGAACAGCTTCAGAAAAGAAATTGAAATATGAAAAAGTGATGCCAGCAAGAAGAGGTCAGCTTAGGAAGTTGGAGGATGATTTTCAGGCTAGATTAAATGATTTAGATATGGTTAAAGACCCAATGGTTGACCCTAAACTAATGATGTTGAACCTAATAAAAGTGAGTTGATATGGCTGCGGTAAAAATAGGATTGGATTTTGGAACGCACTACACGAAGATTTGTATCGAGCATAGTGCTGATAAGAGAAACAAAAGGTATCAGTTTCATAGGTTCTTAGATCAGAACGGAGATTTTCATTATGTATTTCCTTCGGTTGTTCAGCTTAATTGGGATAACACGCTATCGTATGGTTTCGTTGATTTTAATAAAGCTAAGTTGGTTGAAGGGTTGCCGGAAAAGAATCCGCCACAAAAACCTACGGAGCCGAAATATCGCAGTTATAAACAATTTCCAGAACTCATAGAACCAGTACGGGATCAATTTTTCAGTAACATTGTCTGTAAAGAAGCCAGTTGTGTTGCTCAGGTAAGTGTTAACAGCGAGGAAGACAAACGTTTAAAGGATGTCAAAGCAAGGTGTATTAGGCATTTTAAGCTTCTTTTTAAATGTCACGCATGGGAGGATGTTAATTCTGATAATGTGATTTCAATTATAAATAACTATACTGCTGATGAAATCAATAAAAAAGTTTCTGAACATGGAGTGGTGGATATTGATGCACTTGTAAAAATGGCAGTTGCGTGTAGTTATTCGCAAATTCAAGAACAGAGTGATGTCTCCATACAACCTGCTACGGTTGATTTGGACGACATTCAAGCAAAGTGTTTAAGCCGCTTTAATAGTTTTTTTAAGTTTCATGTGTGGGAGAATGCAGCTCCAAGTCGCGTAAAAGCCGCCATTAAAGATCTTACAATTGCAGACGTTGAGGCTTCTACGAAAGACGGAGAAATAGATATAGATGCTCTTATTAACCTGGCTGTGTTACGAAGTAATACTCCTGGTTATGCTTTGAAGAACAAAAAGAATAAGAATGACAAGGGTGCAAAACTAGTTGACAAGAATTGTGTTGTTCGGCGACACTTTCAAAAGGACAGACGGCAACAGATGAAAGAAGCTCAGATGTTGTATGAGAATGCCAGAGGTGAATTCATAAAAATGCGTATAAAGCGAGAGGCTGATATTGTCCGCGACAAAAATGAAGTGGATGCTTATAATAAGGGCTTGCGTGAAGAATATGAGCGGAGAATGCAGCTTTGGATGGAATATGAGCAAAGCAAAGATAAGCCGATTCCTGCGGTTTTTAGGAGCTTCAAACAAATGGTGTTTTCAGAAGGTTATGATTGGAGGTTTGAGCTGGACCCAATGTTGGTAGCTATTTGGTATCTCTGCTATCTGTTTTTTGATTTGGATAAAGAGTATGGCACACAATACCTTACAGTTTGTATGGGAACATCTAGTGGACAGGATAATTGGGAGAGTAATAAGGAAAAAGCAACTCAGATTGTTTTGACTGTGTATGATTTGATAGAAAATGTTTTCAATCATAACAAGGAAAGATTCCTTTCTGCTACACTTGACGAACTAATGAAAGTTACCAAGATAAAGCCCTTTTCACAAGCTGATAAAGAAGCCAATGAAATCACAGTCTTTCCAGAAGCGTTTGCCAATCTTAACCCTTTGGCCAAACAAAGAAAATTTGGTGCGGGTGTAAATGCCGTGGTTGATATTGGTGGAGGTACAACAGATATAAGCATCTTTTTTGTTCTTCCCACCACAAACGAGTTGAAAATATTCGATTATGTGTCTATACCTTATGGTGTAAATGCAATTGATAAAGAGGGAAGAGACGTTCACTTTAATGCTGTAAAGAGGAAAATGCATTATTTTTCTAGAACGATACAGCATGAATATTTTGAAATAGGAGGGAAACTTGGTAAAGCCAAGAGCATGGTTACAGATAGGCCAATCTTGTTTGCGGGAGGTGGTTCAATGAGGCCTGAACTTCGTAGACCGTATGAGGGTTTTTCTGATGTTATGCACATCGGTTCGTCTTTGCTGAATAGTTACAGTATTGACGATGCTGAGGAAATTGCGGATAAGATACCGTTATTATCTACGTCTCTTGGGTTGGTGCTGTGTGGTAAAGATGATTCAGAGATCCCTATTAAAACATATAAAACGTTTCTTGAGAAGTTGGAAGGGGCGCTTAAAGAAGAGGTAAAACCTAATGAATTTGAATATGAACATGGGATGACCGATTTATAATTGCTTCAATATGACTGAACCTATAGAGTGTACTTTTGCAAATGAAAACGGAGAGAAACGAAAACTTTTGAGATATGGATATGTATGATCATAATAAAGAACTTGCGCAAAACATAGTTGACAATATATGGAAACTGTTAATGCAAACCCCTAGTAATATTTTTGATTTGTATTTTTGCGTTCTATATGTTCTTTACGGGATTCACAAGAACTACCCGATGGAAGTGCGCAATGATAATTATGATGAGATTGTTATCCATGGAGAAAATGATGCGCTTCTAAACGACCTTCACAGGTATGTTTCGGAGAAAAATATCTTTTATGAATCACGTGAGTTTTCAAAGTTTTCACATGACGTTTTAAAAGTTCTATTAGACGTTAACCGCGAGAGCTTTGAGGTGTGCTATTTTGATGTTTTGTACCAGCTGAATTATAAGTTGGTGATGAATGGCCCCAGCATGGGCGAGTTTATAACGCCTGATGCGATTACTAGACTTATTGCCTATATCGTGAATAAAGAGGGGTGTAGCTCTGTGTATGATCCATTTTGTGGTTCGGCTTCTATCGTTCATTTTCTCCATAAAGAAAACAGGCATTTGTCTTTCGTGGGGCAAGATTGTTCAGAAATGGCATCTTTGGTAGCGAGATTAAATGCAGAAGTGTATTTGAATACCAGTATTAGCCGTAAGGATTCTATAGTGAAATGGGATGAGTCTCATTTTGATGCTGTCATTTCGTGCCCGCCATTTGGAATACGTTTTTCTGAGCCCCAGCGACAGATGCTTGCTTATGAATACGGTGGTTTGAACAATAATGTGGAAGAAGTTTTTTTCTCCAGGTCATTCCAAAAAAATGCTGCAAATCTTGTTGTAGCCTTATTGCCTTTGAGCTTTTGCCAATCACAACAGTATAAAAACTTGCGTACCTATCTTGTCAAAGATAACTATCTCGATACAATCATATTTTTACCAGACAGGTTACTGTTTAATACAAGTATGCCTTGCGTTCTGGTTGTTTGTAAAAGACATAGAAAAGTTACGGCGCCTATTAAACTAATTGATGCGCAGTCCTTTTTTACTGGAGATAGTTCGAGAACACGAGAATTTGACTTGGACACATTCATTGGGGATTGCGAAATGGATGTCGAAAAGATATGTTCGTTGGCTAGCTTCCAAGATGTGGTTGAGTGTGAATTCAATCTCAATCTTTATCTTTACAGCCAAAGAAAGATAGAATTGTTGGAAGGACAAAAAATGGTGACTTTTGGGTCGTTGATGACTGAGGCGCAAAGGGAACGTGTTTCTGCTTCTGATACCCACAAGGTTTTTCCATCCAAGAACTTTTCTCAGGACTTTATTGAGGTTCTGTTGAAAAAAAACAGTTTGGTTCCCTTTTCTGAAGAAAAGAGCACGAGCCCAAGGAAGCTCGTAAAAGTTGAAAAGGGTAAGAAGTATTTGCTATCAACTGGTGTAGTGCGTTCATCAAAGCCTAAATATGCTATATATACAGATAGTGAAGATTTTTCTTGCACGTCTGATATTGTAGTGTTTGAGGTAAATGAGGAGTTGGTTAGCGTGGAGTATTTGGCGTATATCCTCATTAATAGCCCAGTGTTGAAAACTGGTAACTTTCCATTGACACATGTTGCAAAGCTTCATACTGCCATTGACAGCCCGGACAATCAGAGAGAGATTGTAGGGAAGCTTAAGCAACAACACGCAGCAAGGAAAAGAGCCGAACAGGAAGCGGATGCTAAACGGTTAGATGTGAAAACTAACATTTCCGACCTTGAACACATGCTGGGTACAACCTATGCCAACATGGATGATGTGTTATATAGGCTTGGGAAGATTAGTTCGGCAGATGATGCTCTTAGGTCTCTTGTGAAAGAATTGAAGGATAATGTTGAATATCTGAAGCGAGTGATAAGATATGATAATGCCAGTATCACTTCTGATGATTTCAATTTCAAGGAGCAGGATATAGAAGCCTTTATCCAAAGTTATTGTGACAGCTGGAAAAACTATAGTGGCAAGTATTTTGAGCTGACACTTCAGATCAATCTTGGCGAACACAAAATGGTGGTGTTTGACAAGGCGCTTTTGAAAGTCATGCTTGATTCTATTCTCACCAATGTTGAACGTCATGGGTTTGACAAGCGCAGAAATGACGCGAATCAAGTAGAGATAGCGCTATCACTTGAAAAGTATGAGGAAAAGCCCTTTGTCGTCATGAGAGTCTCCAATAATGGAGTTCCTTTTAAAAATGGCTTTACCATCAAGGATTATATCACGCGTGGTAGATATTCTGCCAAATCGGGACGCTCGGGTTTGGGAGGCTATCATGTGTATCAGATAACAAAAGGGCATCAGGGCTTTTTGTATATCGATTCTAATAAGATATGGAATGTCATTATTGAAATCCTGCTGCCTATCAATAATGTTGAAACAGATAATTTAGTTGAGTATGAGCACGAATGTATATAACATAGTCTGGGCTGATGACGAAATCGACGCCCTTGTTGACCGTTACGAAGAGAGATTTTTGGATAACGGTTTTCAGATTATTGGCAAAGCGCATGATGGCAAAGAATTAAAAGCAGTGCTATCGGAAATGATGCATAAAACTGATGCTGTCATTATTGATGCCAATTTTCAGGCAGCTTCTTCAGACGGAGAATTAAGTGAGCGAGACATTCCCGGTCTTGATTATGCATATTCTTTGTATGCATTCGCATATGACCGTGAGATTCCTTTCTTTTTGTTCACACAACGTTCGGATGAGATGTTGCGAGAGCAATTGGTCAACAAGCCCGATTTTTTCGAGGATTTCAAAAGACATGAACACTGGTTTAAGAAAAACGACGAGGATGAGCTTTATGAAATGTTTCAATCCATCAAAAAGGATGTAGACTATAAGAGGACCGATGCGTTTCTTGTTCGCAACAAGTATAGGAAGGAATTTGAGGCGGCGAAGTTGATTGATGATGCTGAGAGAAATCTTGAAAAAGGACTTTTGTATTTGTACGAGGATAGTTCTTGGAATGACACTCAGGATTATTTCAATCCGGCACGAAAGATTGTTGAACGTATGGTGACTAAATGTATAGGGATGAAAATACTTCCTCCGCAAACCTCGCTCAACAACGCCTCTAAGCTATTCTCTGGAATGGTTAACGATTGCCATGAGGGTTTAAAAGAAACGGTTATGCCGAGGCCTTTGGCTGAATCATTGTTTCATTTCTTGAAAATCACACAAGATGGTTCACATGATGCTAACGATATGGGTTTGGGCGTTGACAAATATGTTAGAGATTCAAAAAACTTAAATCTATATCGATCCATCTTATACATTACAATGGACTTATTGTTGTGGTTTAAGGATGCTGAAGAGAAATACAAAGGAAATGTAATTCCACTATGGGAAGAGAAATTCATTTATGAAGGTAAGGTTAGCAAGGGTTTGGATAATAGATACAGAGAGTATTTTTATACCGATGATTATGAGCTTGCACCTTCTAATGATGTCCGATTGAAAGCAGGGGCAGTGGTTAGAATTTACGATTCCGAACGTAATAATCATCCGAAAGGACAGCAAAACAAATTTGTAAAAAAAGAGTTATTTAGAGTCGTTTAGATATATTCAAAATGACTGAACCTATAAACTGTAATTTTGCAACGAAAAACGGAAATCTAAATTTTTGAGATATGACTGAACAGGAACTTGCTGGACTTATCTGGAACGTGAAGGAAACCATCCGCGACACTTATAGCGATGCGGAGGTGGAAGACGTTATTCTGCCTTTTACGGTGCTGCGCCGAATGGACTGCATTCTGCAACCCGTGAGGAACGAGATTGAAACGGAGCTAGCCAAACATGAGGACCCAAAGATGCGCGAGGTGGTGCTGAAATCGCTGATGCGCAAAAACGGGCTTCAGTTCTACAACACCAGTGGCTTTACGCTGAGCAAGCTGCTCGACAAGCCCGCTGCGCTTGCGGCCAACTTCAAGCTGTATTTGGAAGGCTATACCGAGAACATCAAGGATATTCTGAATAACTTCACGCATGAGGATAAGGAGAACGGCGACCTGACAAAGATCTATAGCCGACTGCAGCGCGAAAACCTGCTCTACAGGGTGACGCAGCAGTTTGCCAACATCCCCCTTGGACCCGACGAGGTGGACAACTCAAAGATGGGTACCATCTTCGAGATCATCATCCGTAGGGCAAAGGAAACGACGAACACCAAGGCGGGACAGTTTTACACGCCAAGAGACATCGTGCGGACGCTGGTGTCGTTGGTGCTGTGTGGCAAGGAGGACGACATACAGGTGCCAGGGCGGCACTTCTCCATCTATGACCCGTGCTGCGGCACTGGAGGCATCCTGACGGTGGCGAAGAAGCACATCGAGGAGGAAGCCCGAAAAGCAGGACGGACGGATGTGCGTGTTATCCTGAACGGACAGGAACTGAACGAAAAGACCTACGCCATCTGCAAGTCGGACATGCTGCTGACGGGTGAGCTGCAAAGCGGTAAGATTGAAGTGGGCGACACATTGGCCGATGATAAGTTCAGCGGCAAAGTGTTCAACTACATGCTGGCAAATCCTCCTTTTGGAGTGGATTGGAAGAAGATAGAGGGAACCATCAAGACGGAGAGCGAGAACCCCAACGGGCGTTTCTCGGCTGGCTTGCCTGCCACCTCTGACGGCTCGTTGCTGTTCTTGCAGCACATGATTAGCAAAATGGATCCTGATGGCGGCTCGCGCATCGGTATCGTGCTGAACGGCTCGCCGCTCTTTAACGGCGACGCAGGAAGCGGCTGGAGCAATATCAGGAAGAGCATCCTTGACCGTGACCTGCTGGATGCCATCGTGGCCATACCGAAGAGCCTGTTCTACAGTACGGGCATTGCAACGTATCTTTGGATATTGGACAACAAGAAGCCTGCTTCGCATAAGGGCAAGGTGCTGTTTGTGAACGCAGAGAACCAAGAGGCGTTTACCGAGCTGCTGCAAAAGAACCTTGGGCAGAAGCGTTTCAGTATAACGGAGGCGGCCACAGCGAAGATTGTGGAGCTTTACCGCAACTATACGGATGCGACAATGACGCTTGACGGCGAGGAAGTGGCCGTGGCGAAGCTGATGGACAAGGAGGATTTCCTTTACACCAAGGTAACAGTGGAGCGCCCTCTGCGCGACGAGAATGGCGAGTTGGTGCTGAAGAAGGGCAAGCCTCAGCCTGATAGCAGCCTGCGCGACACGGAACGCATACCGATGAAGACGGACATTGACACCTACTTTGCGGAAGAGGTGCTGAAGTTTGTGCCGGATGCCTGGATGGACAGGGCAAAGGACAAAGTGGGCTGTGAGTTCCCATTTACGAAGATGTTCTATCGATACAAGCCGCTGCGCTCGTGTGACGAGATTCTGGCTGAGTTGGTGAGCTTGGATAAGGAAATGGAAAGCGAATTGGCTAACCTGAAAACACAAGAATGATGGAAAAAAGCGAAATACAAGAAGCCCGTTTGGATGCCTTGTTTAAGAAGGTGTCGACATTGATTGAGCAATCGCGCCACTTGGTGTATGCCACGGTGAATGTGGCGGAGGTGAAGACCCGCTACGAGGTGGGACGCTACATCTTTGAGGATGAACAGCAGGGCGAACGCGCCAAATATGGCCAGCAGATCCTGAAAAACTTGTCGGCATTGCTCATGGAGCGTTATGGCGGCGATTGGACATACGACACGCTGAAGCGTTGCCGCTATTTTTACAAGGCCTACGAGAATGTTTCAATTGGGGCAACATCATTGCCCCAATCGAAACAAAAAGGAGAAGTGATTGGAAATAAAGAAGTTGCAAATTGGAGCAACGGTGTTGCCACAATTCGTCTGCCTCGTTTCACACTCTCGTGGTCGCACTATTTGGTGTTGATGCGCATCGAGAATATTGAAGCGCGAAGCTTTTATGAGATAGAAAGTGCCCAACAGCAATGGTCGGTGAAGGAACTCAGCCGACAGGTGGGCAGCAGCCTCTATGAGCGTCTGGCGTTGAGCCGCGACAAGGACGAGGTGATGCGCTTGGCCTTGGAGGGGCATACCGTGCAAAAGCCAGAGGACATCATCAAGAACCCGGTGACTTTGGAGTTTCTCGGACTGAAGCCCGACGCGTCCTATTCGGAAAGCAAGTTGGAAAACGCCATCATCGGCAAAATGCAAAACTTCTTGCTCGAAATGGGGAAGGGCTTCCTCTTTGAGGCGCGGCAGAAACGCTTCACCTTCGACGAACAGCATTTCTATGTCGATTTGGTGTGCTACAACCGCCTGTTGCGTTGCTATGTGCTTATCGACCTGAAGACGGCGAAACTGACCCACCAGGACCTCGGACAGATGCAGATGTATGTGAACTACTACGACCGCTATGTGAAGCTGCCCGACGAAAACCCCACCATTGGCATCCTGCTTTGTGAGGAAAAGAATGATGCTTTGGTGGAACTGACATTGCCTGAAGACGCACATATCTATGCCTCGCAATACTCGCTCTATTTGCCCGACAAAGCCCTGCTGCAAAGCAAGCTGAAGGAATGGATAGACGAGTTCAACGAAAACAACCCAAATGATTGATTATGAAACGTTACGACAAATACAAGCCCAGCGGCATTGATTGGATTGGCGAAGTACCTGAGCATTGGGATTTGAAGAAAATCAAGTTCTGTTTTGATGTTTATGCTGGAGCGACCCCAAAAACTGAGAACCCCGATAATTGGGACGGGGATATTGTTTGGGTGACTCCTGCGGACTACAAGACGGAGGACAAATTCATTAAGGGAGGGCAAAGGACCATCACAAAACAGGGCTATGATTCATGCAATACTCAATTAGTTTCAGTTGGCAGCATCATCTTTTCCAAGCGTGCGCCGATTGGTACGGTTGCATTGAATGATGTGGAACTTTGCACAAATCAAGGCTGCTTGTCTTGTGTTCCCAAAGGAACAAACTCGACATACTACTACTATGTAATGAGCATTAGTACAGAGTGGTTTGATTTGTTAGGCTCTGGGGCAACATTTAAGGAAATTTCTGCTGATAATTTCTCTAATGTAAAGCTTCCATTTCCTACGCTTGCTGAGCAAGAGGCGATTGCGGCCTATTTGGATGCGCGTTGTGGGGACATCGACAAGGTGGTGGCCACACAGGAGAAGCGGATTGCATTGCTGAATGAAATGAAGCAAAGTATCATCACGCAAGCGGTGACGCAAGGGCTGAATCCTGATGTGAAGATGAAGGATAGCGGCGTGGAATGGATTGGGATGGTGCCGGAGCATTGGGAGGTGATGAAAGTGTCTTGGCTGTTTAGCATTGGAAGTGGTACTACACCTTCAACAAGTAGAAAAGAATACTATGCGGAGGAAGGTACAAATTGGCTTCAAACAGGTGATTTGAATGATGGGCATATCACTGAGACTTCCAAGAAAATCACTGATTTAGCATTGAAAGAGTGTGGACTTACGATATATCCTATCAATTCGTTAGTAGTTGCAATGTATGGTGCGACTATTGGAAAAGTTGGTTTGCTTGATATTGAAACTACAACGAATCAGGCTTGTTGTGTTTTGTATAATAGCAAGCTGGATTACAAATATGCTTATTATGCGTTTTTGGCAGATAAACCTAATTTGTTGATAGAGGCTTATGGAGGAGGTCAGCCAAACATCAGCCAAGAAAAGATTAAGCATCAAAGGATAGCTTGTCCACCAAATGACGAGCAAGTTGAAATTGCAGAATATCTTGACCGCCGATGTGGAGAGATTGACAAGCAGATTGGGGCGGTGACGAGGCAGATTGAATTGCTGAGGGAATATAAGCAGGCGTTGATTACGGAGGTGGTGACGGGGAAGAGGAAGGTGTGCTAAAACCTAACACTCGAAAGCTGAACATTTGTGGATGTGTCGGGGTTTTGAAGAGATTTTCTACAGGAACGGTTGGCATAAAAACAAAGTGGAAATTTGCGCTCAGCGGTAAATCTATGGTTCTAAAATTTGCGCTCATCGGTAAATAATACAAAATAAAAATTGCGCTCAGCGGAATTCTCTTGTGTAACTCAAATAAAACCAGTATCTTTGCGGCATCAAATACAAAGTATATGTCAGAAAGGATTTTTAGGCGTAAGGCTTACCAGAAAATGCTCGATTGGAAAACAAATTCAGCGGGCAAAAGCGCGGTTCTTATTGAAGGTCCCAGACGAGTTGGCAAATCCACCTTGGTGCAACATTTTGCCGAGCAGGAATACGAATCTTATATCCTGTTGGATTTCGCTAACCTTCTCCCTGATGTGCAGGAGCTTATTGATACAAGCCTGTCCAATTTCGATTATCTTTTCATGCGTCTGCAAATCATTTATAATGTTACCTTGGTTGAGCGCAAGTCGGCAATCGTTTTCGATGAGGTGCAATTACAGCCTAAAGTGCGACAAGCCATTAAGTATTTCGTGAAAGACGGCCGTTACGATTATATCGAAACAGGGTCTCTGATAAGTATTCGCCAGAATGTACAAAACATCGTGATTCCAAGCGAGGAAGACCGTATTCAGATGTATCCGATGGATTACGAGGAATTCCGATGGGCTTTGGACGACCATACCTCCATGACCTTGTTGAAACAAATGTTTGATAGTCGTCAACAATTAGGTGAGGCCGCGCATAGGTACTCGATGCGCGAATTTCGACTCTATATGCTAGTGGGAGGAATGCCGCAAGCGGTCAATGAATACCTTGAAACCAAAAACCTTCAGCAAGTTGATATAGTGAAGAGGCGTATCTTGAACCTCTATGCTGATGACTTGCATAAGTTGGATTCGTCAGACAAACTTCGCACAATGTTTTGGGCCATTCCTGCCGAATTGAGTAAAAAGGCCTCCCATTTTCAGGCTACGACAATCATCGAGAATGTCAAGCAATATCAAATGCAAGAGCTTCTTGAAATGCTGCGCGAGAGTATGGTCGTGAATATTGCCTATCATGCTACAGATCCCAATGTGGGTTTGGCCTTAACTGCCGACAAAACTCGTTATAAGATGTTCCTGGCCGATACGGGACTATTCGTCACCTTGGCGTTTTGGGACAAGGACTTTACGGAGAATATTATCTACCAAAAACTTTGGGCTGATAAATTGAACACCAATATGGGATACATCTTTGAGAATGTGGTGGCCCAGATGCTGCGGGCAGCAGGATATGAATTGTATTATCACACTTTTCTCACAGAAGACAGGCATAATTACGAAGTGGATTTTCTGCTCTCGAAAGGGCAAAAGCTTGTCCCAATCGAGGTGAAGTCGTCTGGTTACAAGACGCATAAATCGCTGGATGTCTTTTGCGAAAAATATCCTTCCCGCATAGGCGAGCGCATATTGCTTTACACGAAAGACTATCAAAAGGATGGGGCAACTTTATGCCTTCCGGTGTATTTTACGCCCTTCCTATAAAAAACGAAAGCATTCAGAGTCACTGAACCTATAAGGGTTATTTTTGCAGAGTGAAAAACAAAATAGATAAGCTATGAGCAACGGATTGACTGAGAAACGCTTTGAAGAGCACATCACGGAATGTTTGGCCAGTAGCCCGATGTACTGCCAGCGCGAACACAAGGACTTTGACATCAAAAGCCTGTGCGACCGAGGCGAGCTGCAGCACTTCCTGCAAGCCCAAAAGAACATCTGGGCGAAGATGACGAAGGAATTCGGAGAAGGAGCTTTGGACGAGGTGGTGCGCGTGTATAACAGCACCTTGGACAGCCAAGGGATGCTGCACGTACTGAAGAAGGGCATTAAGATTAGGGGCATGGAAGTGAGGTTTGTGGGCTTTAAGGACGAAATGGCACCCGAAGGGAGCGAGCCGGATTTGCTTTATAAGGCCAACCGCTTCGCCGTGGTGCGACAGATGCGCTACTCGACCGCTTCAGCCGACAGCCAGAACAGTATCGACCTGGTGCTGCTCATCAACGGCCTGCCCATCATCACGGCTGAGCTGAAGAATGAGTTCACCGACCAGAACTATACCCATAGCATCCAGCAATACAGAAGAGACCGCAACCCAGACAACCGTTTTCTGTGGAACTGCCTGGTGCATTTTGCGGTGGATAACAACTATGCCTTCATGACGACACGGCTGAAAGGGGAGGAAACGTATTTCCTGCCTTTCAACCAGGACAGCGTGAATCCGCCTATTGAAGGCGACTATGCGACGGCATATTTGTGGCGGGACATCTGGCAAGCGGACAGCCTGCTCAACATCATAGAGCATTTCATCAAGTCATATAAGGTGAAGGCCACTGACAAAGAGAAGACGACTTTCTTCCCACGTTTCCACCAGCTGAGGGCTGTTCGGAAACTGGTGCAATACGCCAAGGAGGAAGGCGCAGGCCATAACTACCTGATTGAACACTCGGCAGGCTCGGGCAAAACGAAGACAATGGCATGGTTGGCCCACCAGCTGGCCAACACGATGGATGCGCAGGGAAATCCCGTTTATGACAGCATCATCATGGTGACGGACAGGCTTGTGCTCAACGCTAACATGGCTGATGACGTGAATGCTTTCGAAGAGGTGGCCAAGACGGTGCGCGACATCAGGCGCGGCTCACATAACTTAGCGGATGCCCTTGAAGAGGACAACCCACCTAAAATTATCGTCTGTACAATACAGAAATTCAGCTTTGCGTTGACCTACCTACGGAAGAAAATCTCGCGCAAATACGCCATCATTGTAGATGAGGCACACACAGCGATGGGCAATGAATCGACGAAGGATTTGGCCGAGGCGTTGTCGAAAGACGTGGAGTTTGACGACGACGAAAAGAAGGGCGACAGCTACGAAATGGCTTTGGCCTACATGCAGCGCATGAGACAGAAGATGAGTCATCTGAGCTTCTACGCCTTTACTGCTACGCCAAAGGACAGGACTTACATCCTCTTTGGACGTAAGACCAGCAAGGACAGCGAGAATGCAATGAAGCGCGGCATCGGCAGCGACTTCTACGAGGCACATGATTATTACACTATGAAACAGGCCATCGATGAGAAATTCATCCTTGATGTGCTGAAAAACTACGTCACCTATCAGACTATGTTTGAGTATGTGACTAAGCAATGGGAGGGTTTGGGTCCGAAGGCTCCCATCTATAAAGACGAGTACGAGAAGAAGAAAGCCATCAAGCTTATCATGGAGGCATTGAATGCCGACCCGAACAACATGCGGCAGAAGGCCAAGATGATGTTGGCTTACTTCATGCAGCACACCATCAACAAGATTGGAGGCAGGGCAAAGGCGATGGTGGTGACAGACTCGCGCAAAAGTGCGGTGCTATACAAGCAGTATCTCGATGAGATTATCAAGCTTGAATACAACAATTCCATCAAGACGCTGGTGGCCTTCTCGGGCAAATTGGAAGTGGATGGTCAGACCTACAGCGAAGACACCTTGAACGGCTTCGGCATCAAGGATAATGCCATCCGCGAACAGTTCAACAAGCCTGAATACAGGATTTTGGTGGTGGCCGAGAAGTTCCAGACGGGCTTTGACCAGCCTTTGCTCCACACGATGTTTGTGGACAAACTGATGGGCGGCATCCAGTGCATCCAGACGTTGAGCCGACTGAACCGCTGCTATAAGGACGGCCAGATAGAGAAGACCGACACAATGGTCATCGATTTCCGCAACCATGCGGAGGACGTTCAGGAGGCCTTCCAGCAATACTACCTGCGGACTGACCTTCAAGGGAGCGTTGACATTCAGCGACTTTACACGCTGAAGAACAAAATCGACGACTATAAGGTGTATAGCCCGGACGAGGTGAAGGCGGTGGCCAAGGCTGTCGTCGACAACCAGCTGAGCAATGTGCCGAGCATCCTGAAGAAAATCGTGGATGGCTATGTCATGCCGATGACGGTAGAGGATAAGGACTTGCTAAGAAAGTATGTGGACAGGTATGTGCGTAGTTACGGATTCTTGGCACAGGTGATGGACTTCATCGACGTGGACTTGGAGGAGTTCTATATCTTCTGCAAGCTGTTCTACAAATACCTGCCCTATACCAAAGAGACTTTGCCGATGGAGATACTGGAGCAAATCAATTTGGACAAGCTGCGCCAACAGCTGACCTTCGACGGTGCTCTGCCGTTGGAGGCCGAGGATACGACACTGCCCACGACGACAGGCAAAGACCCGACGACGAAACGGCCTGACGAAGAACTGCCGTTAGCGGAGATTTTGGACATTGTGAACGAGCCTTTCGTGGCGTTCCTGACGAACCACGACAAAGTGGTGCGCAGCGTGGTGGATGAGATTCAAGAGGATGCCGAGCTGATTGAGGCATTCCGTAGCAATAACAATCCGGACATTTTGGCTAAGCTGGTGTATGAGAAGCTGATGGAGAAGGCCGAAGGCAACATCGAGAAGTTCTTTGAGTTTTTGAAGGAGCTGCAGGACGAAACGCCGTTCTCGAAGGCATTTGTGAGTGCGATGGTTGACCTGATGGCCAAGAACACGGCCAATGACCAATCGTTGCCGTTCGATGCGGACAAGCTCATCGCTGCCATCGTAGCTGACCAGGACGGCGAATTTGCCGACCTGAAACGCTGGATGCGTCCGCTGCCCGAGGTGGTGGAAACATTGCTTCGCTTGGTGGTGAAAGAGACGATGCCGAAGTATGACGGCATGAATGATTTGATAAAAGACTCGTTGAACCACCTGTATTGCACGGATGAGATGCGCATGGTGGACCGTAGGAGGCATTTCAATACCTTGTTGAATAAGTATGAGGCTTTCCTGAAGAAGCTCTATTATATTCTGAAAGGTTATGAAATGCGTCCTGTGTTGCCAGATCATTTGGCACCTTCGTTCATGGATGCACTGCTGTCGTATCGCTGTCTGTCGGGACTACGCAACAATCCCGACCCGACCTACCAGAAGTTTGCCAACTACTTGGAATTAGTAAAGAACTGGCGCAACGATGAATCGCATGAAGCAGCAACTTCGACAGAACAGGAGCTGAAAGCAGCGACCCATATTTTGGTGGCAATGTATGTGTTTGTAGTGTCTCAGAGCACAGCTGAGCTTGATGAAATTGGAGCATTGGAATAAACTGTAACGCTGTCATTCCGGTCAAAGTCAAAGTGGTCAAACTCGTTTTTCAAACCCCAAAACATGACTTTGACCAGTTTGACCTTCCCAATTTTATGTTGAAGAAACGAGCGACTCTAAAATTTTTAGGATATTGAAAGAGCAAAATGAAAAATAATCCCGATAAAACTCCTATCTTTGCCCCATCGTATTATGCATAAAACTTTGCGCTTATGATTTCCTACTTTCAACCTGATAGTCAACGGATTATCGCTGTTGATTCCAAATCCGAACTTTCCCAGGAAACGATTTCCAAGCTCACTTGGCTTTTTGGCAATGCCAAACGCATTGAAAAAGATACCGTGAAGGGCTATTTCGTCGGCCCGCGCCGCGAGATGATTACGCCTTGGAGCACCAATGCCGTAGAGATTACCCAAAACATGGGCATCAAGGGCATCGTCCGCATCGAGGAATTCTTTCGTGCGGAGTCGAAAAACGCGCCTTACGACCCGATGCTGCAAAACCGCTACAAGGACCTCGACCAGAGCGTGTTCGCCATCGACCGCAAGCCCGAGCCGCTGAAGTACATCGACGACATCGAGACTTACAACCAGCAGGAAGGTCTGGCATTGAGCGCAGAGGAGATGGACTTTCTGAAAGGCATATCCGCAAAGATTGGCCGCAAGCTCACAGACAGCGAGGTCTATGGCTTCGCCCAGGTGAACTCGGAACACTGCCGCCACAAGATTTTCAACGGCACCTTCATCATCGACGGCAAGAAGATGCCCAACACGCTCTTTGCCCTCATCAAGAGGACCTCGAAGGAGAACCCGAACAAACTCGTTTCGGCTTACAAAGATAACGTCGCTTTCATCCTCGGTCCGAAGGTGGAACAATTTGCTCCCGCTGAGCCCAACAAACCTTCAGCTTTCCAAATCAAACCTATCGAAACGGTGATTTCGCTGAAAGCCGAGACGCACAACTTCCCGACGACGGTGGAACCATTCAATGGCGCAGCCACGGGCAGTGGCGGCGAGATTCGCGACCGTCTGGCTGGCGGTCAGGGCAGCTTGCCTTTGGCGGGAACGGCCGTCTACATGACTTCTTATCCGCGCACAGAGGAAGGTCGTGATTGGGAGAAGGACATCGAACCGCGCAAGTGGCTGTATCAAACGCCAGAGGAAATCCTCATCAAGGCCTCCAACGGTGCTTCCGACTTCGGCAACAAGTTTGGCCAGCCGCTTATCAACGGTAGCCTTTTGACATTCGAACATAGCGAGGAACAAAAATTGGGATACGACAAAGTCATCATGCTGGCTGGCGGTATCGGTTTCGCCAAAAAGCAAGACGCCAAGAAGTTGGAACCCGAAGAAGGCGATGTCATCATCGTCCTTGGTGGCGACAACTACCGCATCGGTATGGGTGGTGGTGCTGTGTCGAGCGTGGATACTGGCCAATACAGCAACGCCATTGAGCTGAATGCCGTGCAACGTGCCAACCCCGAGATGCAGAAGCGTGTCAGCAATGTCATCCGTGCTATGGAAGAGAGCGACCACAATCCCATCCGCAGCATCCACGACCACGGTGCGGGCGGTCACCTCAACTGCCTCTCCGAGCTCATCGAAGATGCTGGTGGCGTGGTTTATGTCGACAACCTGCCCATCGGCGACCCGACCTTGTCTGACAAGGAAATCATCGGCAACGAGTCACAAGAGCGCATGGGCCTGCTGGTCAACAAGAAAGACAAGGACATCATCAAGGAAACCGCTGAGCGCGAGCGTGCTCCGTATTATGAAGTGGGTGAGGTGACGGGTGATGCCCGTCTGCGTTTCGTCCGCAAGAAAGGCAAGGCTCCCATCGATTTGGCCATCTCCGATTTCTTCGGCAGCGCACCCAAGACGGTGTTGAACGACACGACCAAGCCCTATCATTTCAAGAAGATTAGCTATACCAAGCGCGATATACACAAATACCTTGACCGTGTGTTGCAACTTGAAGCTGTGGCCTGCAAGGACTGGCTTACTAACAAGGTGGACCGCTCTGTGACGGGTCGTGTGGCACAACAACAGTGTGTCGGCGAGATTCAGCTGCCTTTGAGCAATCTCGGCATCAGTGCATTGGACTACAACGGCAAGCGCGGTATCGCTACGGCCTTGGGTCATGCACCGATTGCGGGCTTGATTGACCCCGCAGCCGCTTCGCGTCTCTCTGTTTCCGAGGCTTTGACCAACATCCTTTGGGCACCGATTGAAGGCAATCTTTCGGGTGTCTCGTTGAGCGCCAATTGGATGTGGCCTGCCAAGCAGGAAGGTGAGACCGCAAGACTTTACGAAGCTGTGAAAGCTTTGAGCGACTATTGCGTGGCCCTGGGCATTAATGTGCCGACGGGTAAGGACAGCCTCTCTATGACACAGAAATATCCTAATGGCGAGAAGGTGGTTGCCCCTGGTACGGTCATCATCTCCGCCGCTGGCGAGGTGTTGAACATCCGCCAAGTTGTCCGCCCCGTGATGAAGGCCGACGAGAACACGGAACTCCTATACATCGACTTCTCGAAAGACGGTTTCGAACTTGGTGGCAGCAGCTTTGCCCAAGCCATTGATGCTGTCGGTCAGGCGACACCTGATGTGAAGAGCGTCAATTACTTCAAGAAGTGCTTCAACGCCATCCAGAAACTCATTGAAAGCGATCTCATTTTGGCTGGTCACGACGTATCGGCGGGCGGCTTGATTACCACTTTGTTGGAAATGAACTTCGCCAACAGCATCTACGGCATGAACCTCGACCTAGAGGCTTTCGCCAAGGACGACCTCGTTTCGGTGCTCTTCTGCGAAAAGCCCTCGGTGGTCATCCAAGTATCGAACGACGGCATCGCCAACCGCATGTTGCGTGAATTGGGCATCGCTTTCAAGGTCATCGGTAAGCCCACGGCCAAGCGACAAATTACGATTGTCCACAATGAACACAACTATATCTTCGACATCGACACGCTGCGCGACACTTGGTACAAGTCGTCCTACCTCCTCGACCGCAAGCAGAGCGGCCCGAGGAAAGCCATGGAGCGTTTCATGAACTACAAGAAGCAGTACCTGCATTATAGCTTCGGTCGTAATTTCACCGGTACGGCGTCCAGCCTGGGTATCAATATGCACCGTTGCAAGCCTTCGGGCATTAATGCTGCCATCATCCGTGAGAAAGGCTGCCAGTGCGACCGTGAAATGGCTTACGCCCTCTATCTTGCTGGTTTCGACGTGAAAGATGTCACCATGACGGATTTGGCTTCTGGCCGCGAAGACCTCAAGGATGTGAACATGATTGTCTTTGTTGGTGGTTTCTCCAACTCGGACGTGCTTGGCTCGGCAAAAGGTTGGGCAGGCGCTTTCCTTTACAACAAGAAAGCCAAGAAAGCTTTGGATGACTTCTACGCTCGTGAGGACACGTTGAGCCTCGGTGTGTGCAACGGCTGCCAGGTGATGATGGAACTCGGCCTGCTTTATCCCGACCATGAGGAGCACCCAGTGATGATGCACAACGACTCGCACAAGTTCGAGTCGGGCTTCCTCAACGTTGAGATTGCGCAGAATGAGAGCGTGATGCTGAAGTCGCTTTCAGGTCGTCGCCTTGGTGTGTGGATTGCCCACGGCGAGGGTCGTTTCTACTTCCCCTGCTACCGCGACAAGTACAAAATCGTGATGACTTACGGTCAGGACGAATACCCGGGCAACCCGAATGGCAGTGATTGGTCGACGGCAGCGGTCTGCTCCAACGATGGCCGCCATCTCGCCATGATGCCCCACCTCGAGCGCGCCTTCTTACCCTGGCAGTGGGCCTACTATCCTGACGAGCGCAAGAACGACGAGGTCAGCCCATGGATGGAAGCCTTCGTGAATGCCCGCAAGTGGGTGGAGGAGAATAGGAAATAAGCCATGCCCAAAGAAAAAATCAATAAAACCAACGCCTGCCGCATTCTTGACCAAAAGAAGATTGCGTATGAGCTGATACCCTACGAAGTCGATGAGAACGACCTCGGGGCACAGCACATTGCCGACCAGTTGGGCGAGGACATCGACCAGGTGTTCAAGACCTTGGTGCTGAAAGGCGACAAACTTGGTTATTTTGTTTGCGTCATCCCAGGCAACGACGAACTCGACCTGAAAAAGACCGCCAAAGCCACGGGCAACAAGAGTTGCGACCTCATCCCGATGAAAGAACTGCTACCGCTGACGGGCTACATCCGTGGCGGCTGCTCACCCGTGGGCATGAAGAAACAGTTCCCGACCTTCATCCACGAGACCTGCGAATTGTTCGACTATATCTATGTCAGTGCAGGAGTAAGAGGCTTGCAGTTCAAACTTAATCCACAAGACTTGATTCAAGTGGTGGACATGACCGTCGCTGACTTGACCATCTTTGAACTCGGCCAAAAATGAGCTACACCATCCGTAAATCCACCTTGGCCGACCTGCCGACCATCCTCAGCTTGCGTGACCAAGCGCGTGAAATTATGCGCAGCTATGGCAATGTTTACCAATGGCCTGACGGCTATCCTCGTGACGATATGTTTATGAAAGACATCGAATTGGGTGGAAGCCATGTGATGCTCGATGAGCAGGGGAAGATAGTAGGGACCTTTGCATTTTTGCCCAGCCCTGAGGTGACTTACAATGTCATCTACGACGGCCAATGGCTCAATGACGAACCCTATCACGTCATCCATCGCATTGCCAGCACCCCCGACTCACACGGCATTTTGGATGCGCTATTGGACTATTGCGAAAGCCAAGCCCACAACATTCGCATCGACACGCACGAGGTTAATGTCATTATGCGGAAAGGCTTGGAAAAGCACGGCTACCAGTATTGTGGCATCATTTACTTGCTCGATGGCAATTCACGGCTGGCCTTCCAGAAAGTCATTAGTTAATCTCTTCGATAATCCTATCCTCTTCGCTCAAATCGGGTATTAGCCGTTGAATGATTTTGAAGCGATAGAAAAAGCGCATGGCGATGACGCGTATCACTGTGTAGGCAGGAATGGCTACTAACATACCCACCACGCCACCGATATGACCCGCCATAAGGAAGACGATGAAGATCTCAAGAGGATGGGCTTTGATGCTTGTGGAATAAATCAACGGCTGGAAGATGAAATTGTCAATCAACTGAACTCCTAACATGATTGCTAAGATGATGAGTCCAAAGATCCATACGTTCACATCCAGTCCAGTACCTATGCCGACCTTCAGAATCATACCTAGGATGGCACCGATAGCCTCACCAATAATCGGTCCGATATAAGGAATGATATTCAAGATACCTGCGATGATGGCAATACCAATGGCGTAGCTGACATCAAGCCGTGCGATAAGCCAAATTCCTAAGAAGTCGAGCATGGCAACGCCCAGCATCTCCAATATCAAGCCTACAAAATAGCGAGAAAGCAACTGCTTGATTTCGTTTAGGGTCTGGCTTATCATGTGCTCAATCTTGTCAGGCACCAAAGCGCAGACGATTCTCGAAAACAAAGTGGAATCTTTCAGGAAGAAGAACGAGATGAACGACACGGTAAATAACCCTACGAAAATGTCGACAACCACACCTGCCAACGAACCCACAAAGCCCGTCACGCCATTAAAGCTCACCAATTCGGAGAGCTTTTTCATCAAGATGGAAATCAAATTAAAATCTTCGCCAAGACTTGGAAACACGCCAATGAGCCATTGGTTGACCCCTTCCATCCAACTCTTTGCTGAGACGCTCGTGTCACTTGCCACTGAGGCATCACTGATGATGTTTGTTACCATAGGAATCATTACGGTGATGATTAAACCCAGGAATGCTATGATAATGAGGATAGTCAGTAATGCCGAAATCCAGTCGGGGATATGAAACTTTTTGATGCGGATTTTTACCAGTAATCTCATTATCGGTTGCCCAATCAGGGAAACCACAAGGGCAATAAAGATGTAGATCAGCACATTCTTAAAGATACAGCATATGGCAATTATGGCTGCCAATGCACCTAACTTGATGATATAGTTGGCAAGTTTGTCGATATTTCTTTCGTTTTCCATGGGTGTTTTCATTTCATTGAGGCCGCAAAAATAGTTTTTTTTCATGTTGAATATATGATTTTTCCTAATTTTGCGTTCGCTTCTAAAAGAGTTATAATTTCTACACAAATACAGCATCACCCAATGAAATACGCAAATCTCATCGTTTTCTTGCTTTTCCCTTTCGTCACGCTTTTTGCCCAATCCAACGACCCGGAATATACCGAGCCTGATAGCCTTGAAGTTGAACTCAATGAACAGGAAATCAAGGATTTGAACTCAGGAAAGGCGGTCGTCGATGAGTCTGCGGTGATGGAGATGCTGGATTTGGTGAGCAACATCACCTATTTCAAGGATGTCTATCTCGACATCGACACGGCTGTGATGAACATATACGATTATGGCAGGGACGAAATTCCCGTTTTTGATGACACCGTCTACCAGAAACGCATCGAGGCCTTGGCAAGGGAGACTACCATCCCCTTGACTTTCAACACTCATGTGAAATCGTTCATCGACCTGTATGCCAACCGTCGTCGACTGCAGTCGAGCCGTATGTTGGGCCTTTCTTACGTCTATTTCCCGATGTTTGAGGAATATCTCGCCAAGTACAATCTGCCGCTGGAACTGAAATATCTGGCCATGGTGGAGTCGGCACTGAACCCCACGGCAGGATCGAAGGCGGGTGCCAAAGGCTTGTGGCAGTTTATGTTAGCCACGGGCAGGGATTATGGCTTGCGTGTTACCACGTTGCTCGACGAGCGCTATGACCCGATGAAGGAGACCGTGGCGGCATGCCAATACCTGCAAAGCCTTTATGCCCGTTATGAGGATTGGTTCCTGGTGCTGGCGGCCTACAACTCGGGTCCTGGCACTGTCAACAAGGCCATCATCCGCGCTAGAGGAGTGAAGAATTACTGGGCCATCTGGCCTTATCTACCCAAGGAAACCCGTGGCTATGTGCCGGCTTTCATCGCTGTCACTTATCTGATGAACTACGCCACAGAGCATAACCTCTATCCCATCAATCCCGGCTTGCTGCTGCATGGTACCGACACGGTGGTAGTGAACCAACGTGTGGACTTCGACCAAATCAACGAATGCATTGGCGTGCCCATGCAGGATATCGTCTTCTTCAACCCGCAATACACCAAGCACATCATTCCGGCTTCTAAGGAGTTTCCTTGTGTCCTGCGTCTGCCGATGAAATACAGCCTGCGCTTCGTGCAGCTGGAAGACAGCATCTATTCCTTCACCAGCAGTGCAGAACAAGCCCGTGAGGCCATCGAAGAGAAGGTAGAAGCTGTCAGTGACTGCGTCACCCATGTGGTGAAAAAGGGTGAGAACTTGGCCAGCATTGCCAAAAAGTACCATGTCACCGTATCGAACATCAGGAGTTGGAACCATCTGAAACGCGACATCATCACCGTGGGGCAGAAACTGAAAATCTACCGTTCGGGTGCTCCGATGGCCCAAGTAAGCAAGAAAACACCCAAGAAAAGCAGTAGCAGTGGAAGCCAAACAATCAAGACGCACACAGTGAAGAAAGGGGAATCCCTCAACTCTATCTCAAAGAAATATGGATGCACCGTCAATGACATCAAGAAGTGGAACAACCTGAAAAGCAACACTGTGGTAGTAGGCAAAAAGCTTAAAATCAAAAAATAACTCAACATGAAAAGCTACATCAAATTATGTATCGTCGTGATGCTGGTTTGCCTCATGACGGCTTGTGGCGACAACAGCCGCACTAACAGGAAAGACCGTTCTGTGGGTGGCACCTCAGAGATTTTGGTCGTCACCCAAAACACGGACCAGTGGAATGGTCGCATCGGCGATTCACTCCGCCAGTTCTTCCTCGATTACCAATATGGGCTGCCACAGCCTGAGTCGCGTAACGAATTGGCACACGTCACCGTGTCGGGATTCTCAGATATGTTCAAGAAACATAAGAACATCATTGAGGTCGACATCAATCCTAGCTTGGTGAAGGCCTCTGCCGAAACCGCTGAAGACCTTTGGGCGGCGCCGCAGCGTTACATCAAAATCAGTGCCCCCGACATCACCTCGTGGGTCGAGCTGTTCGACTCGCAGAAAGAGATCTACCAGCAGTGGTTCGATAAAGTGGAACGCGAGCGTATCATGAATGTGTTCCGTACTACCAAGGACGACAATGTCGCCAACGCCATCGCTAAGCGTTTTGGTTTCAAGCTTACCTTGCCGCAAGGCTTCTATGTCGCCAAGGACGAGCCTGACTTTATGTGGATCCGCAAGGAACTGGAACGCTCCAGCGCTTGCATCGTTATTTACCAGACACCTTACAAAGACACTGTTCAGTTCAGCACGCCAAGCCTCATTGCTATGCGCGACAGGATGATGCAACAGTACATCCCAGGCCCATCTGAAGGCTCCTATATGGCCACCGAGACCGAATTTGTGCCGCCTTTGGTGACCAACGTCAAAGACTTTCCCGCGGGTTATACCTTGGAGATGCGTGGCATGTGGCGTGTGGTGAACGACTTCATGGGCGGCCCCTTCGTGTCGTACACCTTCGCCGACAGGCGCACGGGTAACCTCGTCACCGTGGAAGGCTACTACTACGAGCCTAACCAAAAGAAACGCAATCAGATGCTACAATTGGAGGCGATAGCCTATAGTTTGCAGTTTGTGGAGCAGTAGTCGCTTGTCGTCCTTTCTGCCGCTTCGCGTCATTGCGAGGAGGTACGACGAAGCAATCTAGGGATGGAGTTACAACAAATAGAATAAATCTTCGGCTAAATAATATGTACACATAGGCTTTTTTCTCCATGACAATCGGGATTAATTGTTCGCAAAGTTATAATCTTTTTTGAAAGTTGGTACTCTGGATTGCTTCGTTCCTCGCAATGACGCGAAGCGGTCCCCGAGGTTTATTCTTTCTTATAGACAACAATAATCTCCCCCAGCGGAGAATCCGTCCGTGTAACAATTTCTCCACCTTTCCATACACCGAACGCTGTGCCCTCAAGGTACAGCGTGTCGTTTTTAAGGCTTGCCTTGCATTTCCATTCTTCTTCCAGTCCCTTGAAAACAACAGTCGAATCCTTACTAATGCTGATGACGTTTTGTTTCTCCATTTCGCCCACCTGCTTCACGAGTTCAGGGGTGTTGCGCTGCTCATCGAACTGTACGTTCACCTTGCTCACCGTCCAGGTGCCGATGAGGGAATCTGCATCGTGAGTACATGAGGAAAGCGCCGCGGCGAAGACCAAAAGAAGGAGAAAGCTTTTTTTCATGGTGCATAATTTGAGGCAAAGGTAATGTTTTTTATTTTTGTCGTCACAAAAAACGGCAATAATGGCAGAACAACAGCTGCAATGGTTCAAGACCGAGGAACGCGAGGGGAAGACCTTCGTGTTTGACCCACTACGCAAGCGCTTCGTGTTGCTCACACCCGAGGAGGAGGTGAGGCAGAAGTTATTGTATTTACTGGTGGAGCACCTTAAAGTGCCTGCAGGATTGGTGGCGGTGGAATATTCGCTGAAGGTGAACGGCTTGGACAAGCGCGCCGATGCCGTCGTTTTCGGTTCTGATGGCAGCCCGTTGATGGTGGTGGAGTGCAAGGCAGCAAGTGTTGCACTCACCCAAGCTGTGCTTGACCAGGCCTTGCGTTACCATTCTGCGCTGCAGCCCAAGTACCTTCTTTTAGGCAATGGCGCTGTCACCTATTGTTTCAAGGCAGGGGGACGGGTCCTGCAACCACTCGATCATTTGCCCGACTTTTCGGAGATGGTTGGCGGTAAAATTTGGTAAAAACATTTACTATCACATAATTTACTTTTTTCTATCTTTGCGCCACAAAACGCAAAAAGACAGTAATATGATTTTCACTCCAACGAAATACCAGCTGCAAACCGTAGCTACTGGCCGTGTCTTCGATGACGAAGGCTGGACCCTTGACGATAAACTGTGCGACAAGCCGAGTATGGTGCGTCCCATATATGAAAAGAAACAACTTGAAGTGAAAGAAGGTGCTTGTTTAGGCTTGTACCGCTATGCCGACTGGCTGCCTATCAAGACGATGCTGGCCAATCCTTCGGAGCCGGTCTCCTATAAGAGTGAGAGACTGGCGAAGCACCTCGGCCTTAACAACCTCTACATCACCTTCAATGGCTGGTGGCCGGAGCGTAATGCTCGCATGACAACCTGCTCGTTCAAGGAGATGGAAGCCTTCTCGGTGTGCGCCCGTTTGGGTGACGAGCTGAAGGGTGAGACTCTGGTGGTAGCCTCGGCAGGCAATACCGCCCGTGCCTTCGCCAAAGTGTGCTCCGACAACGGCATCAAGCTGCTGCTCTGTGTGCCGCAGGACAACATTAACGCCTTGTGGTTCGACAAGCCGTTGAATCCCTGCGTGAAACTCATCACCACCGAGAGTGGCAGCGACTATTTCGATGCTATCAATCTATCGAATGTGGTGTGTGGGATGGAAGGTTACCTCGCCGAAGGCGGTGCCAAGAACATCGCCCGCCGCGACGGCATGAGTACCACGATGATGTCGGCCACGACCTTCATCGGCCGCACACCAGATTTCTATTTTCAGGCTGTCGGTAGCGGCACGGGTGCCATCGCTGCATGGGAAGCCAATTTGCGCTTCATTGGCGACGGTCGCTATGGTGCCAACAAAGCCCGCCTGATGGTATCGCAAAACAAGCCTTTCGTGCCTATGTACGATGCTTGGCGTGCCGACTCACGCGCGCTGCTGCCTTATGATGCTGACCAAGCTCGTAAGGATGCAGCTGAGATTTGCGCCCCTGTGCTTTCCAACCGCAAGCCACCCTACGGCCTCGCCGGTGGCCTCTACGATGCCTTGAAAGACACCGATGGCGACATCCTTGTCGTCAGCAATGCCGAAGCCAATGCTGCCAAGGCTTTGTTTGAGGAGACGGAAGGCATTGACATCTACCATGCCGCAGCTGTGACCACCGCCTCATTGCAGCAGGCCGTCGAAAAAGGTGTGGTAAAGGCTGACGATGTGGTGATGCTCAACATCACAGGGGGAGGTGAGAAACGCTTCCAAAGCGAGCACGAGCTTTATTATCTAAAGCCCAATCACATCTTTAGAATCGACTTCACTAAGGAAGAAGTGGAGCGCGTTTTGGCGGAGATGTAATACACTCCCGCTTTTAATTTACTGATATCGAGATTAACGGAATTACCCTTGGTGGCGATGCTGCCGAGGGTTTTCCCATTAATGTCGATCAATGTCACGCTTTGCAGTTCCTCGGCTTCCACGGTAACGAAGTCGCTGGCGGGGTTGGGATAGACGCTGACATCCACGGCGGTGTTTTCGGCAGTGTTCTCTGTCTCCATGGGTGTCACCCAAAAAGTGACTAAGGCCGTGTTGCAATTGCAGGGGATGGTCATTTGAACGTCGAGCCAGCAAACGGTGCCAGGCTCGATTTCGGGGCGCAGCGTGGCAGTGATGGTAGCTCTCACGACCTCGTTGGGCTCGGCGTGGAAGGTCATGCCGCTGACACCGTTCACGATGCAACTGATGTTGGTGAAGAACTCATTGGACGGGTGCATGGTGATATCCAAGGCATCGAAGCCAATGTTTTCCAATAAGAAATGGAAAACGCCTTGTGTGCCGGGATACATGGAAGAATCGCCCGTGATGGGTTCGGCAATGAAATCGTATTGCTCCACCATGTCGATTTCGATGTCGTCGATGGTGAGGTGGGTGGTGTTGTCGTTCGCGAGGGCACGGATACCTATATAATAACAGCCTTCGGGGATGGTTTCGACATAATTCGAGATTTTCTCGTAACCTTCGCTGCCGACGGTGGTGACGTGGAGCAGGGTGTGCATGTCGTCGACGGAAGGGGAGGTGCCTGCCCAGAATTCGAGTTGGCAGTTGTCGTCGGAGATGGCCCAACAGCTGAAGCGGTAATGCATGTCGGTGATGAGGTAGAGTTGCATGAACATCCACGAGTCGTCGGCGTTGCTGAAAGCGTACCAGTTGCCCGAGTGCGGGAAGCGGTTGTGGTCTTTTTCTTGGTAGCCACAGAGCCAGGAGTCGTCGTCACAAACCCATCCTACGGGCTTCACTAAATCATGGTTGGCGTATTCGAAACCTTCGATGAGGATGCTGCCGGCAAAGGCGAAAGATGAAATGAGACAAATGCAGAAAGTGAAGAGTAGTTTTTTCATGGTTACTATGTATATCTTGGAGCAAAAATATAAAAAATCTTGCTTCATCGCCTTGGCATAGCGAAAAAATCCCTATCTTTGACCACTTTTTGAAAACACCTTAGTTTACTATCAACAAAACATCATAATCATGGAATTACCATTTGCAGAAGCGTGGAAAATCAAGATGGTTGAACCTATCAAGAAATCCACCCGCGAACAACGCGAAAAGTGGCTCGAAGAAGCCCACAACAACATTTTTATGCTGAAGAGCGACTATGTTTACATCGACCTGCTCACCGACAGCGGCACTGGCGCCATGAGCGACCGCCAATGGAGTGCGATGATGATGGGCGACGAGAGCTACGGTGGTGCCCGTTCCTTCTACCACATGAAGGACACCATCACCGAACTCACCGGTTTCCCGTATGTCATCCCCACCCACCAAGGCCGCGCTGCCGAGAACGTGCTGTTCTCCTACCTCGTGAAGCCCGGCATGGTCGTCCCCGGCAACGCCCACTTCGACACCACCAAGGGTCACATCGAGAGCCGTAAGGCCTTCGCCATCGATGTGACCGTGCCCGAGGCCTACGACACCCAGCTGGAAGTGCCTTTCAAGGGCAATGTCAGCCTCGAGAAACTCGAGAAGGTGCTGCAAGAGAACAAGGGCAACGTGCCTTTCATGGTGCTTACCGTCACCAACAACACCGTCGGCGGTCAACCCGTCAGCATGAAGAACATCCGTGAGACCTGTGAGCTGTGCCACAAGTACGGTGTGCCGGTCAACATCGACAGTGCCCGCTTCATCGAAAACGCCTATTTCATCAAGACGCGCGAGGAAGGGTATGCCGACAAGACCTTGCGCGAAATCGCCCTCGAGATGTTCAGCTATGCCGACTCGATGACCATGAGCGCCAAGAAGGACGGTCTCGTCAACATGGGCGGCTTCATCGCCACCAATAAGAAGGACTGGTACGAAGGTGCCAAGCTGTTCTGCATCCCCTTCGAAGGCTTCCTCACCTACGGCGGTATGAATGGCCGCGACATGGACGCCTTGGCCGTTGGCCTGAAGGAGAACATTGAGTTTGAGATGGTTGAGACTCGCATCAAGCAGGTGCATTACCTCGCTGCCAAACTCGACGAGTATGGCATTCCTTACCAGCGTCCCGCTGGTGGCCACGCCATCTTCGTCGATGCTGACAAGGTATTGACTAACATTCCTAAGGAAGAGTTCCCCGCCCAAACGCTGACCTGCGAACTTTATCTCGAAGCCGGCATCCGCGCCTGCGAAATCGGCTACGTTCTTGCCGACCGCGACCCAGTCACCCGCGAGAACCGTTTCGGTGGCAACGACTTCGTGCGCCTTTGCATCCCGCGCCGTGTCTACACCAACAATCACATGGACGTCATCGCCGCTGCCCTGAAGAACGTCTACGACCGCCGCGACACCATTAAGCGTGGTCTGGAAATTACCTGGGAAGCCGAGCTGATGCGTCACTTCACTTGCCAGTTTAAGAGACTGGGTTGATTCAACTTCAATCATGTAGAGACGGTGCATGCACCGTCTCTACCTATTTACAATGACCACTCCTTCAATTATCCTCAGCATCCTCTTTATCCTCTGCCTGACCTCCGGCGTGGTCACGCGCTCGGTGGGCTTGGTGAAGTCCGACGACAAACCTTCGCAGAAGATTTGGATTCCCGTCATGTTTGGACTCAGCCAAGGCATCATGGCTTTGGTGGGTTATAGCATAGGCCGTTTGATGTCGCATCTTTTCACCTATATCGCCGAGTATATGGTCTTTGCCATGATGCTCGTGGTGGCGGTGAAGCTTTTTGTCGATTCCATTCGTGCCCTGAAAGGCAAGACGATGTATACATTGAGCACCGACAAGGACTTGTTGCTGCTTTCCATCCTCGCCGCTTTCAACGCCTTCCTCTACGGGCTGGTGGGCGTGTTTTTCCTGCCGTTCGGGATTTGGTTTTTCGTTGCCGTCGCCGTGGCAGGCTTTTTATGGTCATTTTTCACCGTGCGTGCCGACTTCACCCCTGGCATCATAAAGAAGTCGAGCTTCATAGAGTTTTCCGCCTCTGTGTTCATGGTGATTATCTCGATTTTGTATCTTTTTACCGATTTGATTAAGAACTAAGGTCCTTGAGCCCTGAGCTTGTCGAAGGGCCGAAAAAACTAGACATGAAAAAGTTCTTTGTTTTATTCCTCAGTGTTTCTTTTGCGCTGTTGGTTTCGGCGCAGGCACCATCCAACTACTACAACTCCGCCAACGGCTTGACGGGTAACCAGTTGAAAGTGGCCTTGCACAACATCGTCAAGGACCATTCTTCCATCTCGTATGGCGATATATTGAACGCATTCTGGAGTACCGACAACAAAGGCAACGGCGTAGTGTGGGATATGTACTCCGACATTCCGGGAGGCACGCCGCCATACATATATTATCTTGGGCAAGACAATTGTGGTCAATACGACAGCGAAGGCGACTGCTACAACCGTGAGCACTCGTGGCCTCAGAGTTGGTTTAACAACGATGCTACGGCTAAGACGGATTTGCACCATATCTTCCCCACGGATGGTTTCGTCAACGGAAAACGCGGCAATAACGCTTTCGGTGAGGTGCGTTCAGCCACATGGACCTCGAGAAATGGATCGAAATTAGGTCCCTGTAAGACTACGGGCTTCACAGGCACCGCCTTTGAGCCCATTGACGAATACAAAGGAGACTTGGCCCGTGCGTTGATGTACATGAGTGTGCGTTACTACAGCGAGGACGGCTCTTGGAGCACGAGCGACATGACCAACAAGTCGGAAATCAAGCCCTGGGCCATACAACTGCTGTTGCGTTGGAACGAGCAAGACCCCGTCAGCCCAAAGGAAATCAACCGCAATAATGTCATCTATCGTGACTACCAACACAACCGCAACCCCTTTGTCGACCATCCGGAATATGCCCGCATGATTTGGGACCCGACTTGGAATGTCGTCGCAGAAGAAGCCAAAGCCGTCTATCTTTTCCCCAATCCGATTGAGACTGGACAAACCCTGCATTTGAGCGGTAACAGCAGCAACTTTGATGCCGTTGTGGTGTGCGACCTCAGCGGGCGCACCCTGCTGAAGGCCACGGGCGATGCCGTTGGTGAGTTCTCCGTAGTCTTGCCTGCCGGTTTTGCCAAAGGATGCTACATCGTTAAGTTGTTGCGCAACAACGCTGTGGTGAAATACGGGAAGCTGATGGTGAGATAACAGGTGTGTTTTTTCAACTGCAAAGCAACAACTGCAACACGGGTCTGTACTTGTCACCCTATCGTTACCTCAGAGTTACCTCAGAGTTACCTCAGAGTTACCTTGGAGTTGGTATAGGCTTGGTATAGCGTTGCTATAGGCTTGCTATGGTTTTGATACCTATAAAGCGTTGATTGTAAGTGTGTTAGGTTTTGAATGGGGCCTGTAAGTCTATCTGCATTATGTATCGCTCACAAACACAAATAGTTACAAGGATTGATGCGGCTCATTCGCTGCTTTGCTTTGCGTCTGCAAAATTAAACAAAAAACTTGCATTCCGCAAGGAATTGACCCAAAAAAATCAACTGTCGCTGATGAGATTCGTGCCCACAAGGCCAGATGAATCACATCATTTTTTTATGTCTGAAATAGATATAGAATCCCGAGGCGACCACGGCCATGAACCCCATGATGGCCCAGAAGGCCCATGTGTATTTTTGTAGGGGTAGGTCGACATTCATGCCATAGATGCCTGTGATAAAGGTCAAAGGCAGGATGATGGTCGACACGAGGGTCAGGATTTTCATCGTCTCGTTGGTCTTGTTGGTCTGCATCGAGTCGAAGGTCATGGAGAGGCCTTCAATCAATTCCTCGTAGTCCTCGGTCATGTCCCACACCTTCTGCAGGTAGTCGAGGATGTTGCCCCAGTAGTCTTCCATGTACTCCACGTCGTCGGTGAAGCCCGTCACCTTACCCGTTTCGAAGAGGTGGAAGAGTCTCAATTGCGGCTTGAAAATGGTGTTGATGAGGATGAGGTTCTTGCGCGTGACGCTGATGCGCTCGATGATTTTCACTTGTTTCTCTTGCAACAACTCACGGTTGATCAATTCAACGTCCAAGCCGACCTTGCGAAGGAGATAGACGGATTCGGTCATCAACTTCTCGAGGATGCGGTAGAGCAGCAGGTCGGAGTTGGTAATGTTCATGTCTTCGCCGTCTTGGATGCGTTCTTCGTATTCCTCGAACAACTGCGACACGCCCCATGGGGATTTCTCGATGGAGATGATGTAGTCCTTGCCCCAGAATATCTTCACCTCCTTGATTTTCACGAACTTGTTCTGACGATCGAAGTTGGGGAAATGAAGGATGAGGAAGTAATAATCGTCGTAAATGTCGATTTTCGGGCGTTGGTTCACCGATTTGCAGTCTTCGATGTCTAAAGGGTGGAAGTGAAATCGGTCTTTGAGAAATTCGAAGTCTTCCTCGTTTGGGTTGTTGAGATGACGCCAAGTCAAGTTCCCGATTTTCAGGCTGTTAATCATAGGCCTTCCCCCTTTCTTTAAAAGTGAATACTCTGTTTACATCGGCGCAAAAGGTTTTTCGCGCCGCGAAAATAGTGTTTTTTTCTGAAAGCGCAGAAACAATTTTTTCAGAAATCGGAAATTAATGAGGGTTCAGCCGATGCTAGCACTGGCCGAACCCTTTATGTGTTAACGCAATATCTTGCGCCTTAATCTTTTTTGCGTGTGTTGGCGAAAGCGTAAACGGCTCCAAAGCCAACGAGTATGGCAATGCCGCTGCCAACGGGTGTACCGTTTTGGTCGGTGGCCTCACCGTGGGTGACTGGCAGCATCAAACCGGTTTCGGTGCGGTTGAGGCCTCCGTAATAGGTTTCGTCGGGGACCATGCCGCGACGGAACAGGCCGCCGCCGCTTTGTTGCGCCATAGTGCTAAGGGTCATTCCGAGGAGAATTGCGATGATTGTTGTTGCTTTTTTCATTGTTTTCAGGTCTCTATTTGTTATTTTATGATGATTTTCTGTGTTTTGACATTGTCGCCGTTGATGAGACGGAGGACGTACACGCCTGGGGTCATGCCTGCCGTGGCTATGGCGGACGCACGCGGTGCGTCCCTACACACCAACACACGGCCCATCACGTCAATCACCTGCAACATTGCATCGCTCACGTCCTCCGTGATGATAATGTTGCCCGAGGCATCGATAAAAGCAAAGGCCCCTGAGCCTGTCGAAGGGCCGTCCTCGTTGTTGGTGACGAATACTAACTTGAAGCGGCTGGCATAGTCTGTCGTCTTGGCGAAGAAGGTGTAGGAGGCTGGTCCCTGAGCCTGTGGTCCCTGAGGTCCATCGAAGGGTCGAAGGGCCAGCAGGTCGACATCCGCGCCCGTCATATTATCAATAAGGTGCAAATACGACATCTCCACGCCTTCGGGTTTGACCGTAATCGTGTATTGTCCGTTCTCCTTAGCCTTGAAGTTGACGGGCATTCTTGTAGAGACGGTGTGCACACCGTCTCTACCCACCGAAACAATGGCATAATCCTCGCTGCCCTGCGGGATATAGAGTTTCGCATGGTTTTCGTTGAAGATGTATTTGCCCAACTGTGCGCCTTCGTTAAAACTCACGATGGCTTTGTCGTGAATGGTCCCTGAGCCTGTCGAAGGGCCGCCTTTGGTCAGTGTCAGTTGTAGGCTGCCTTGCTTTTCGGGTTTTCCTCCTGATTTCGCGCCGCCCGACTTGGTGAAGGTTACGTGTTGTTCCGTTGTAGTGGCCTGAACAATAACGCCCGTGAAGGCCGGAATGGCCACACTGCTTGTTTCTGGCTCAATGTCGTCGCCAGCAGCGTTCATCTTGTAATATGGCATATTGACGGTGGCCTCTTCCACAAACGGATTGCCCACGAGGTTATAACCGGCTAGACGGGCATTACCGTCGTAATTGAGATTCACGTCCATGCTGCTGTCAGTGTTGATGGTGCCGGCGAAGGCCAAAGTGACATTTTTCTTATTGGCATAGAGGTAGCCCTTGCCGTTTTCGAGGGTGAAGCCTGTCGTGTGTGTTGGATTCTTGTAGTTCTCCCATTCCATGCTTGCGTTTTGGTTGAAACGATAAAGGTCGTATTCCGTTGCGGGGTCTGCAATAAGGTTGCCGACTGCCGTAGGTGCTATACCTCCTTCATTGGTAACGGGCGAGGCGATGAGCGCCCAATGGTCGCTTTCGGTGCTGTTGCCGTAGCCTGTCACGTTATGCAAATAGCCCGGTACTGCGCCATTGTTGTCATTAAGGTCATGGGGACCAAATGAGTCACCGCAGCCGACATTAGTGGCATTGGGAACGCCTCCTACAGTACAGGCGGAGTAGTAGTTGTGTCGAGTGATGCTATAAGATGATGTTGCCCAGCCTAAGATAGCGCCATACGCCTTTCCGGCGGCTTGGGCGGTGTTGGTGTTGGAGACTGGAATGGTTGCACCAATAACGAGATTGTTGGCAAGGATGCCATGATTTGTATTTGTTCCCACTAAACCACCGAATTTATTGGTGTTAAAACCGTTGGAGGCATCGCTGGTAACGGTAATGGTGACAGCACTGGAGCAGTGGGCAACGTTACCACTATTATGGCCTACAATTCCTCCAATATTTTGGGAACCTGGTTGTATGACATGTAGGACAACGTTGTTGGCCACATGGCAGTTTTCTATGGTGACACGCTCATTATTATAACCGATGACACCTCCAATGTTCCAGAAACCAGTAATTTCTGTGTCAGTGACCGTAAGGTTGCAGACGCAGGTGTTGAAACTGTCATTTCTGGAATAGTCAGATAAAATGCCGAAGACACCCTGAAATTTATCGTCATCGGTGATGCTGTCTCTGTAGATACGGATGCCACTAATGGTGTGGCCATCACCGTCGAAGTAGCCTTGGAAAGAGTAGTTTTCAAATGGGTAAGATCCATTGTTTCCAATGTAGAATCCGTTGCCTATAGGGGTGTAGTTACTGTCGTTGACACCATCACCATTGTTGTCGATGGTCAGGAAATTGGGATTATACTCAATGTCGGCACCTAATTTGAAGTACTTGCCGTAGAAGGTTGTAACACCGTTTACCAAAAAAGCCAGATAGTCAAGCTCTGCCGTCGTGGTGATGATGAAAGGATTATCTTCGCTACCATCACCGTTGAAAGAGATCGTGTTGGCAAACAGTGCCAGCATCGGCTGGTTGGTTACGGGGTCTTGCACCCAAAGCGCATCATCGCCTGTACGGCCAGCATTAAGCGTTGCTGTTGCCGTTCCGTCTGCAAGTTGCTCGGTTGATATTTGTGTTCCTCGGCCACCATTACCTGAAGTATAGTTCGCATGGAGAAATAATGCATTGCTAACCGTACCACCACCATGATACCAATGATATGATGCATTGTATTGCTTTTGATCGGTATAGGTTGCAGTTGACAAACAGTTCGTAATGGTTGAGTTAGCGTATTCTTGAAGACCTATGAAATTCGCACAGTGTGACCTGGTGGCATCACCACCTTTTATGGAGCCTGTGAAAAGACAGTCATTGAGATGAACTAAATCAATAGTTGTCGAGGCGTTAATGGCAATAGCGACCAGTCCACCATGGAAGTCCGTGTCGCCACCACTGCCCTCATTGTAGGTGCCTATTATATTAACAGAGCTCCAACAATTGCTGATGGAAGTTACTGATGTCACAGCCCTTGCAACCACACCGCCAGCAAACTGCTGAGTGGTGTTGATTGTGCCATCGACATGAAGATTTCTGATATTGGCACCGGAAACAAAGCGGAACGGCGCTGCGTTGTCTTCAGTTACATTGTAAGCTATAGTCAGTTTGTGACCCTGTCCGTCGAATGTTCCCTGATACTTATTATTTTCGGTTCCCACCATCGTTTGGTCATCGCCAAGGTCAATGTCTGCCGTCATCTTGGCATTGGCAGTTGTTGTTCCTCCATTGACGAGTGCGGCAAATTCCTGCCAATCCAATACGGAGCCGATGAGATAATTGCCGTCAGCATCCTGCTGCAAACCTGCATAGGCCTGAGTCGGGTTGTTGGTATAACCACCATTTATACTTCTGTAAACACGATAATTCACGTCGTTGGTCAGTACTGGCTCTGGGTCTGTGCCGATGCGCTGTCCCCAAACCATATCAGTACGGCTGGCCTGTAACATGTAAGCAATAGTGCCGTCGGCAAGTTGCTCTGTCGTGGCTGCTGTGCCTTGCACGGTACCAAAGGCCGTCTTGTAGTAGCAATGATTGAGAGTTATTATATATTGGCTATAGTCCTGATTTCTGACAAAAGTATAACATTTAGTCCATCGATCTGATGTTGCTGGAACATCAGTACCATCAGCAAATATAACCAAACAGTTGTTTAAAATAGCCGTTCCTGCAGTATGGTGTCCTACAAACCCAGCATGAGACTTTTTAGCTACCGACTGTATCTTTCCGCTATAGAAACAGTCATTCATTGTTAAAAGGCTACCATCCTGACGGAACACAAAACCAGAAAACGTGTCAGCAGTATTGTTAGATGAAACAATGTCAACGGAACTCCAGCAGCGTTCAATCGTATTTTCGCCGTAGGCCCAGCCGACCAAACCTGTGGCTCCAATCTTATCAGCCGTTACGGTTCCTGCTGTATGCAGATTGCGGATGGTGGCGCCATTAATATCCCTGAACGGAGCCGCACCCAAGTAACCTTGGCCGGATTCTATGGTCATGCCAGAGGTGTTGTAGTGAATGGTCAATGTGTGTCCCTGACCGTCGAAGATGCCCGCATAAGGTGTGGCAAAAGAACCCAGCATAGTTTGGTCATCGCCGAGGTCAATGTCTGCAGTCATCTTGGCATTGGCAGTTGGCGTTGTCTGTACCAATGTAGCAAAGTCCTGCCAGTCCTGTACGGAGCCAAGGAGGTAATACCCGTCAGCATCTTGTGTAAGATGTGTAAGAGAAATAAACGTCTTCAGCATCGGCTGGTTGGTAACGGGGTCTTGCACCCAAATTTCTTCGGTGCGATTAGCCTGTAAGGCGATGGTAACAGTGCCGTCGGCAAGGGTCGTTGGGGTGGCCTGTGTGCCTTGAACAGTGCCTAAAGCATTGACGTAATAGCAGTTGGATACATTCACATGGCTGGCATAACCGCTACCAAAGGTGGTGGAGAAGGTTCCTGAGCCGTTGCTGCCGCTTGTAACATTGGTACAGTCGAAGGTACCCGCTTGCAAACAGTTCTGGATGGTCACCGTTCCATCGGGGATGCCCAACATACCGCCCCAAGTTACGCCAATGTTCTCTCCGCCGATGCTGCCGCTGAACAGGCAATCGGTGATGTGAAGCTGGCCGTAATACCACAAACGGGCAACAATGCCACCATGGAAGGAAGAATTATTGAAAGCATTGCCGTTGTTGACGTAACTGGATGTAATGTTGACGGAACTCACGCAGTTGGTGACGTAGCTGTGTATTTGTTGACCGTACACGTTGCCAACGATACCTGCGGCATACCTGTTGCTGGTGTTGATGCTTCCAGCCACATGCAGGTTCTTGATGGTGGCGTTCTTGACATGACGGAACGGCGCACAGAAGATTTCGTTAGTCTGATAGTGGATGGTCAGTGTATGGCCTTGACCGTCAAAGATACCCTGATAGAGCACGTTGCCAGTGCCATCGTTGTTTTCTATTGTTCCACTACCCACCATTGTCTGGTCGTTGCCAAGGTCAATGTCTGCCGTCATCTTGGCATTGGCAGTTGCTGTTCCTCCATTGACGAGTGCGGCAAATTCCTGCCAATCCAATACGGAGCCGATGAGATAATTGCCGTCAGCATCCTGCTGCAAACCTGCATAGGCCTGAGTCGGGTTGTTGGTATAACCACCATTTATACTTCTGTAAACACGATAATTCACGTCGTTGGTCAGTACTGGCTCTGGGTCTGTGCCGATGCGCTGTCCCCAAACCATATCAGTACGGTTGGCCTGTAACTTGTAGGCAATAGTGCCGTCGGCAAGTTGCTCTGTCGTAGCCGCCGTGCCTTGTACGCTGCCAAGTTGTTGCGTGTAGTAGCAGTTGTTGATGGTAGTGGTTCCACTTCCTTGTCGCATGATGCAATAGCTATAGAGGGATCCTGAACTGAGCGCAGATGGGGCAAAAAAGCAGTTCTCGATGGTTGCAGTGCCGTATTTGTAGCCCATGATGCCACCATTGCCCCATGCATTGGGTGCATCAAAGCTGCCG
>CALEMB010000094.1 GCA_937902805.1 uncultured Bacteroidales bacterium
GGGGAACCTCCTCCAGTAAACTTCAAACCTTAAAAACAACCTAAAGATCATGAACAACAAAAAACACATCCTAGAAATCATCGTGAAAGTCATAGTGGCCGCCCTAACGGCCTTCGTGACCGCCATCACCACCACGAGCTGCATGGGCATAGGCCCCTTCTTCGTCTAAGCAGGTTTCAAACACCCGACAGGCACCACAAAAACGCCATCCGTGCGACGATAGGCATACTGTCCGATGGCAGTGAGCACCATCTTGAAACTCGGCTCGGGCATACGTGTGGTATCGATTTTATCAGCCAAAGAGCACAAGGTCTTCACGCCTTCATTGATCAGGCTCTCGCCACCCAATTTCACTTCAACCAGGCCATAATGTCCATTGCGAAGATGCACCACAGCGTCGCATTCCAATTTGTTGCTGTCGCGATAGTGATACACCTTGCCATCCAGAGCCTCGGCATACACCCTCAAGTCACGGACGGCCAGCGTCTCAAACAGCAGGCCAAACGTATTCAAGTCGTTCATCAAGTCTTTCGGTCCAATGCCCAAAGCAGCCACTGCTATGCTTGGGTCCACGAAATAGCGGGTGTCGGAAGTCCTGATAGCCGCCTTGCTCCTCAGGTTAGGATTCCAGGCAGGCATATCTTCCTCCATAAAGATTTTCTTCAGCACATCGATATAGCTCGCAATGGTGTCTTCGCTCATGCTCGGCTGCGCATTGGCGGTAAGGTCAGAATAAACCGTCGAGACAGGCACTTGTCCACCTTGATGACGCGCCAAACTGCGAATGATGCGCAACATGAAATCGGCATCACGCTGCACCTCGTCGACCCGCGAAATGTCGCTGTGCAAAACGCCGTCGAGGTAGGCCGTCGCAATTCGTAAAGCGGCTTTTGGGCTCAGAGGCAACGCGCCCGGCCAGCCTCCCCGGCAAATCAAGTAGGCCATTGCCTCCAAATCGTGTTTGCCTTGATAGGCTTCGGGCACAGCTCCTTCAAAAAGACTGCCCAAACTGACCTCACCGCTGCTGTCGCCCGACTCCCAAAGCGTCATGGGACGCATCAGCAGCCATGCGAAACGGCCTGTTCCCGAATGGAAAATCTTGTCGCGTTGCTTTTTCTGGGGGACAGCCGAACCGGTAAAGATGAATTGTCCTTGGTGCTGCTCACGATGGTCCACCTCAAAACGGGCAGCATCCCACAACTGAGGCGCCAGCTCCCACTCGTCAATCAGGCGCGGTGTGGCACCTTGCAACAAGGCCTTAATGTTCACTTCTGCCAAACGCAGGTTCTGCGCCTTGATGTCGGGGTCGTCCATATAAAGGATGCTTTTGGCATGTTGCTCTGAGGTCGTCGTCTTGCCGCACCACTTCGGGCCTTCCACCAAAACAGCACCAACAGCCTCTAATAAATCCTCTAAATTTTGGTCGCAAATCCGGGGTTTATATTCACTCATTTTTTATAATGTTATTTCAGGTGCAAAAATACTAAAAATCTGATAAATACAACAAATTTTTCTATTTTTATTCACCAAGTTGAGGATTTTCTGTTCACCAAGTTGAGGATTTTTCATTCACCAAGTTGAGGATTTTTCATTCACCAAGTTGAGGATTTTTCATTCACCAAGTTGAGGATTTTTATTGCACCACAACCTTCCTATTCAACTCCACCCCGTCTTCATCCACGCAACGGAGGCGATAGGTGCCTTTCTCCACATCGATGGGCATTTGATGGTTGAGGCGAGTCTGACCTAAGAACTTGTCGTTCAGGGTCCAGAAGATGGTTTTTTGTGGGTTGCGATGGGCGATTTCGAAAACGACCTGCTGACGGTCACCACGGATGCCGATGGGGATGTTCACCTTGGCGTCGCCCTTGGGATAGACGAAGGCCATCACCTCGTCGGGATGGGCGGTGCCGCAGCCTGGATAGAAGGCCGGCAGCGGACGAAACATTGGCGAGTGCTTCTTGTAGAACCACTCCATCACAGGCGGTAGGACATAAAACACGTCGTAGCATTTCTGGTCCACGGGATAACAGTCGGGGCGCACCTGATACTGACGCGACGCGTCCAAAAACACCTTCTTATGATAAGGACACACACCCGTTTTGTTCTCCACGTTGCAGACACGGATCTTCTTCGTGTGCTGGCAGAACTCTGACTTAGGGTAGCCCGACTCCGCACAAACCTCAATCTCAACGCTTTCCGATGTGTTGGCAGGATAGCGGTAACTGTCGTTCAACTTGCTGACCACATCAAACATGATGGGGGCCGCCACTCCCACACCCGTCAGGCCAGGACGGCCCTCGCCATCGGAGTTACCCGCCCAAACACCCACCACATAACGGTCGGTGAGACCCACAGCCCAAGCGTCCTTGAAGCCGTAGCTGGTGCCCGTCTTCCACGCCACCTGCGCAGAAGAAGAGAAACCTCCCCACCCTATCTGGTTCACCGGCCTGGTCAAACCGAGCATCACGTGGAAAGTCTCAGCGATAGCCTCGGCAGAAAACGGTGACTCCTTCTCGTCGACCTTGACATTGTAGTTCTCATTCACATGAACGGCCAACTTGCGCCCCATCTTGGCATAGGCGTTGGTGATATCATATAGCGACGACTCGGCTCCACCCACGATGAGTGACAGGCCGTAATGCTCCGCATCAAAGACGATGCCTTTCAGCGGCAACTGCTTCAACAAATTGTGGAAACGAGGCTGTCCATATTCTCGTAGCAAGTGTACAAAAGGCGCATTAAGGGAGTTCTGCAAGGCCTTATCAGCGGGCACCGCGCCCCAATACTCACCACTGTAGTTTTTCGGTGTGAAACCCGAGAGGCTCATCGGGATATCGGGCAGGACCATCTCGGGCAACAAGGTGCCCTCGTCAAGCATGGCGGCAAAGAGGAATGGCTTCAAAATGCTACCCGTAGAGCGTTGTGCCTTCACCATGTCGACCATGGCTGCATCCGTGGCGTTCCTGTTGTTGCCGACGTATGCGATGATTTCATCGTTCAGGTAATCCACGACATACACCGCGGCATTGTCGATATTGTTCATCACGTTGGTCTCATGGTGGCGGTCCATGATGTCCATCACGGCCTGCTGCAGACGATAGTCGAGATCGGAAGTGATTTGTTCGCCATGGTGTTGCTTGTCCTGGTCACTCAAATAATGATACGCCAACATGGGCATGTCGTATGGCTTGTCGGGAATGCTCTCCATCATGGCCAGCTCACAGTCCTCGTCGGAAAGTTCGGGGACATTGAAACGTCTCGGGATAAAGGTCTTGGAATGCGGCAAGCGTTGCAATAGTTCATCACGTTTCTGCAATAGACGCTCACGGGAACGTCCAGGGTGTATCAATGCCGGAGCATTGGGCAGTACGGCAAGGGTAGCCGCTTCCGCCCAAGAGAGTTCTTCGGGCGTAGTGTGGAAATAACGCCATGCTGCCGCGTCGATGCCCACCACGTTGCCTCCGAAGGGCGCGTTGGCAGCATACATGTCAAGAATAGACCGTTTGGAGTAGCGCAGTTCAAGGCGCATGGCCAAAATCACCTCCCAAAGTTTCTCAGCGTATGTTCGTGGAGGGTTGTCGCGCGACATGCGTACCACCTGCATGGAGACAGTGCTGCCACCACGAACCACCTCACCCGCCTTCACGTTATCAATAAACGACTTCACGAAGGCCACGGGATTGAAGCCTGGATGGAAGAAAAACCAACGGTCTTCGTATTCCAAAAGGCAGGCGACGTATTTCGGGGAATAGTGGTTGGTGGCAGGGAAACGCCACTGACCGTCATCAGCAATCTTCGCACCGAGCAGCTCGCCGTTCTTCGCTGTCAACACGGTGGAATAAGGCTTGTCGAAATGCGGGGCGGGGATACAGAGGAAGGCAAGGAAGAGGCCGACTAGAACCAGCAATACTATTTTGAGTTTCTTATGTTTTTTGAATAATTGCATTGGGTAAATTGGAAGAAGTTACTTGTTATCATTGATAAATCGGCAAAACTCCACCAAACTTTGCTGAATAACGCTTCCAACTTGCAGTTGCTCCTTATAAAGTGCCACCATCGTTGGCGACATACTACGGTTCAAAGCAAAACGCACCACTTCCATATCCGCCTCCTTGCAAAGAAGGATTCCTATGCTTGGATTCTCATTAGACCGACGTTCTTCTTGGTCAAGTGCCTCCAAATAAAACTCCAACTGTCCAAGATCTTTGGGATGAAACTCCGTGGTCTTCAACTCTATCGCGACCATACACTGCAACAATCGGTGATAAAACAACAAATCCACTTTGAAAGTCTTGCTACCTACAGTTACCCGATGCTCCTCATCAATAAAGAGGAAGTCTTTCCCCAACTCCAGGATAAAGTCTTTCATGTGGGAAACGATTTCTTTTCTCAATTTAGATTCTTTATACTCGAGGGGCAATCCTAACATATCCAAATACACACGATCTTTGAACAGGAATGGTGCCGATGGATAGTTCTTGCTCATTGATTGTGCCATCGCATTCCCGCTTCCCAAAACAGAAGTCATGGTGTTGGTGGAAATGGCTCGTATCAGTTCTTTGTTTTGCAGTTTTTCTCTTCCAGCATACAGCATGTAAAACAATCTTTCTTCATTGCTTCGACACCGATTCATGATGATTTGATGGTTGGTCCATCCTGTACTAAACAGCACGCTGGGAATTTGTGCCATTTCGAATGGCACAATTTCAGAAGACTGATTTTGTGCCGTTTCAAATGGCACAATTTCAGTTGATACCATTTGTGCCAATCCGTTTGGCACAAATTCATTTTGTTCATTTCCCAAAGCTGGGGTAGATAGATACTGTTGCATTCCATAATGGTTGACCATCTCAACAAAAGCAGGTGAGGTGTATAAATCATACAATTGCACCATTTTGTATAAGGTTCGATAACTCCAGCCTCTTACTTTAGGGTTACGGGTGTGGATATAATCCGCCAACAATCGCACTACGCCATCGCCCCAATCCGACGATTTCAATTTGCCAGAAACGAAACCGCCCACTTCCCATACCATCATCAGCGATTCGTTGTTGATGCCTGCGGTTACCCTATTGCGATGTGTCGCAATAATGCCATATACGGCCTCGAAATCGTCCCTGTAATCCAAAGGGGAGTTTGTTTTATTTATCTCTTTCTTCATAGTCGTAATACTCTTTGATTGTGTCATACCTGTACACTGAGGTGCAGAGCATTATGTTTGGTTTTTTTATCATACAATTCTTTATTATTTCCATTCTATTTGGAATCCCTTTTTGGCAAGGAATTCTACAATCGTGTCCTTACCTACATTAAACTCTCTCATCACTTTCGACAATCGAATAGTGAAATCTGTTCCTTTAGACATTATTTCTTCCTCTTTGATTCTCAATTATTTGCTAAACCGACTCTCATTTTTTGCAACAAAGCATCAGCTCTCATCTCCATCCGCCCAAACACAAACCATTTCTTCCCCAAATCCTTCAGCGATGCGCCAATATGATAAACGGTATTGTCAATGCAAAGGAAACGGTCGTGCGCATTTTGAACTTGTAAGAAATCCTTACAAGTTACACTCTTTTCAAATTCGTGTTCTTTGTAAACATTATTGATATGAATCGTAATGTTTTGTGATGTCGTATCAAATAGCCACGACATTTGCTTTTGGGTAAGCCAAACCGTTTCTTCCGACAACTGGACTTCCAATTGCACTGCATCATCATCGCTGTGATAAACAACAACAGAACTGCTTTCGGGCTGATATGTTACCAACTCTTTGTCCATAAATGAGATTTATGTATTGTGTGGGCAAAGATATGGAATTTTGGAATTGCAAATTATACAACAAATATGAACTAGTAAGAAATCTTTACAAGTTGTATCAGCCAACCACTAAAAAATAAGGGCGGACACACATGCCCGCCCCTACGATGTTCATTTCGTTACTAATTACTTCACCACGCACCCGCGTGCAGGCACATTGTAGAAGATCTCGTTGTTATACATATCCTCGCAGCGAACGGCAGGGATCATGTAGTTGCCCTCGTAGGTGGCGTTGGCCTTGAGGGTGAAGGTCTTCTTCGAACGCGGCATGAGGTCGAAGTAGAAGTAGGCACGGTCGTCGCGAAGGTCGATGTGCTTGGCACCTTCGTTGCCCGTCATCTCACCATTCACGCGCTCGTTGACCAGCTCCCAGCCCGAAGGCAGGTAGTACGACAACGCCAGTTCCGTGACTTGATACTCACTCGGGTTGCTCACCGTCATCTGCACCTTCAAGTCGGTGCCGACAGCAAGGTTGGCAGGATTCATCGCGTTGCCGTTCTTGTCGAAGTAGCTCACCGTCATGTTGATGAAGTTGCCGCTTTCGTTCATGTCGTACTCAGCCACCGAGGTCTTGGTGAACACGTTGGCAACCATCTTTTGGTTGGTGTTGTTCTTGATTTCGACCATGTTGCTACCCAGTTTTGGCGTGAAGCTGAAGCCCACCGAAGCCGTATTGGCGTTCAAGGTGCGCTCCTCGCCGTTCACCTTCACGGTGGCAGAGAGGTTGGTGTTGGCGACATTCATCTTCTCGGCATACTTGCCAAGCACGAAGAGCGAGAAAGCTGTCGTCTGCGTGTCCATCCAGCGATCGCTGCTCAGCATGCGGCACACCGTGTTGATGTTGTTCTGCACCGTCTGGGCATCAACGTCACAGAGCATCTGCACATAAGTGTAGAAAGCCAAGTCGCGGGTACGTGAGCCAAACGAGGTGTAGTAGTCGGACATGGACTTGCCTTCTTCAAAGACCGGCAGCAGATTCTGGGCGATGGTCGTCTTACCCGTCTGGGCAAAGGCGGCAGCAGCCAAAGCCTTGGTCAAATCGTAGTGCATCTCCATTTCCTTGAAGCGGTTCATGGCACCCATCTCAGCCTTGCCGGCCAAAGCCAGCACGAAGAGACGATAGGCTTGGATGGTCTCGCCCGGTTTGTAGTCGGGATTGTTCTTCCACTGCTTGGCGCGGTTGGCCTGATAGCTCAACAGACCGTCAAGGAAGTACTGCGGCACATTGAAGCCTTGCTTGTTAGCCTCGACGAGGAAATGCAACGCGTAAATCTCGGTCCACGGGTCGGTGTAGTTGCCACCCACCCAGTTGGTCATCGAGTTGTCGGACTTCCTGTAGTTATTCAGGTTGGTGATGGCTGCTTCAATATTGTTGCGCATCGCTTCCTTATCCTTGTCATCGAGTTGGACGAAATAGTTCAGGTAGAGCTGCGGGAAGGCCTTCGAAGTGGTCTGCTCGAGGCAGCCGTGTGGATAGTCCATGAGGTAGTCCAAACGGCCAAAGAGGTCGACAGGCAGCAACGAAGAAACAGTGATGTTGCCTTGTTGTGTGCCTTCCATGCCAGCCAGGTCGAACGGCACGCTCACCGTCTGTCCAGCTTCGATTTCCTTGGTGATGGTGTTGCGGCGTTCTGCATTCGGCATACGGATGGGCATCAGCGTTGACGACTCGGCAGTATAACCGTCGCCTGTCACAGAAAGCTTCAATTCTGCATTGCCTAAGGTCTTCGGGATGGTCGTCTTGACGGCGACAATGCCTTCGCCGTTACCGTCAATCGTTACTGAAGTCGGCAGGGCGCCTACGGGTTCCAAATTCTTATTGTTGAACTTCACTTCAAGGGTCTTATTCTTCATCGTGGGAGCCTGCACCTGCACCTTGAGGTTCAACTCATCGCCAGGGGCCACCACACGCGGTGCCGAGGGATAAAGGTTGATCGGGTCGACGACGGTCATACGTTTCTCAGCCGAGCCGAAAGCTTTGGCATTGCCCTTGGCCACCACCATGAAGCGCAGGGCACCAGAGCATTGCGGCACCTCGAAGCTATGCGTGTTGGTCTCGCCAGCCTTCAACTCGAAAGGTCCCAAGGTGACCGCATAGGCCTTGAAGCGGTTGTCCAATGTGATTTCCTGGTTGATGATGCCGTCACCACCGATGGCATAGACAGATCCTAACTCACCGCTGAAGGCATCCACGACGGAAGCGTAGTTGTCCCACGTGCGGACGCTCAGTGCCTGTTTGCTGTTGAAGTAACCATAAGGATTCGGCGTCGAGAAGTTGGTCAGACCGAGGATGCCCTCGTCGACAATGGCCAAGGTATAGGTCATGGCTTGCTTGTTGGCTTCACTCACCTTCACGTCGAGGGTCTTCTTTGTGTTGGCCGTCTCAGGAACGCTGATATTGGGTTGCAGCTGCAACTTCTTATTCTCCACCTTCACCGGCACCACGCCATAGAGACGGATAGGCATGTCGTTCTTGGCATCATGCGGCTGGATGAGGGCGACATAGACATACACATTCGGAATCATCTCATCCGTGGCAGTGATTTCCACCTTGCCTTCCTTGCCGAGGTTCTCGACCAGCATAGTCTGCATCACCTTGTCGTTGGCTTCCACAGTGACGAGTGCCTTGGCTTCTTCGTTGGCGGGGAAGGTGACGACAATCTTTTCGCCCACCTGATAGCTGTCGGCTGTGGTCTTCATCATCAGCTGTGCCGGAGCACCCGAGGCCGACGAGCTGTGACCATAGCCCCAGTCGAAGGAAATAATCTTGGCGAACATGTTGCCGCCCTGCTTGTCGTTGACGACGAAGAGATAGCTACCCCATTGCTCGTTTGGGATGTTGAAGTTGACTGAAGTCGTGCCGTTGCAGGTCAAAGTGCCATTCTGCACAGGAGCCTTGTAGGTACCCGTAGCATAGCGTTGCAACGACCATTCGTCCTCGCTCGACCACCACCAGTAGGAATCCAGTTTGTAGAGGGCATATTCCAGCATCACCGTCGAAGTATAGGCCGTTCCCTCCTCGCCTACCATGGCGATGTTGAACTTCCAATCCTTGTTGGTGTCGTAGTAGCTGCCATATTTTGAAGTAGTCTCGGGTAGTGCCACACCAACATAGCGACGGTAAGGCGAAATCTGGGTCTTGAATGAGGCGATGCTGAAATCACCACCTTGCTCAAAGACCTTCACCGTGAAGGTGCCATTCATCATCTCCGAAGCATAGACATCTTCCATGGGACCGAAGCCCACATCGGCAACGCCTTCCGAGTTGAGTTTGCCGCTATAGAGCGAAATCTCCTGAGGCTCGAAGCTTTGCGTCTCGTTGACGAAGGTGTAGTCCTTGAAGTTCTTGAATGCCGTCTGGCCACCACGCAGTACCACGTCAACCTCGGCCTTCAAGCCACCCGCTTTCATGCCGTTGAGCCATTTTGAAGTCAAAGCGACATGGTCCTTGTTAGAGAGGCTCACCACCTCAGGCAGGTTGAAGTTGATTTCCAAGCGGTTGGGTTTCACGGTCTCCACGCGGAGGTTCTTGGTGATGACGCTGTTGCCCACCTTGAAACGAGCCAGCCAGAGTCCGGTCTCGTCACTGACATTGGTCTGCACACGGAAACAATAAAGGTCATTCACAGGCTTGGTGTTCACTTGCTTGGCATAGAGACGACCCGTGGCATCCGTGATTTCGAGTACGACAGGATAATTCTCCGGCAGAGCGTTTTCCAAATCGTTGAGCATCAAATTAATCTGAATCTCGTCACCAGGACGCCACACACCTCTGTTGGTGTAGGCAAAGCCAGAAACGCCCTTGTCGACCGACTCGCCAGAAACATCGAAGCGGCTGTATGACAAGGCATTGCCATCTGTCAGCTTGATGACTGACTTGCTGCCTCTCTTATCCGTGGCCACCACAAAAGCGGGACGGTTGGCGCACTGTAAGCGGGCGTAACCGTTGCCATCGGCGCTGCCCTTGGCGAGTTCTTGTCTTTGGAAGTTGTAGGCCGTCAATTGGGCACCCGAAGCCGGTGTGGCGTTAGAGATATTGTAGACGAAGACATCCACCATGTCATTGCGGCCCATCTTGGCGGTAACGGCGAGGTCGCTGACGACGATGTTCTTCCTTTGCTCCACATAGTTGTAGAAATAGTAGCCGTTCGGGTCGCCCCAGTCGCCGTCGTAGCGGTATTCCTTATAGTCGAAGCGCTGGCCATCCCAATAGTCGGCCTCAATTTGCGCATTGTCAGCCTCATCTTCCATCATCTCCTCTGAAACGAAGGTGTAGTCAGAGGGGCCGAAGTCGAGGCTCAGCTGGTACATCGCGCCAGGTTCCACCTTGATATAGTCAGACAGCACGATGGGGAAAGTCTTCCATTGCGTCGGGCAGGGGTTGTCGAGTTGGAGACGGATTTTCTTCTCCAAACGACCTGCCTTGCGCACGCCGTAGGTCTCGTTCAACTCGTTGTCCTGCAAGAAGGAAAGGATGTTGTCGTCGAAGATACGGATGATCCTCAAAGTCACCGAGTTCAGGCAGACGGCATCGAAATACACCGTGGTCTCATCCACGTTGGGGATGATGACGCCATCGTCGGTCCAACGCGTTTTCGGCACATAGTCCGTCAGATCAAACTCAAACATGACATCCTCTTGCAGCACCTTTCCATTGGCACTGCGGATGCCTGAAGCCACCGTCATCTCCATGTCCTCAAGATAATAACGGTAGAGGCTGGTCTTGTCGAAATAGAAGGTTATCTTGTTGTCTTGAAGGTCAGAACGATAGCCAATCTTGTGGTTGAATGTCACAAAACCCGTGAGGTTCTGGCCTTGTTGCAACGGCTGCGAGAAATACAGCGTTCCCTGGCCCGAGTTGTTGTCCACGTCGAATCTCACTGGCTTAAAGTCGTCCTGGGCATAGATGGGTAGCTCGTAAGTCACCGACTTCTTGGCCTCAATCGGAGTGCCGTCCAAGGAGACTTTCAGCGACCACTCAGCCTCTTTTCTATTGATGCCTTGGATTTGGATGTCATAAAGGTTAGCACCCAGAGCAGTAGCGGTCACATTGTAGGCTTTTCTCGTGCTACCGTCCACGATGTCCGCCAACTCACCTTCAACAGGGTTGACAAAGGCGAGACGCAGGATGTAGCCCATCTGATCGGCATTGGTGCAAACGGGATAAGCACCAACGAGGCTGAAGTTCTGGCGACGCACTGCAAATCCAAACTGCAAAGGATCCGTCTCGGTGGTCTCCACGAAATCGCTGATGCGGAAGTCGCAGGTGTAGTTTTGTTCCGGGTCAATGTCGTCGTACTGGAATCCGACTGTGTTTTCGTCAATCCAGACGGCTTTACCTTTCAGCGAAGGCGTGAAGTTGAAAGCCTTGGCGGGCAGTTGCTCGCCATATTTCACCTTCATCGTCTCGGGGTTCTTGAAGCGCACCACAATAGGCTCGCCCTTGACAATCGCGCCCGAGGTGAAGCCATCGACCAATGGCAGCAGGTCCTCATTCAATGGGCGCAGTTGTTCCACAATGACGCTTGGCGTAGTGGTGGTTTTCTTACCACACGACGGCACAAGCAACAACAAAGCCATTGCCAGCAACGCCATGCCGCCGGCAAAGATTCTCATTTTGGCAGTCTTTTTCATATTGATGTTTTTTAGATTTTCCAAACGACAAAAATAAACAATTAAACAATCACGGCAACCCTTTTTGTGGGCTGCCGTGATTTTTTTTATAAACAACAAGTTTCTATCGCTTCATTCCTCTTGTCTCCTTTTGGCCACAAAGTACGAAACGCCGAAGGACAGGCTTAAAGCAGGAGTTAGGTAGGTGACCTACCTACGCTTCTTGGCGACCATGTAGGCTGCACCAAGGCTCAAGAGAGCAACGATGCCGCTGCCGAGAGGAGCGTCTTGGTCTTCCGTCTCGCCGTGCATGGGCAGCAAGGGGGCGTTGAAGGGGTCGTCTGTCCTGAGGTCGCCTATGCCATCGGTGCTGAAGTAGGAGTAGCCCGAAGCACCATTTCTGGCATTGTTTCCGCGATTGAAGAGGCCTCCACCCTCAGCGAAGGTAGTCATCGTCATACCAAGGATAATTGCAATGGTTAATGTGAGCTTTTTCATTTTTTATGTGGGTTTTATTTGTTGACTGTTTAGTTGTTTAACTGAATGATGATTTTCTGCGTCCTCTCCCTCTCACCTTCAATCAAACGCAACACATACACGCCTGGAGCCATGCCCGTGGTGGATATGGTGGACGCATGCGATGCGTCCCTACAGACCATCACACGTCCCGACATATCCACAATCTGTAGAGACGCGCCATGGCACGTCTCTACCATCAAATGGATTTGCCCGTCGGCATAATAGGCAATCAGCTCGCTCTCCTCTTCAATGCCCGTCGTCGACGCATAAACCAGTCTGAAACGCTCTGCATTGTCCGTCACGCTGGCCTCGAAGGTATAGCACGGAGTCAGCAGCAAGTCTACGTCAGCACCCGTCATGTTGTCGATGAGGTGGAGGTAGTCCAAATCGAGATTGACGATGTCGACGCTGAGGGTGTAGCTGCCGTTGGCTCTTGCCTTGAAGCAGACGGCTGTAGAGACGGTGTGCACGCCATCTCCACCAACATTAGCCACTGCGTAGTCCTTGCCGTCCTGCACGATGTATACTTTCGTGTTGCTGGGGTTAAGCATAAACTTGGGCAGCGTGCCATTACCTTCAAAGCGGACGATAGCGCGGTCGAGAACCCCAGCACGATCCTTGGACACATTAAGAACAATTTTTGCGCTCTCATCCGTGTTGCTTTGAGGAACGAAATTCATCATTTCGTTGTCTGAAGCAGCGATAACGAAGACACCCTGCATAGGATTGACCGTCCTGACGTTGCTGGCGATAATCTCTGTGCCATCGGCATTCATCACGTAGCAATCCCTGTCAATGGTGGCGGTCTGCGGGAAGGGGTTGCCCACCAGGTTCCAGCCTTCAAACTCGGCACCTGTGCTCCTTGCCAAGGTTACCTGTCCGTCCCCGTCGTAAGGGGTACCCGTGAAGGACAGGGTGACATCCGTCTTGTGGGCATAGAGATAGCCCTTGCCTGATTCGAGGTTGAAAGGGTTAGCCTCATAGTTGCGCCATTCCTCGGCTTGGCCTTCATCGAAATAATAAAGGTCGTAGTCACCCGTGGCCATACCTTCGATTTCGGCAGGGTTAATGTCGTCAAACGGCGGGGCGATGAGGTAGTAGCCGCCGTCTGAGTTGCCGTAACCGGTGATGGGAAGGTTATAAGTTTGGGTGTTTGAGCCAGTGAAGTTGAGGACAAACGGGTTTATCAGTCCTCCATAGCCGTTGGTGTTGTAGGTCAACACCGTTTCACAGACCAGGTAGTCCAATTCCTCGTCCAGATCGGCATCGTAGAGCCTGAACGTGAACGCGTCCCCCGCATTGCCCCAGCAGGGCAGTCGGAAGATGTAGCGTCCGTTGGGAGCCAGTTGGGCGTACTTGCTGCCCCTGACTTCCGTTCCGCAGAAGGCACCCAATTCCAGTTGGGTGCTCTGCTGCTCGGTGCCGTTGATTTGAAGGACTGCCGTAACGGTCATATAGTCGGCAAACTGTCCCGCGTTGGGGTTCCAGTGGTTGGCTCTCAACACGCCAACCGACAAAATCATGGTCAATATCAGAATGATTCTTTTCATTTTGTTTGTGTGTTATTGTGTTACAATCAAAGTTCCGTGATAAACTTCACCACGGCTGGTCAGGCGAACCATATACACGCCTGCCGCCTGCGGTGCCTTAAATGACAAGGGGCTTCCCATGGTACAACTCACTGGGATATGTTCTCCCAAAGCGTTGTACAGCTCTATGCCACTGGTCCCTTCCTCAACGGAGGTGTCCACCATGTTCACATATACCGTCTCTCCGGCTTTGGCGGGGTTGGGGAACATGCCTTCCAGAGCGAAAGCATCCTCTTGCTCTATGCCGAAATGCATGGTGAAGGGCTTGCGCAGCCCGCCGATGACCTTCTCTGCCTTGAAGTCCATGCGCTCTAAACCTTCATAAACCCTGCCGCTCTCGGTGTCGAGCAGGCGGAATTCCAAGGTCTCCGACGCATCGCCGTAGACTACCAGCATGGCCACATGGCGACCGTTGGGTTCGCAGTACCTGAGCGAGGCGCGGCCTCGCGGCTGACCGTCGGAAAGGGCTATCAGCTCATAGTGGCCTGTCTTGAGTTCCTCGCCTTCCAGCTCGGCCACGGCGACGATATCCATCAGGTATTGGTGCTGCATCGCCTCGGGTCGGGTCTCAACGGTCTTGGGCTTGTAGGCAAGGGCTTTGCCCCTGCTCGACGGATAGGTCAGGGTCTGGGGTTGTACGTTGTTCGACATGTACTTGTAGCCGCTGCCTGGGGTCATGTATTCCACGTCGCCCCAGAAGCCGAAGTCGGGCCAGTACATCGAATAGCCGTTGCGCGACTGGATGACGTCCTCTTCGGTGGGCGACAGCGAGGCGAGTGCGGTCTCTGTCGGGAGGCTGGCGTTGACGGGGTAGCCTATCCAGTTCCAGCCCGGGGCAAGCGTGATGGGATGGGCACCCGGGATGGCCTGCGTGCCTGCCACCGTCACCGTGCCTGCCTGAGCGACGTTGATTTCGTACATGCTTTCGTTGCGGACTTCAATCTCGTCGCCCCACCACATCTCCCAGTCGGGGATGTATTCCACGGAGTTGCCGTTGCCCGACTTGATGTTGAGGCCGTTCGTCCCAAGTCCGTTCTCCAGAAGCTCCAGGCCGTTGGCGCCGTTCATCTCGATGTAGGTGCTCCACCAGTTCCAGCCTGCCGACAGGTCGTCGGTTTGGCTGGCCGGGCTAGAACCTTCGTAATAATAGATGTATTCCGCCACCATTTCCTTTTCCTCCACATTGCCAGCCGAGTCGACGGCCATCACCAGGTATTCCGTGGTCTGGAAATCATCGAAATACAGCATGAGGCTGTTCTCGGTGATTTGAGGCTTCTTCACCTGCCATTGCATCTGGGTGGAGTCGTTGCGGTAGTACAAGCTGTGATACCACACGCCCGAGCGATTGTCCTCCGAGACGAAGCTGAAGCTCAGGCTATCCGCCACGGGAGTTACTTCCTCGATATGCGAAGTGGGCTTCACCGCATCGACGGTGTTCGTCCAAGTGGGGGTCATAATGATGTCCTCTTGGTCGAAGATGATACCAGCGCGGTTGCTGATTTCGGTGCCGTCATCAAAGGCTTCTTTCAGGTTGATACTATAGTCGATAAAGCCCACGCCGTTGCCGTAATAGTTCACAGGCAGTACGCCTTGGTTCGGGTCGTCGGTGGGTTCCATCGTCATCGGGTCTAAGGACTGGATGGTCCATTGGATGATGCCTGTTGCAGGGTCATAATCCTGTTCCACTTGTGCAATCACATAGATTTCTGGACGCAAGTCCAACGTGCGAGCAAAAGTTTGTTCTCCATTGAGTTCCAAACGCTTGTCGCCTATGGTGACGCTGCGGGCGGCCAAGGAGTTCAGGTCGAACTTAGTGGCATCCAAGGTGTCGCGCACGATGATAGTACGCGCCGCAGCAGTGGCCAAAGTGCTGTCGTTCTCAAACTCAATCTCATACTGCACATTCTGGATTTCCTGACGCATGTAGTGGCTGCCGGATTCGGAGAGGTAGCCGTAGATGTCGTTAGGGTCGAGGGAATTGACAGGAGTTGCTCCACCGCCAGCAGGACTCCCTGGGTTACAATTAGGATTTACTCTTTTCCATTTTTCTATGCAATCAGAAACGTCATGCGTAATATCTCCTAATGTCAAACCATTAACAACAGCATCTATTGCATCAAGAATTTCCTTAATCTTCCCTATTGGATTGTTTTTTTTAATACATGCAACTACCGTGCCTGTAACAGAGACAGCTTTTTTCATGTTTTTGAATCTTTCCCAATAACTAAGGTCACTGTTTCCATCACAAAACACAGAACTATAAACATCATTTATTTCATTAATAATTCCACAAATACAATCCGCCACAGCTAATGGAGCAGCCCATGCTGGCACCATACTAGCAATACTAAGAGAACTACATATCAAATTTAATGTACATTGGATTTGCTCTTGCATACAACAATACCAACTCCTATTACTACCTCTGCAACCTCTTTCAGAAGATAATACTAATGGTGGACATGAATCATCAGGAACAGTCATCCAAACATTAATTATTTCATCTGCAGTAATTTTAAAACTAACTGTCTTTGTTTCAAATGGTGCAAGTGTCAAAAAGAAATAATTACTTCTCACACAAATAGAATCCCCTGTTTGTTCATCAATAGCAAGATTTTTAAGAAAATAATGGTCTTCTCCCATTTTATCAGCCCATTCTTGCAACCACATCCTATCACCCGCCGATAAAGAATCAATATCAATGTCAGCAATTACTGACGGCAAATTAAGTCCATCTATTTCCATATGAGAAATGCCTCCTTTGGTTTTTGAAGATATATATACATAAACCGGCACAGCATAAGCCGACATATTCCCATTATTAGTAATGGTATAAGTATACGTGCAAGGCGTATTCCTCAAAAATACCGAAGGATATGATACCGTTGAAGTCAATTGAATATCCACAGGCTCCTGCACTTCCAAAGCTCCATTGATGCGGATAGTCTCTTCAAAGAACTCAAACACGGCATCATAAGTGCCCAAGTTTTCTTGATAGAAATTCAAAGAAACCGTGGTTGTAGTATTGCTTTCATGCCCAATGTCCAAGCTTCGAATGGTATCATTTTGCCAATTCACAAAATAAGCATCCAACAAGCTATTGAAGCCATTACCTTGGAAAGTAATAGTGGAGCAACCGCCATTACCCACCAAATGCACATCGTATGAGACGATGGTATACCTGTTTAACCAATTATTAGTTACAGAAACCGTCTCACCGCTTCCCATAACATCATGCGCAGCCAAATAATAAGTGCCATCTTCCCACACATTAAATCCTCTCAACTCTATGGATTCAGGACCTGAAGCAGTATAAACCTCCTCTCCCGATGGCGCAAATAACTGCATTGTACAGGCTTTGTCAGCTTTGAAAGATAAATAATCACCTCTGCCCACATCCAACTTAAACCAATGGATTTGGTTGTTGCGAGGAGCGTCAATGCTCACAGTCGTATTACGTTCCAATGTGTCTGCAATGATTGTTTCAGATACATTTTCATCGACATAGAGTGCCATTTTGTCAAAGAAATGGTTATCAGCATCCCAAAAACGAAGGGTGATTTCGTTCTTGGCATTGATGTATGGCTCCTCTCCATTAGGCTGGAAATGGAAGCAAGTACTACGGATAGACCGAGTCTCTACGGGCAACAATGTGATAATGCTTAAAGTGTCCACACCAGGTATCAGATTGGAAGTGTGCCGATTGTTGATTTCGCCATTCAACCAATACTCCCACTTGGAAATGAGTCCACCAACGGGTCTTTTGTAGAACAGATAGCATTGTGGAGTAGATTGGAGACCATTGTCAAGCTGGATGTTTACAGTATGCAATCCGTTGGACAAATCACCCACTTCAAGCTCGAAGATGCCATTTCCTACAAAGCCTGTCTGCATGGTGCTGTAATCATTATCAAACCAGCAGTGGTATTGCACTTCGGCAGCGGGGTCCTGTACTGCTACTTTCATGAACATATAGGTTGCGGGGACACTCACAACTGAACTCTCCAGCATGACATTCACGGTATGCAGACCATTTGTAAGACCATCAACATCCAACAGAATATGTCCATCACCAAGGGAATCGGTTTGCTGGTGGTCAAAGTCTTGGTCGAACCAGCAATGATATACCAAACGGCTCGTGTCGAGAGTGTCAGATTGAATTGCTTCCACTTTCAAAAACATATAGCTTTCGGTCGAACAAAGGCTTTGATTCCTTTGCAAAGCCACATTGACAGTGTGCATTCCATTCTCCAATTCGGCAACATCCAACAAGAAACTCCCGTTTCCAAGCATATTGCTTTGCAAACCAGACACGTTTTGGTCAAACCAACAATGGTAAACGATATCGGATGTTTCTTGCTGGGTAGCAACTTTGTAGAACAAATAGTTCTGAGAGGCAGAAAGCATTTCACCTTTTAACATGAAGTGCAGCATATGCATCCCTTCATCAAGTTCATCCACATTGAGCAGCAGATTCCCGTTCCCAAGGTTTCCACTTTGCTGATTGGTATAGTCATTGTCGAACCAATAGTGATAGGTCAAATTGGTTTGGCTGTCAAAAGCTTTATAAAACAGGTAGCTTTTCGGTGCTTCCCAAACCAAAGAAGTGTCACAGATTTGGAGAAATAGTGTATGCAGGCCATTGGAGAGAGAACCCACGTCCAATTCCGCTTGCCACGTGCTCTCACTGAAATATGTGGTAACGGCTTGCGCATGGTTTTGGTCGAACCAGTAGCGGCAAGTGTAGTTCACCGACTGCGCTTTCAGCAAGATGCAACAAAGCAGCAAACCTAAAAATAATACATAGCGTTTCATAGGCGAAAAGATTATTCGTCCTCAGCAATGATTTCAATATCCACGCTCAATTTGCCGTCTACGGTAGAACGCGGAGCTACGTTGCAATGCTTCATTATCATATAAGAAGGGCGAGGGTTGTACGGCATTATTCCACCAAAAAGACCCACCTCAGAGCCATCGTTACCCAAGAAAGAATTAGCGATTTCTTCCTTCAATTGATAAATATTGTCGTATGCTACAGTGCCATCAAATGTTTCAAAAACATCCTCGTAGCCATTCACTTCCATTACATTATGAGTAGTTTGACCTTCAAACAACAAGGTTTCACCTGTTTCTATTCCAATGCAGTTGAAAAAAGTACAATTTGAAACCTCGTTCTCAGATACCGTGGCTACGATACTATTGTAGGCAATAATGTTTTTGACAGGATCTCCGTTTTCAACTAAAATTATCGAATTACTGATAGTCGTGGGAGCTGTAATATCTGTATGATCGTATCCTACAAATTTCACCACGCTATTTATGATAGACATACCTACAAAAGAATAATAAGATGTACCAGCATAAGTAGTGCTTTTAAAGGAAGGATCAAAAGTTTTAATTATACAATTGACAAACTGCCAATTCATATTATTTTGCCAATGGGATAACTCTATATAATCTACATTGCATTTTGTAAAACTGATATTGTTTCGACCAGAAGATTTAATGGTACCTGAAAACTTAATCCCTTCAAAACTATTATTGCTCGATCTAATTTCAAACACACCAGGAATAATCGTTGGTGTAACTTGAGTCAAGGAATCATATACACATCCTGCTCCACGAATAGTAATGGATTTGGTAATATCACAACTATTAAAAGTGCCGCTCGAAAGCGTAATTATGTCTCCTGCGGTTGCGGCGGCATGAGCCTCAACAAGTGCATTTGCACCATAAAAAGCACTCATGTCATCACCATGCTGCAAAGTTGCCACTTGGGTTTGAGCAAGTGCATTCTTCATCCCCGCCACGCTCAGCAGCAGGACGAACAAGGCGGCACTCATCGCCTTTCCGAATTGTAAAGCTTTTGCTTTCATCTGTTTAAGTATTTAATGAATAATGAATTATGTGTTTTAACTCCGTTGAATCTGCGATTTCAACTTTTATTCTTCCTCCCGGGCGGGCAATAAAAAAACGTGGAGCTTTACTTATATCTTAATTGGTATCGGAGGCCTTCGACTGCCTATGCATCACAATTAATTCAGTAAAGCCCACGTGAAAACACGTGAGCATTGGCTTTACTGCCTGCGATGCATTGGAAGTGTCGAAGTTTCCGATACACAAGCTATTAAGCTAACGCTATTTCATTTATCTATGTTCTCGGGAGGTTATTTGTTCATTGGCGGTTGTTTAGTTAGACTTTTGTTTCGATTTATGGGGGCAAAGGTAATGAAATTTGCCTCACCGTCAACTTCCTTCGGAAATATTTGTTATTTTTGCGGCGAGAATCAATATAGATAATGGATATGACAGCATTAGCACAAAGAATCATTGATACCCCATTGGCTCCTTACATGGGCTTATTGCAGGCAATGAGCAAAGAGGAAAAAAGGATAGTGATATGGTTTCTGATAGAAACGATGGATGAGCCAGAGAATGACATTGAAGCAATGCGGCAAAAACTAAACATCCCTGAATCGCCAAAAACAAAATGGTTTCGTGAACACGCCTCCATCAGGCATGAATGGGATAGACATGAAGCATGGAACCGCCTAACCGATGAACAACGCTCGGAAGCTACACGCCTGCATCTGACAGAAGATGATATGGACGAAAGGACATTCTATATTATTGAAAAGCATTTGAGATGAAGCGCGTTTTTCTTGATACGAACATCTTAATGGATGCCATAGAGTTTCGCAAACATGGGGCTGAGGCTAATTTATTATTGGACCTTTGTCGTGCAGGGCATATCCAAACATGTGCTTCAGTTATTACTTTCGCAACCTTATCCTATCTCTTGCGCCACCACACAAAAGAAGAAATCCATCAAGTTTTTGGTAATCTATCCGATGCTATCGAGATACTTCCGACAGACGATAAACAATATTATAAAGGTATAGCGTTTGGACCCGTGGGTGATTTTGAAGACATGTTGCAATACCAATGCGCTAAAGCCAATGGTTGTGATGTCATCGTCACCAACAACGGACGAGATTACGCTGAGTTTTGCGACATTCCTTTTATGACCGCCTTAGAATTTCTGAACAGTATGGTATGAACAAATGATACACCCCCAAGCTAACGCTATTTCATTTATCTATGTTCTCGGGAGGTTATTTGTTCATTGGCGGATAATTTGTTAGACTTTCGTTTCGATTTGCTGGGGGCAAAGATACATTGTTTTTTGAAAGGTAGAAGGAAAAAGTTGATAATAACATTGTAAGTTCAACTTGGAGAGTTATAAAGGAGTATCAATACTTCGCCTTCAAAGTCAAACCCAAAAAGAACCTATCAACTGGTTCTTTTACTTGCAAATCATTATCCATGCGGACAAAGGCCGAGAGCGAATATCGCCGTGCCAAGCGGTAGTCAACGGCAAACACAGTGCGAATGTTGTCGACAAAGCTGCCCTTGGGGTCGTTGGTGAGCCAAAACAACTCCGCCGAGAGGCTGTACTTGAAGCGACTGTTGGGCCTCTGATAGCTGACTTTAAAGCGATTGCGCCAATATAACCTCGGATTGACGCGATGTTCGCCCGTGTGTTCGTCAAAGAAAGTGCCCAACAACTTGCTACGCACCTGGAACTTGAAACGGCGAAACTCCTCGGTATAGGTCACCTGCAATCCGATTCTGCCTCGGTTCTCAAAATAGCCTTTATCATTGTGACGACGGATGTAGTCACCAGTGAGGCCGATGTTCATGCGGTTGTGAAGGCAGGTATAGTCCACCCCCACCGAATTGAGCCAACGGTCGAACTGGGTGAAGTTGTGGTCGAAACGCAGCTCCTCCTCCACCGACAAGCCCCACGGACCGCCCAAGCCTATCTCGCCTTCAGCGGAGACGATGCCGCCAAAGTCGGTCGTGCGCTTACTTTGGCCGAAGGCCGCCACCGAGGCCAACACCAACGCTATGAACAACAGTCGTTTCACTACTCGTTGAAATCTTTCAGTTTCGTAACAGTGTCTATGGTATTCACCTCATCGTTAATCGGCTTGTAATACACCTTCACGAAGGCCACGTCACGCAGGTAGTCGATATGCCCCACCTCCACTTTAGAGATGTCGAGGCCCGTGCGCTCGATAAGGTCGGCCTTCAGTTCTTCCTCCTTGCCGTGCTTGACATTTTCGATGCGGTCGTAGAGGACAATCTTCGTGGCCGTGTGCTTCAAAATCTTCGTGCCGTCGAGGATCCACACCATCAACACCGCCAACAGGTTGACCATGATGAGTTCGGAATAGCTTGTCGAAAGCGCCATGCCGTTGACGATGCTCAAGCCCATCACCACGAAGAGGTAAGTCATCTCACGTATCTTGATAGTCTCCGTTCGGTAACGTATCATGCCGAAGATGGCGAAGAGACCCAAGGCGTAAGCGATATTCATCTTCATGTTCTCCATCAGCGAGATGATAAAGAAGATGATCACGGCAAACATCAGGAAGGTGAAATAATAATCCTTGCGGTTGGCCTTCTTGTAATAGAAGAAATGGATGATGACCCAGCAGACAAGGAAGTTGAAAACGAAGCGGATCAGCATCGTCCAAAGGCTTTGGGCATCAAAGAGCGACACCCCTAAAAAATCCATTCCTGTAGAGCCGTCGCCAAATTCGCGGGCAATGTCAGGGTCGAAGTCCTGTAGGTTGATTTGTAGTAGGTTCATATTTGTTGAATTGTTGATTAACTTCGTTGAATCTTCGATTTGTTTAATCGTTTAATTGTTGGCTTTCAGCTTTCAGCATTCAGCTATCAGCATAGTTCAACTAAGCTGACTGCTGATGGCTGATTGCTGACAGCTTTAAGCTTCTCTATCCTCCTAAGTTTTTTCTTAAACCGATTCTGTTTCACCTCAGGACGGGTCAGGCAGGTGCCGATGCAGTATTTGCTGACCTTGAACGGCCTGATTCTCATGTCGAAAAGCACATCTTTCAGTAAAGAATGGGCGCGTCCGTCTTGTTTCAGCTCCATCACCGCAAGGGGCTTCATCGAGGCCTTGTTGCCACTGCGCAGGTTCTCGAAACGCAGGTTGCAGTCGATGGTGAGGCGTTCGGTCTTGTCGAAGTTCACCAAGGTAAAACGATCGAAAATGGTGATAAGGTGCGGGCTCAGCGAATCAACGGGATAAGGCTGTCTCTCCGCCAAAAACGCCACCGCCTCGGGATTGTCAAGGATGTTAGGAATGGGTTCAACCTCAATACGTTTCTTCTTCGTGCGACCTTTGTTGTTCTTGTGCTTCACCTCGCAAAAGGTCAGGTGGGAGTCGACATAAGTACGTACGCGCACCTTGTCGCGCACCAAGTGACGGTCGTGGTGGATGAGGTACATCGTCAGGTCGGGGGTGTCGTAATACACTGTGCTGTAGGGCGACAGGCGGTTTCCCTCCACCTCCTGGGCATAGTAGACATCACGGATGCGCATGAGGATATCGCGCAGCTGCGTCTCCGTCACCACATATTTCGTGTCGATGCGGTTCATCAGCTTCACGCCGCTCATCTCGTCGAGCGTGATGGGCGCCATACCTTGCACTATGCCGAGAATCTCCTCCATGAGGCCTTATTTGGGCACGTATTCGAAGGTCTTCACTGACTCCAGCTTCCCGTTCGGGTAGTAGTTGAGCTGGCGCAGCTTGGAACCATCCTCATCGTATTCATACTTGCGGATGCGCACCACCTTGTCGCGGTCGTTGTACTCGATTTCACGTGTCACTTTAGCCGTGATGTCGCTGTTGGCGGGATATTCATATACCACACGCCACTTTTGACCGTAGCTGGCATATTCGATTTCCTCAATCTTGCGGCCAAACTCGTCATAGGTCGTCTTGCGGTCAAGGAAGGCGCGCTTGTCGCCAGCGGGAGTATTCCACTCCTTCAACACCATACCTCTGCGGTTCTCACGCTTGGAGATGGTGCTTTCCGACACCGATTGTGCGAAGGTGCCGAGGCTTAGGGCGAAAAACGCCATCAATATTACTAATCGTTTCATATTCATCGTTTATTTAAGTTTCGTTTTAAGACGGCCCTTCGACAAGCTCAGGGACCTTGTTTCTTCTTAGATTGAGGGTGCCTGAGCCTGTCGAAGGCCCCACCTTGTTATACATTAATTATCACCTCAAACATCTCCTCAACCGTATAGATTTGTCCCGCTTCCTCCACCGAGATACTCTGGAAGACAAACTCGGGAATCTCCGTGTTGATATCGTCAGTGACAGTAAAAACCTCATAGTTGCCCGGTTGTAGCTTCTGGAAGGCGAAATAGCCGTCGGGGCCCACACGGGTGTCGTTGAAAGGCAAGTCCTCACCCACCCTGCGGATGTAGACACGATGCTCGCAAGCCCAGCCCTCGCCACGGTAACTGCCGTTATGATAAAAAGTGGCATGCACTTGTCCCTTAACAATGGAAGTGCCGAAGGCCTTGCCGTCATGGATGTAAATCGTCGGCACATTGACCGTTGCGCCACGCTGTAATTCCACCGTCTCACTTTCTGCAATCTTCTCGCCAGAGGGCAAGGTGGAATACGAGAAAACCGTGTAGTTGCCTGGTAAGAGATACTCGAACCGATACATGCCGTCCAAACCTGTCTCCACATCGTCTCCGAAGTAAGCCTCATCGCCGTAAACGATAAAGACATCCGTCTTGGCTGCGGGCATGGTGTCGGGCGTCAGGGTGAAGTCATCGTCGGGATGATGCACCAATTTCACGAAGCCTTGTATTGTGCCAGCACCGCCTTCACCAGGGCCTTTGTTGCACGAAGGCATGACCAAGGCCAATGCGAGCAGGGCCATCAAAAATCTTATCATTCTATTCATTTCATTGAAAAATTTTGGGGTACAAAAATATGAGATTAAAGTTTATAACGAAGTTTTGCAACCAATTATCATACCAACCGACAAAAAAATCCAGAAAACCGTCAAATATTAGCGCAAACTTTCTTCATCACTTCCACACAGGTCTGCACATCCTCTTCGGGAATGCCTTCCATTGCCTTGTTCATCGTGTCGATAGCAAGTTGCTTGGTGGAGTCTTTGAGTGCCATGCCTGCCTCGGTCACGACGATGTTGTTCACACGGCGGTCTTCTTGGGAAACGGAGCGCGCGACAAGACCTTTTTTCTCCAGATTGTCGATGAATTGCGTCACCGAGTTCTTATCTTTTTGGATGATGAAGGCGATGGCCTGCTGGGTGAGCGTACCTTCATTCCACAATGTGTCCATGACGAGGTATTGCTCCGCCGTCAGGTTAACGCCATTCTTCTTGAACACCTCAGAAAGGTGCTTCTTGAGCTTGCAATTCAAGATGTTAACATAAACACCTGCTTGCTTTATGAGTATCATATTATCCTATTTTTGTGATTATCCGTGTTTACGAAAATGCAAAGATAGGGAAAATATTCCAATAACACAAAAAGAGAGCGACAATTGTCGCTCTCTTTGTTGTTATCGACTATTATTATTCAATCCTCATATTGGGGACTTCTGTACCGTCGTAGAAGCCCTTGTCGAGTTTCTCACGCACCTCGGCAAAAGCCTTCAGCGTGTAGTTCACGTCGTCCATAGTGTGGGCTGCCGTCGGGATGATGCGGAAGATGATCATGCCCTTGGGGATGACGGGATAGGTGATGACCGAGCAGAAAATCTTGTAGTTCTCGCGCAGGTCCATGGCGATGTTGGTGGCTTGCACCACGTCTCCCTGCACGTGCACCGGTGTCACGCAAGCCTCGGCAGGACCGATGTCGAACCCCAGGTCACGGAAGCCTTTCTGCAAGGCACGAGTCACCGTCCAAAGCTGTTTGCGGAGTGCATCGCCCTCGGCACTACGGATAATCTCCAGACGCTTCTCGCAGCCTTCAACGATAGCCAGCGGCAAACTCTTGGCATACATCTGGGAGCGCATGTTATAGCGTAGATATTCAATGACATACTTCGGACCAGCCACAAAGCCACCGATGATGGCCATGGCCTTGGCATAGGCACCGATGTAGATATCGATGTCGTCCATCACGCCAAAGTGTTCTGACGTGCCGCGACCGTTGGGGCCCATCACACCGAAGCCGTGGGCGTCATCAATGAGGATGCGGAAACTGTATTTCTTCTTCAGGGCCACGATGCCAGCAAGGTCGCCCAAAGCTCCCGTCATGCCGTAAACGCCCTCGGTGATGACGAGGATGCCACCACCCGTCTTGGCCACGACCTCAGTAGCAACCTTCAGTTTCTTCTCAAGGTCTTCCATATTGTTGTGGCGGTATTTGTATTTGTTGCCGATGTGCAAGCGGATGCCATCAAGCAAGCAGGCATGGGCCTCGTTGTCGTAAACGATGACATCGTGAGGGCTGGTCAAGGTGTCGATGGTCGACACGATACCTTGATAACCAAAGTTGAACAGGTAGGCGGCTTCCTTCTTCTCGAAGTCGGCCAGTTCATGCTCGAAATGCTCGTGCATGCGGGTGTGACCCGTCATCATACGGGCACCCATGGGGGCGGCAAGGCCGTATTTGGCGGCCGCTTCGGCATCCACACGACGAATTTCAGGGTGGTTGGCCAAGCCTAGATAGTTGTTCAAGCTCCAGCAGAGCACCTCCCTGCCGTTGAAGACCATGCGCGGTCCCAGCTCGCCTTCCAGGCGTGGGAATGCGAAATAACCGTCGGCACGTTCACGGTATTGCCCAATCGGGCCACCGGAATCTTTTGATATTCTTTCAAATATATCCATATTTAGTTGATAGTTTAGAGTTGTAGGGGCTGACCCACGTGTCTGCCCTCACAACGACAATTTTGCGAGCCACAAAATTAGTAAATATATTGATTATCCCAGCATGAAGGAATTATTTTTATCTTTGCAGCGTTGAAAACCTGCAAGAAATGCTAAACCTCAAAAATAAAACAGCCCTCATCACTGGCGGCGGCACGGGCATTGGGCAGAGCATCGCCCTACACTTGGCCCAAGAAGGCTGCCACATCATCCTCACCGGCCTCGGCATCGACGACCTCAACAAAACCAAGGAGATGTGCGAACAATACGGAGTGAAGGCATGGGCTACCGAGACCCAACTCGACGACTACGCCTCCATCGACCGGCTCTATGACTATGTCATGGAACAAGGCGTCACCATCGACCTCTTTGTGCTCAACGCGGGTATCTCGCAACGCGAAAAGGCCTTCGACACCGACATCAAGGTGGATGAGAAAATCCTGAAAATCGACTTCCTCAGCGGAGTGTATCTCGTGAAGAAGTTCAAGGCGATGATTCTCGCCAAGGAGCATGTGCAGTTCAGCGTAACCACTTCCCTATCAGGCCTGTTCGGTTTCCCGCTGCGTTCGGCCTACTGCGCTGCCAAGCATGCCTTGTTCGGGTTCTATGAATCGCTGGAGCTGGAATACGACAACATTGGCGTCACCTTCCTTATCCCGGGACGCATCAACACGCAAATCAGCAAGAGTGCCCTGCACGGTGACGGCACGGCCCACGCCAAGATGGATGCTGGACAAGCCAATGGCCTCGACGTGGATAAGTGCGGTGCTATTGCCGTACGCGCCATCAAACGGCAGAAACACAGAAAACTGATTGGGAAAACAGAGCTTTTGATGGCTCATATTCACAAATATTGCTTACCTTTGTATTATAAACTGTCTAGAAAAATATCGGCTACATAAAATAGTACGGCCCTTCGACGGGCTCAGGGACCTAGGTCGTTGAGCTTGTCGAAACGCCGACAAACAACGAACTATCATGAAAGAGAAAATCATTTGTGGCATACAGCAAGTGGGCATCGGAGTCGACGACTTCGTCCAAGCCTGGAAATGGTACTACGACAACTTCGGCTTCCAAATCAAAATCGTCGACGACGAAGGTGTAGCCGAGCGCATGCTTCCCTACACGGGTGGCAAACCCCAGCCCCGTCGTTCGGGCATCGCCGTCAACATCCGTGGCGGTGGCGGCTTCGAAATCTGGCAACCTAAAGGCCGAGAACTCAACCACCTGAAAGAGCCCGTCAAATTAGGCGACCTCGGCATCCTCATCGCCAAAGTGAAGACTCCTGACATTGAAATGGCGTACAATACCTTTGTTAATAAAGGCCTTGACATCATTAGCAGAATCAACACCTCGCCCACCGGACAGCGGCAGTTTTTCATGAAAGACCTCTACGGCAACCTCTTCCAAATCGAGCAGGACGATTATGTTTTCGTTGATGACAAGACGTTGTTGACGGGCGGCGCCAACGGTGCTGTCATTGGTGTCAGCGACATCGATCGTTCCCTGCCTTTCTACACCAAGCTGTTGGGGTACGACAAGGTGATTCTCGACCAGACGGGAGTATTCGAAGACTTTGAAGCCCTCGAAGGCGGGAAAAACACGTTGCGTCGCGTCATCCTCGAACGTTCCAAGCCCATCGAAGGGCCACTGAGCAGTCTCATGGGCACCTCACACCTTGAGCTCATCCAAAGTGTCGACGGCCCCGGCAAAAAACTCTACGAAAGACGCTATTGGGGCGACCCGGGATTTATCCACCTCTGCTTCGACGTGCGCAATATGGACGCCATCAAAAAAGAGGCTGAGGCAATGGGGCATCCTTTTGTGTGCGACAGTGGTGCCGACTTCGGCATGGGCGATGCCAACGGCCATTTCACCTATGTGGAAGACCCCGACGGCACCCTCATTGAGTTCGTCGAGACCTTCAAGATACCGATTATAAAGAAGTTCGGGCTTTACCTGAACCTCGCCAAGAAAGACGACCACAAGCCCCTGGGCATAATAAAGCTGCTGCGCTTCGCCAAAGTCAAGCGCGAGAACATACAATAACAAAAAAACAGCCGGCTCAACGAGTCGGCTGTTTTCAGATCAAGTCATTATTCCTTACTTGATGCCCAATTTGGTTTTCACAGCTGGGGTGCAATCAACGGCATCGGTGCCGACATAGACGGCAGCGCCCGTGGCGAGGTCGAGAATATAGGTATAGCCCTTTTCCTTACCCACAGCGTTGATGGCGTTTTGGATCTTCTCCAAAATAGGAGCGAGCAATTCGGCGCGCTTGCCTTCAAACTCCTGCTCGGCACTGGCTTGGAACTGCTGGATGCGGGTCTGGAGGTCGACGATTTCCTTTTCCTTCGACTGCTTCACCAGATTCGACATCGTAGCCTGGTTGGCTTCGTATTCCTGCAGCTTGGTTTGATACTCCTTGGCCATGTTTTGGAGCTGGGTCTGGAGTTCACCGTAGTACTTCTCCAAGTCCTTCTCAGCCTTAGCCTTATCGGGCATAGCGTCGAGAACTTCAGCTGTGTTGACATGAGCAATCTTCACTTGGGCCTGGGCCACTCCGCTCATCACGAAGAGGGCGACACCCAAAAACAAAACTTTGAATACTCTTTTCATTTTATTGACTTTTAATAATTTAACTCTAAATTATCTAACATTTGAGCCGCAAAGATACAAATAATTTGCGTTCATCCGTCTAACAATCCTTTATTTCTTGGGTTTAACGGTTTTCGAGCTGTTGTTGCCCTTGTTGTTATTGGAAACGCCACCGCCAGTGCCACCCATGTTGCCTTGCGAAGCCTTACGACGGTCTTCACGGCGCACGGTTTGCATTACATTGCCGAGTTGGTCAAGCACCTCGTCGCTGACGTCGTTCCTGTCGTTGGCATAGAGGATGGAAGTCCCAGAAGCTAAATCAAGGATGAAGGCATAATTCTTGGTTTGGGCCACTTCCTTCATGGCGGTGTAAACCTTCTCTTGAATGGGTTGAATTAACTCGGTACGTTTTTGATAGAGTTGGCCTTCGGCACCAAAGTACTGCATCTGCAAGTTCTTGGCTTCCTGTTCCTTGTCGACGATGGCTTGCTCGCGGGCGCGCTTTTGGTCCTCGGAAAGGAGAAGCATCTCGGTCTGGTACTTGCTATACATCTCCGACACCTTGTCGTAAATAGCTTTCACTTCGTTTTGCCATCTTGACGAAAGGGCGTTCAGTTCTTGCTGGGCGTCGCCGTATTCCGGAATGTTTTCCATGATGTATTCGGAATCGACATACACGATCTTCTGTCCACCGCCAAGCTGCGCATTGGCAGTCATGATGCCGCCACAAACCAAAGCAGCGGTCAAAATCAAGGTTTTAAATGCTTTCATTGTATTATTGTGTTGTTGTTTCTTCTTGCTTTTATCAATAATCGTTCCAAAAACGGATTCAAGATTTAAAATTCAAAATTCAATGATTCAACTTCTAACCATTAACTTATAATTGACAACTCCTTCTCTAGATTGCTTCGTCGTTCCTCCTCGCAATGACGCAAAGCGTGTCCAACTCCTAACTCTTAACTTTAAACTAACCACTGACTCTAAACTCTCAACTCTAAACTCTCAACTAATCAATAGAGCCACCGATAGAGAAGTGGAACTGACTATGATTATTGCCCGTGGTGCCGTAGACGTTGTCGAAGCCGTAGCCCCAGTCGAGACCGAGCAATCCGAACATGGGCAAATAGATGCGCACGCCAAGACCTGCCGAGCGTTTCACGTCGAAGGGGTTGAAGTTCTTGAACCCGAGCCAGCAGTTACCGGCTTCGAGGAAAGTCAAGACATATATGGTGGCCTGCGGATTCAGCGAGAGCGGATAACGCAATTCCAAAGTGTATTTCGTCATTATATCGCCACCGCTGTTGGCGCCACTGTAGAAGTTAGGCGTCAACGAGTTGTTGGCATAACCACGCATACCGACTAGCTCGCGGCTGTCGAACGAATAGTTGCTCAAGCCATCTCCGCCAAGGAAGTAGCGGTGGAAAGGTGTGGGGCCGATTTGACTGTTGTAATGGCCCAAATAGCCGAAGCGCACGCGGGTCATCAACACGAGTTTTTCGTAGAGTTCGGTGAACCAAGTCGCCTTGAAGGTCCAACGGTGCATTTCGATCCACTTGTACTTATCGTTATCCGACATGGTCGAGTAGTCCTTGTTGCTAAACAAGGAATACGGCGGCGTGATTTCAAGACCCAGCTGGAACTCGGAGCCGCTACGCGGATAGATGGGCTGGCTGACCGAGTTGCGCGACAGCACGATAGTATAACTGATCAAGTTGAACCTACCGTTGCCATCGCCCACGTTCAAATAGTTAGTGTAATTGTGAAGGCTGTAACGCTTGAAGTTCAAGCCATGATTCAATGCAAAATAGTCATCAGGCCAAGTCAAGCGGCGGCCAAATCCAACGCTGGCACCCGTAATGTGGAAGTAGCCGTAATCGTCATCTTTCCTTTCCTTGTTGTTGGAGTAGAACGATTGGTAAAACGATACCGAGAGTGCGTTGGGCTTGCGGCCTCCCAACCAAGGCTCGGTGAACGAAATGCCATATTGGATGAAGTAACGGCCCAAAGTAGTCACATTCAGCGAGAGCTTCTGTCCATCACCCATCGGCAAAGGCCTCCAAGCTTTTTTGTTGAAGAGGTTGCGCATCGAGAAGTTGGAGAACTGCAAGCCAGCTTCCAGCATCAGGTAGCCCGCGGCGAAACCAGCCGAGAAGCGGATTTGGTCAGCGGCAGCTTCCTCTACGGAGTAGTTGATGTCGACGGTGTTGTCGGAAGGATTGGGTTGCACGTCGGGGTTGATGGACTCCTGGTTGAAGAAGCCGAGGGTGGCTAACTCACGCACGGAACGCACCACGTCGCTACGGCTGAACAGCTGTCCGGGACGGGTGTACAACTCACGCAGCACTACATGGTCGTAAGTCTTGGTATTGCCCGATAGCGTCACGTTGCTGATGCGGGCCTGCTTCCCTTCAGTGATGCGGATTTCCAAGTCGATGGAGTCGTTCTCGACGGACACTTCCACAGGGTCGACGCGGAAGAAGAGGTAGCCATCATCCATATACAACGAACTGATGTCAAGATTGGTCTCGCTATAGTTCAGGTTCTTTTCGAGCAACTCCTTATTATATACGTCGCCTTTCTTGATACCCAGAACGGAGTTGAGGGTCTCGGCGGTATACTTGGTGTTACCCGTCCAAGTGATGTTACGGTAGTGGTATTTGTTGCCTTCCTCGACGACGATGTCGATGCCGAGGTTGGTATTGTCAATGCGATACACCGAGTCGCTGATAATGCGTGCGTCACGATAGCCCTTGGCATTGTATTTCTCGATGATGTGTTTCTTGTCGTCCTCGTAGTTTTTCTCGATGTATTTCGAGCTCTTCATGATGCGGGGGCGGTAGTTGTCGTAGAAATACTCCTCCACACCGTTGATGGCTCTCATCGGATGCAGGGTGAAAATGTCAGCGATGGTGTTCACAAACAGCGGTCCGATAGGATCCAAGGGGTCGAAATGACCACGTTGCTTGGTCTCCTTCATCGCCGCTAACACCTGGCCCTCTGAAAGATTTTCATTGCCAATCACGTTGATTTTGCCAATCTTCACCTTCTCGCCCTTGTTGACGTTGATAATCATGTCAACGTAGTTCTCGCGAAGGGTGTCGGGAATCTGTTGGATGTCGATATCCACATTGAGGAAGCCTTTTTCGAAATAGAAATCCTCGATGATGCGAGTGGTCTTAGTCAGCAGGTGTTCGGTGGCGATGTCGCCGCGCGAGAGGTTAATCTTGTTGCGGATGTCGTCGGCCTCGCTTTTTTTGATGCCCTTGAACGAGAACTTCGACACGCGCGGTTTCTCCTTGATGACGATTTGCAGAAAGACCTTGTCACCCACAAAGTCGGTAGCGTTAATGGCCACGTCCTCAAAAAGCCCTTGTTCCCAGATCTTACGTATGCCGTTCGAGATTTCATCACCCGGGATGGAGATGGTCTCGCCCACCCTCAAATTGGCAATCATGCTCAGCATCGAGCCGTCGACATACTTGGCGCCCTCGACAACGACACCGCCTATCTCATATTTTTTGGGACGGCCGTAATCGATTTCCGAGAGATCGTCGCCGATTTGGATTTGGGCGAAGGCGCTGTCCCCGAAGCCAAGGGCCGCCACGAGGAACAGCATTATGGGTAAATATCTCAATCGCATAGGTCTAACAATCATTTTTTGGTCACTTGCTCACTGGTCTTCCCAAAGCGGCGCTCACGATGTTGATAGTTCAAAATCGCTTCGTAAAGGTCGGCCTTGCGGAAGTCGGGCCAATATTTGGGGGTGAAATACAATTCGGAATAAGCCAGCTGCCACAGCAGAAAGTTACTGATGCGCTCCTCACCACTAGTGCGGATGAGCAGCTCGGGGTCGGGCATGCCCGCCGTGGAGAGGTAGGACGAAATCAAGGTATCGTTGACGGCATCGGGTTGTAGCTTACCTTGTGCAACATCCTCTGCCATGCGGCGCGTAGCCTGCATGAGGTCCCAACGACCAGAATAACTCAAGGCCAGGGTCAAGGTCATGCGAGTATTGTGGCTCGTGTCGGCTATAGCTTGCATCAATTGCTTGTAGTTGGCCTCAGGCAGACTCTTCAAGTCACCGATGGCGTTCAGCTTGATACTGTTTTTGTTCATCGTGCTGACCTCTTTTGTGATGGTCGTGGCCAGCAACGACATCAATCCGCTGACTTCTGCCAAGGGACGGTTCCAGTTCTCGGTGGAGAAAGCATAAAGCGTCAGATATTTGACACCGATTTCTGCCGAAGCCTCCGACACCTCACGCACCGACTGGATGGCACTTTGGTGACCAAAAAGGCGTTGCTTGCCACGTTCCTTGGCCCAGCGTCCGTTACCGTCCATGATGATGGCGATATGCTGCGGTAGACGCTCGCGGTCGATTTGTTGCATCAGTTGGTCTTTCAGTTCCATGGTCAGAATTTGCTAAGGTTACAGCCTCTGCCGTCGGGCAGGTTGAATTTCCAGGTCAGCGAGGCACGCGCCATGCCAAACCAGTCATTGAATGAAGAATTGCCACGCTGCTGACCAGCCAAGAATCTGCCTGTCGGATCAGTCAGGTCGTATTTGGTACCGTCTTCGGCAGTATAGATGGCGTGTTCACTGGGATACACCTTGGCGACATCGTCGAGGTAATCGGTGAAAGTTTTCTGCATGCGCCATTCGATGGTAGCGGCCATGTGGCGCGACAGCGAAAACTTCACACCCATGCCAAAAGGTATCGAAACGCCTACAGGACTGGTCTTGCCAAACATCTTGTTGTACCACTTCGCATTAGGGTCCTGGGCCTCAGTGGCATAATCGCTCAGATTAACAAGTTCACCACCCACCGTGGTGTAAACCGTATATTGGAACACCGAAATACCGCCAAAGATATAGGGCGACACATTCTTTTTCGGGTTGCCTGTGTAATACTCAATGAAATTGAACTCCGCCACGAGGCTGAAATCGTTGATGGTGGACGTGAAATTCAGCCCACGCTCGGGACGCCATTTGATGACCTCGTCGGAGGCAGTCACCTTGGCACGCGAATAGTCGAAACGGAAAGTCCAGCGGTTATTGTAATTGTAACGCACAAGGCCACCATATTGCAACTGCGACTGGGCAAAAGGCTTCATCGGGTTGAGGTCACCCATGTAATAACTCACGCCAACATGCGGCCCTATTTCAAGTGTTTTAGGGTCGTTAAATTGGGCTTGGACCTGTGAAAAAACAGCCAAACAACTCAGTATCAATAAAAAACGAAATCTTCTATACATAATTTGAAACTGCAAAAATATGAATTTTTCCAATGAAAACGAAAGAAATCAGTTTCTATTGTCTTTTCCCCACATCAATTTGTTGCGAATGGTGCCAAAGAAGTCCTCGTTGCGCATCCTGACAAGGTTGAGGCAGAAACCAGCCTTGCGCACCTCAAGCTGCACGGAAGTGTCTAAGGTACAGCTTCTGGAGTCCATGCTGAAGACAAATTTTTTCTCGCGTCCCTCCACTTGAATGCGGATGACGCTGTCGTCTGGGATGACCACGGGGCGCACCGTCAGATTGTGCGTGGCGATGGGTGTGATGACAAAATTTTTCGCATTCGGTGCAATGATAGGACCGCCGGCACTCAACGAATAGGCTGTGGAGCCTGTCGGGGTGGCCAAAAGGATGCCGTCGCCCCAATATGTGTTGAGATAGACATCGTCAACAAACACCTTGATAGCCAACAGACTATGTTCTGGGTTACGGATGACGTTCAACTCGTTGAGGGCATAATGCACGTCGCCAAAAACATTTTGTGGCAACACCAATTCCAAAAGGGTGCGCTGCTCAACGCTGTATTCGCCCGAAAGCACGCTGTCGACAGCTTGCCCGATTTCATTTTTCGAGAGGCTAGAAAGAAAACCCAAGCGCCCCATGTTAATGCCTACTAGAGGCATGCCTGAATCGAGGATGAAAGGCACCGTGTCCAAAATCGTTCCGTCTCCGCCAATGGAGAACATCAGGTTGGCGTTCAGGTCGGCATGTGAATCGAAAACATCGTATTGCACACCTTCGGGGACGTAACCTTTAATCATCTCGGCAAATGGCCGATAAACGGTCATTCCCACTTGGTTTTCAGACAATTTCACAAACAATTGCCGCATATATTCCCCGTTTTCAGGGGCGATGGTTTTTCCAAATAGGGCGATTCTCATATTTCCTCATTTTTTATGAGACGCAAAGCATTGCGTCTCTACAGGCGGACGCATTCGATGCGTCCCTACGATTCGTCTTTGACGGAATCATGGCTTTCATCCGTCATCATTCTCATATAATTCACATAACGCCAATCGGCGATGTCTCCGTTCTCTACGGCAGCCTTCACCGCACAGCCTGGTTCGTGGGTGTGGGTGCAGTTGGCGAAACGGCACTCGCTCATTAGGTTGCGCATCTCGGGAAAACGCTGCGCAAGGGTCTCTTTTTCAAGGTCGTACAGCACAAATTCCTTGATACCAGGGGTATCGACAATCCACGCACCGAAATCGAGATGATGCATCTCGGCAAAGGTAGTCGTATGCTTGCCTTTTTCATGGACATCCGAGATCTCACCAATACGGATATTCAACGATGGGTCAAGGGCTTTCACCAAGGCCGACTTACCCACACCAGAATGACCCGAAAACAGGCATATCTTATTCTGCATCAAAGCTTTGAGCTGGTCGATTTGAAAGCCCGTTTTGGCCGACACGCCAAACGAGGTGTAACCAAGACTCTGGTAGTATTCCATCAACACGCACATCTCCCCTATCTGCTCATCGGTGTAAAGGTCACATTTGTTAAAAACCAAGGCAGCGGGGATATGATAGGCTTCGGCAGTGACCAAAAAGCGATCGATGAAGCCCGTGGAAGTGCGTGGCTGGGCGATGGTGGCCACCACGATGGCCAAATCCACGTTGGAGGCAATGATATGTGAGGCCTTGCTCAGATTGACCGACTGGCGGACAATTACATTGTCGCGGGGCTCAATCTTCTTGATGACTCCAGTCTCCTTACCTGGTTCCTGCTCGAACTGGACATTATCTCCGACGGCCACGGGGTTGGTGCTACGCAGCCCATCCAAACGGATTTTGCCCCGCAGACGGCATTCCCACTGTCGTCCCGATTCGTCGAGGACGATGTACCAGCTACCCGTCGATTTGATGACCTTGCCTAACATTTCTGGTATCTTTTGCCCGGAAGTGCCATTAGCACGCCGTCGAATTCCAATGTCAACAGGATGGCCGCAATCTTCGTCGTCGGCATCTCGGTCTTCACGATGATGTCGTCCAAATTGACCATCGTACTAGAGCCGAAGCAGTCCATGACTAGCTTCTCCTCCGCCGTAAACTCACGAAACAGCACCGTTTGTTTTTCGGTCTTGGTTTCCGAGTCCCAGCGCATGATATAACGCAGGTTGAGCACATTCTCCATGAGATGGGCACGGTTGGTGCGGATGAGGTAGTTGCAGCCTTGGCTGTAGATGTCCATGACGCGGCCTGGATAGGCAAACACATCACGGTTGTAAGAGTTGGCCAAATCAGCCGTAATCAACGAGCCACCTTTCATTGCCGACTCGATAACCACCACAGCATCAGCCATGCCAGCAATGATGCGGTTGCGACGCGGGAAGTTCTCACGGTCGGGCAAGGTGCCGCTCATACATTCGGTGAGAATGCCGCCACCCTGTTCTATCATGTCCGAAGCCAGTTTCTTATTCGACGCGGGATAAACTTGCTGCATGCCGCTACCCATCACCCCAACAGTAGGGATGCCGTTTTTCACCGAAGCTTTATGGGAGCAAGTATCAACTCCATAGGCCAATCCACTCACGACCAACACATTGTCATCTTTCAAATCTTCCACCAGCTGATTGCAGTTTTCCTTGCCATAGTTGGTGATGTTGCGCGTGCCAACGATAGCCACCACACGGTTGGCGTTGAGATTGGCCTTACCTTTATAGTAGAGCATCATCGGAGCATCGTCACACTGCAGCAAACGGCGCGGATAGTCAGAATCAAGAAAAAACAAAGGCTGGACGCCGTTCTTCTCGACAAAGTCAATCTCTTCCTCAGCCCGTTTCAGGTATTCCTTAGGTTTGCAGATGGCTTCGATGGAAGCCTCTCTCATGCCAGATATCTTCTCCAACGATTTGCGCGTCTGCTTAAAGACCGCCTCGGCACTGCCACAATACTGCACGAATTTCTTGCCGCTGATATCACCGATACCAGGCAACAGCGTCATTGCTATTTCGAATAGGATTCCGTCGGACATGCCTTTATGCTAATCAGATGAATATGAGCTGCACGATAACGTAAATGGGCAAGCACACGACGAGGGAGAACTTGGCCATATAGCCGAAGAATGACGGCATCTTGATGCCTTCCTGCTCGGCGATGGACTTCACCATGAAATTGGGGCCGTTGCCGATATACGTCAAAGCACCAAAGAAAACAGCACCCATTGAGATGGCTTTCAGGAATGGGTCGGAGGCCAAGCCAACGATGTCACCGAAAGGAGCCATGGAGTTGAACACCATAGCGGTAGGCGCATTGTCGAGGAAAGCCGACAGGATACCAGTGCAATAGACATACTGCCATGGCTGGCCGATAAAGGCTTGGATGGTTTCTTTCATCTGTTCGAGGTACATCAAGGCAGGTGTCATCGTGGCGAAAATGCCGACAAAGACACAGGCCACTTCGAGGATAGGCACCCAAGAATAGTTGTTGTCGGTACGGGCCTTCTTCTTCGTGGTCAGCCACGAGCACACAATGATGGCGACAAACACCCACTCGCGCAAAAGTTTCAAATACCACGGAGCATGTTCACCTCCCATAGAGGGGATGTAAGTCTTGTTGATGAACATGGTGCTGGCAATGATGCAAAGCAACCACACGATATTGATGAGACCTGAGAATTGCAGCGACACTTCTTGGGCAACATCGGCTGCGAGGTTTTCCTTAGGCTCTTTGCGGTAAAAATAAGTATCAACCAAGAAATAGACCAGCAGCAGCAAAACGCCAGTAACAAGCCATTCAGGGAACATATTCTGCATCCACCATCCAAAGCTGGCGCCTTTCTGGAACAGCAGGAACAAGGGCGGGTCGCCGAGGGGCGACAACAGGCCGCCGCAGTTGGCCACAATGGCGATGAAGAAGAGGACAGTGTGCATCTTGTACTTACGCTGCGAGATGGTTTGCAACACCAAGCGTATCAGCAACATGGCCGCTCCTGTGGTACCCATGAAGGATGCCAAAAGCCATCCGATGCCGAGGATGATAGTGTTGGTGAGGGGTTTTGCCACAAGGTCACCCTTGATGCAGATGCCGCCAGTGGTAACAAACAGCGCCATCAACAGCAAGATGAAGGGGACATAGTCGAAGACCATTTGGTGAATCAGTTCGTGGCTCATGCCGTGCACACAAAGCCATATAGCCACCGGCACGCCAAGGATAAGAGAGACATAGAGTTTGTGAAGATTGTGTTCCCACCACTCGCCTACTTTAGGCAACAATGGCAAAACCGCAATGCAAAGTAGCATCACGGCGAAGGGGATTAACATCCATGCAGGGATAAGGTGTTCCATAGTTTATTTGTTGATTGTTGAATTGTTGATCGTTGAATTGTTGATCGTTGATTGTAGAGACGCGCCATGGCACGTCTCTACAAGGATTAATCTAATTTTAAGACAGCTAGGAACGCCGACTGCGGCACCTCGACATTGCCGATTTGACGCATGCGTTTCTTACCTGCCTTTTGCTTCTCCAAGAGTTTGCGCTTACGGGACACGTCGCCGCCGTAGCACTTCGCCGTCACGTCCTTACGCACCTGGCGCACCGTCTCGCGGGCGATAATCTTCGCTCCGATGGCAGCCTGGATGGCGATGTCGAACTGGTGACGAGGAATCAATTCCTTCAGCTTCTCGCACATGCGACGGCCGAAGTCGTAGGCATGACCACGATGAATCAAAGTGGACAAGGCATCGACGGACTCGCCGTTAAGCATGATATCCAGTTTCACCAAATCGGCATCTTGATAACCGGCGATATGGTAGTCGAAAGAGGCATAGCCCTTCGAGATGGATTTCAGTTTGTCGTAGAAATCGAAAACGATTTCACTCAGCGGCATCTGGAAAGTCAGTTCCACACGGTCGGTGGAAAGGTAGACCTGATTTTTCAGCACACCACGCCTGTCTATGCAGAGCGTCATGATGGGACCTGTGAACTCGTTCTTCGATATAATTTGTGCGATAATGTACGGTTCCTCGATATGATCAATTTTCGTCACCTCAGGCAGACCGCTGGGGTTGTGCACCTCGATCATCTCGCCGTCGGTCTTGAAGCACTTGAACGACACGTTAGGCACCGTGGTGATGACATCCATGTCAAACTCACGGTCGAGGCGTTCCTGCACGATTTCCATGTGGAGCAGGCCAAGGAAGCCGCAGCGGAAGCCAAAGCCCAATGCTGCCGAAGATTCAGGTTCCCAGACCAAACTAGCGTCATTGAGTTGCAACTTCTCCAATGAAGCACGCAGTTCCTCATAGTCATCCGCATCCACGGGATAGATACCCGCAAACAGCATGGGTTTCACATTCTCGAAGCCCGCCACCGGCTCAGCACAGGGGTTCTCAACATGCGTAATGGTATCACCCACCTTGACCTCCTTCGAGGTCTTGATGCCAGAGATAATGTAACCCACATCGCCAGCAGAAAGCTCATTCTTAGGTACTTGCTTCAGTTGCAACACACCAATTTCGTCAGCATGGTATTCCTTTCCTGTGGCATAGAACTTCACCAAGTCGTTGGTGCGCATGGTGCCATTCATAATGCGGAAATAGGCGATGATACCACGGAACGAGTTGAACACCGAGTCGAAGATGAGAGCTTGGAGCGGTGCTTGGGGGTCGCCTTTGGGGCAAGGGATGCGCTCCACGATGGCATCCAACACGGCTGGCACACCTTCACCCGTGCGGGCACTGACCTTCAAAATCTCGCTCGGGTCGCAGCCCAAGAGGTCCACCATCTGGTCTTCCACGATGTCAACCATGGCGCTGTCCATGTCAATCTTGTTCATCACGGGGATGATTTCGAGGTCGTGCTCAAGAGCAGAATACAGGTTAGCTATGGTCTGGGCCTGAATGCCTTGTGTGGCATCCACTACCAGCAGAGCGCCTTCACAAGCCGCAATGGAGCGCGACACCTCGTAGGAGAAGTCGACGTGGCCAGGGGTGTCAATGAGGTTCAGTGTATAGGTTTCCCCTTTGTAGGGATATTTCATCTGGATGGCGTGGCTCTTGATGGTGATGCCGCGTTCGCGTTCAAGATCCATGTCGTCAAGCACCTGGTCGACGAGTTCCTTGTCGTTAAGCGTGTGGGTCAGTTCCAATAGGCGGTCGGCCAAGGTCGATTTACCGTGGTCGATATGCGCAATGATGCAGAAATTTCGGATGTTTTTCATTATGGGCGCAAAAATAGGAAAAAAATCATCACTCCTTGACATTAAATAAAGGATTATCCCTAATTTTGCAGTCTAAAAAGTTGATGACGTATGACACCTGTTTTACCCGACACCTATTCTAAAGAAGAGAAAGAAGAAATCGAGCGACGACACCAGCGCCTCATTGACGCATGGCAAACCCGCAAGGAAGTCCAAGACCTGGAAGCAGTCAATAAGGCATTTTATTTCGCCTGCGAGGCCCACAAAGACCAACGCCGCCGCTCGGGCGAGCCTTACATCTACCATCCCATCGAAGTGGCTACCATCGCCGCCCACGATATAGGATTGGGCCGCACCTCCATCATCTGCGCCTTGCTGCACGACGTGGTGGAAGACACTCAATATACGCTTGACGACATTAAGGAAATGTTCGGTGAGAAGGTGTCGCGCGTGGTGGACGGCCTCACCAAATTCGATAACCTTGAGGGTGCCGAGAGCGCGCAAGCCGAGAACTTCAAGAAAGTCATATCATCACTCACATACGACATCAGGGTCGTGCTCATCAAGCTCTCCGACCGCCTGCACAATATGCGCACCTTGGACTCAATGCCCAAGCACAAGCAGCTGAAAATCGCCTCCGAGACCACCTATCTCTATGCGCCTCTCGCCTACCGTCTCGGTCTCCACGCCATCCGCATCGAGCTGGAGGACCTGTCACTGAAATACACTAACCCCACCATCTACAACAACATTCGCAAGCGCATGGACGACGTGCGCGCCAAGCGCATGGGTGAGTTGCGCGACTTCATCGCCCCCATCATGTCGGAACTGGAGAAAGACGATATCAAGGCAAGGGCGGAAATCAAGGAGAGGTCGGTCAACTCGGTATGGAAACGTATGATGGACAAGGAGTTGGCCTTCGAAGACCTGTACGGATCTTTTATCGTCCGCTTCATCACCGACTGCCCCAAAGAGCAAGAACGCATGGAGTGTTGGAGAATTTATGCCGCCTTAACCAACTGCTACCGTCCCTACACCTCGAAACTCAAGGACTGGATTTCGTTCCCGAAAGCCAATGGCTACGAGAGCTTGCACGCCGTGGTGATGGGCCAGACGGGCAACTGGGTGGAGGTGCAGATCCGCAGTCAACGCATGGAAGAAATTGCCGAAAAGGGCTTCGCCGCCTATTGGAAATACAAGACTGACGACGACAAGACGGAAAGCGGCTTCGACGAATGGCTGAAGCGTGCTCAAGACCTCATCAGCAACGAATCAGAAAACGCCATTGAGTTCGTCGACAACTTCAAGCTCGACCTCTTCTCTGACGAAATCCATGTTTTCACGCCACAAGGCAAGATGATTTCGCTGCCCAAAGGCTCCACCGTGCTTGACTTCGCCTATAACATCCACTCGGAAATCGGCGACCACAGCATCGCCGCCAATGTCAACAATCAGCTGACCCAACTCAACCAAGAGCTACACAATGGCGACCAGGTGGAAATCATCACCTCCGAATCACAGCATCCACAGGAGAAATGGTTCGAGTTCCTCGCCACCGCCACGGCCAAGTCAAGGCTCAAGAGCGGCATCAAGGAATACAGGCGCACCTTCCGTGAAGAGGGTGAGCAGAAGTACGAGGAAATCATGCGCAAAATCGACATGGAGCCCTCGAAAGCCAACCGCAGCCAGATAATGAGTTCCGAAGGCCTCACCAGTTCCATCGACTTCTACTACCAAGTGGCCACCGGCAAAATCGACGAACGCGTCATCCGCAGCGTGCTAAAGCCGCAATCCAACGGCAGTTTTGTTCGTTTCCTCTCCTTTGGTTTATTGGGCAACAGCAGCAAGGAAAAGGATGAGACACCGTCCATCACCTCATCGGGCGAGTTCGATTTCAACGTCTCCTCGTGCTGCAACCCCATACCTGGCGACGACGTCATCGCCTTCAACTTCCCTGGCGAGCCGCTGCAAATCCATAGGAGCAACTGCCCCAAGGCTATACAACTGTCGGCACGATTCGGCAACAACATCGTGAAAGCCAAGTGGCAGCCCAAGAGCGAAATCGCCTTCCTTGCCGACCTGAAAATCACGGCATTGGACACGAAAGGCCTGCTCAACCGCATGACCAACCTGTTGTCGAACGAGATGCAACTCAACCTTCACATGCTCCACATGGAGGCCAAGCAAGATTTGGTGGAGGCCATCATCTCCATCTACGTGCACAACACCAAGGAACTTGACGACTTGATTGCCAAATTGAACAAGCTCAAGGACATACAAAAGGTGGTGAGAAAAAACAGCAATTGAGTCAAAATAATGCTCGTTATTTAGAATTGGTCTGAAAAATTTTCTTATTTTTGCGCCTACATCACGACGAGAAAATGAAAGACTCATTCGACAACACCTATCTGGCAGTCAAGAAGATATTCATCGATTACCTGCAACGGCGGAAGTTGCGCAAGACACCCGAGCGTTTTGCCATCCTCAAGGAGATTTATTCCACCAACGGGCACTTCGATATCGACTCGCTGTACAACCAGATGAAAGACAACAAATACCGCGTCAGTCGGGCCACCTTATATAATACTATCGACCTGCTGTTGGACTGCGGCTTGGTCATCAAGCACCAGTTCGGGCACAACTGCGCACAGTACGAACGCTCCTACAAGTTCCGCCAGCACGACCATTTCATCGACCTGGAGACAGAAACCGTCATGGAGTTCTGCGACCCGCGTTTGTTGGAGATTCAACGCTCCATCGAGGAACAACTAGGGGTGGAAATCACGCATCATTCGTTGATATTTTATGGACATAAGAAAAAGTAAAACGGCCCTTCGACAGGCTCAGGGACCTGCAAAGACCAAGGTCGTTGAGCTTGTCGAAACGCCGACAAACAAAGAAATAAACATAAGAAAATGAGCAAAATAGATATCCTCTTAGGTCTCCAATGGGGCGACGAGGGCAAAGGCAAGGTCGTCGATGCACTCACCCCGAATTATGACATCGTCTGCCGCTTCCAAGGCGGCCCCAATGCCGGGCATACCATTGAGTTTGGCGGCAGGAAATTCGTGCTGCACAACATCCCTTCGGGTGTGCTCACCCCAGGTTGCATCAACCTCATCGGCAACGGCGTCATCATTGAGCCACATATATTAAAAGGTGAGATTGAAGGCCTGCGCGAGGCCGGATTCGACCTACGCCAGACGCTGCTCATCGCCAACCGTGCCCATCTCATTCTTCCCACACACCGCGCCATGGATGCTGCCAACGAGAAGGCTTTGGGCAAGATGAAAGTCGGCACCACGCTAAAAGGTATCGGCCCGACCTATACCGACAAGACCGCCCGCAAGGGCCTTCGTATCGGTGACATCGCCTCGCCCGACTTCCGTGAGAAATACGAGAGTCTGAAGAAGACCCATTTGCAGCAAATCGCAGGCCTCGGCTTCGAGATGCAAGGCTTCCAACTTGACGGTGTTGACTTTAACGAATACGAAAAGCTGTGGTTCGAAGGCATAGAATACCTGAAACAATACCAGTTCGTTGATGGCGAATACTATATCAACGAAGCCCTCAACGCGGACAAGAAAGTGTTGGCCGAAGGTGCCCAAGGCTCTATGCTTGACGTGGACTTCGGCAGCTATCCTTTCGTGACCTCTTCGAATGTGATTGCAGCGGGTGTCTGCTCCGGATTGGGCGTTGCCCCGAGCCGTGTCGGCAAGGTGTACGGCATCTTCAAGGCCTACTGCACCCGAGTAGGCACGGGCCCCTTCCCTACCGAGTTGTTTGATGAGACAGGCGAAAGCCTCCGCCAAAACGGTCACGAATTTGGTGCCACCACCGGCCGTCCGCGCCGCTGCGGCTGGCTCGACCTTCCTGCGTTGAAATATGCCGTGATGCTCAGCGGTGTCACCGACCTGATGATGATGAAGTCTGACGTGATGGACGAGTTCAAGACCTTGAAGGTCGCCACCGCCTACCGCTACAATGGCAAGGAAACCCAACATCTGCCCTTCGCCGCCTGCACCGAGACCATGGAACCCGTTTACACCGAGATGCCTGGCTGGCAGCAGAAAATCGAGGGCAAGATTCCGCAGAAATTGGAGGATTACATCCAATTCATCGAGAAATATGTCGGCGTGCCTGTGAAATTCGTTTCATATGGACCTGACAGGACGCAGAATATTATTCGGTAATGCGATATTCAAAATTCAAAATTTAAAATTTAATATTGTGATAATTCTAGAAAAACCATACGTATCGGCGCCATTGGTGGCCTATTTGGAAGAAAAACAAATCCCCGTTTTGCATAACGACATGGCCGAGGTACTGAAAAGCCAAGGCCACAACCTGAACCTCTTGGGCGACAAGGCTTTCGTTGAAAGATATGAGCAAAGCCATCAGTTGTATGCCGTTTCCGAAAACGCCTTGGTATGGCTTTATGCCCAGCTGCCTGATTCAGAGCTAGTGAAGAAGGTGAAAATCCTGAAGGACAAGGTCGCTTTCCGCCGTATCTGCCAGCAAATCTATCCCGACTTCTATTATAAAGAAGTTGAGATGAAGACTTTGCGCAGCCTTAACCCTGACGAACTGCCCTTGCCGCTCGTGCTGAAACCCGCTGTAGGCTTCCTCAGCGTGGGCGTGTACATCGTCCGCGACAAGGCCGAATGGCAGGCCGCCCTGGACGACATCGACCGCAACTTCGCCAAACAATGCGCTGTCTTCCCCGACACTGTAGTGCGCAGCGAAAAATTTGTACTGGAGCAGTTCATCGAAGGTGAGGAGTACGCCGTGGATGCCTACTATGATGCCGAAGGCAAACCCAACATCATCAATATCTTCCACCACATTTTCAAAAGCGAGACCGACGTCAGCGACCGCCTCTACTGCATGAGCAAGCAAATCTTTGAGAGCAACTATCCCGCTTTCAACCAGTTCTGCATCGACCTGAACGGTGCTTTGGGACTGCGCAACTTCCCGATGCATGTGGAGTTCCGTGTGGACAAAAACACGGGTCGTGCCATCCCAATCGAGGTCAACCCGTTGCGTTTCGCTGGCATGTGCCTCAACGACATCACACGTCACACCTGCCACCTGTTGCCCGTACAGGCCTACTTCGAAGGTACCCACCCCGACTACGCCACCATGTGGAATGGCATCGAGAACGACGTGTTCAGCTTTGTCGTCTTGGACAAGCCCTATGACACCAACCGCAAGCTCGACTTCGAGCGTATCAAGCGGCACTTCCACGGTGTGCTGGAGACCCGCGACATCATGAACCCCGCCATGAGCATCTGGGGCTTCCTGTTCACGCAGACCGCACCCGAACACAAGGCGGAGTTGCAGGAGATTCTACATTCCACTTTGGTAGAATTTATGATTTAGACGCTCTGCGTCATTGCGAGCAAGGCGAAGCAATCCAGATAAGAGACTTTCTCGCCTGGATTGCTTCGTCGTTCCTCCTCGCAATGACGGCAAGCATACAAAAAAAAAGCACCTTATGAAAAAGTTCTATCTAATCAGTTTATTGCTATTTGCATTATTCGGTTGCCAAACGGCCGAAAAACAAAACGTCGTTGCGCAACTCCTCAACCAAGGCTGGACGCTCACGGGCGACACCTTATCTATTAATATGCAAGTCGATGTGCCTTCGGTGGTGCAGCAGAGCCTTTACGAAAACGGCATCATACCGCATCCCTATCTCGGCACGGTGGAAAACGACCTTTTATGGATTTCCGACCATCCGTGGGACTACACCTTGTGTTTTGATGTGGATAAGGAATTGCTTAAAAAACAGGTGATTGAGTTGGAATTTGAAGGCATCGATACATACGCCGAAGTGAAATTGAACGGTGAAGACCTTTTTTTCGCCAACAACCAATTCCGCACTTGGAAACACGATGTGAAAGACTTGCTGAAAAAAAGAGACAACCTTTTAGAAGTGCATTTCCCTCGTTACGATAGCATACAATTGGCTTTGTATGAGCAACATAAGCCGCAACTGCCTGAAAAATACGCCGTTTCGCGCAAGGCACCTTATCAGCACGGCTGGGACTGGGCACCGAAATACAAGAATGTGGGCATCTGGAAACGGGTGGAATTGATTGGCTGGTCGGATGCGAAATTGCAAAACGCATATATTGTCACAGAAAACATTGATAACAAGATAGCTATGATGCGTTTATGCCTTGATGTGGAAAGCAAGGCTGAAGGGAATTACGTGGCAGAAATTTATGTCAATGGTGAGAAAAACAGTCAGAAAACCATACATCTTAATGGCGGTATCCAAAATGAAATCCTGGACTTTGAAATTGAAAATCCAGCGTTGTGGTGGCCCAACGAGATGGGCGAGCAAACGCTTTATGTCTTTGGCGTTCTTTTAAAAGACGGAGATAAGGTTTTGGATTTCAAGAAAATATGGTCTGGCATTAAAACCTTTGAGATGATTGATAAGCCCGACAGCATCGGGCGGGCGTTCTATTTCAAGGTGAATGGCGTGCCGATGTATGCCAAAGGCGCCAACTATGTCCCTGAGGAGATGATCGAGACCTGGAATGATGTTGACCATACAATTCGTCTCTTGGAGCAAGCCAAAGACGCGCATTTCAATATGCTTCGCGTGTGGGGCGGCGGCATTTATCCTTCCGACGACTTTTTCACGCTTTGTGACAAACTCGGTATCTTGGTTTGGCAGGATTTCATGTATGCCGGCACAATGTATCCCTACGATGAGGCCTTCCTTGAAAATGCCAGGATTGAAGCCGAGGAGCAAGTGAAACGCTTGGCTTCGAATCCGTCGTTGGCCTTGTGGTGTGGTGGTAACGAAATTTCCGAAGGCTACTACAATTGGGGCTGGCAACAGTCGTTAGGTTGGAGCGAGGAAGACGACAAAGCCATCAAAGCCGGCTATGATAGATTGTTTGAAGGCATTCTGCCTCAAGCGGTTGCTGAGTTTGATGGCACACGACCTTATTGGCCCAGTTCCCCCTCGAAAGGCTGGGGTCGACCTGAAAGCTTAACCGAAGGAGATGTGCACTACTGGGGCGTTTGGTGGGGAGAGCAGCCCTACGAGATGTATCGCGAGAAAGTGGGACGTTTCAACAGCGAGTATGGCTACCAAAGCTATCCCGACTATTCGACACTCGAAAAAATATCACAAAATGAGCCTTTAAGCACCAAAGCTAAAGTCATTGCAGCGCACCAGAAACATGCACGCGGCACACGACAAATCGATGACTTCATTCAACGATATTACCCCAATGCCCAACCCAAAGATTTTGAGGAATATGTGCATTTGAGCCAACTCTCGCAAGCCTACGGCATGGAGATTGCCATTGAGGCGCACCGGACGGCGAAGCCCTACAACATGGGTACGCTGTATTGGCAACTTAACGATGCCTGGCCCGTGACATCTTGGTCGTCCATCGACTACTACGGCAATCCAAAGATAATGCAAGAGCGACTGAAAACGCTTTATGCGCCTGTGTTGCTCTCGGTCGACCAAAAGGATTTCGGCGTTTTCGTCACATCCGACCTGTTGCGCGACATCGATGGCACGCTGACCGCCACCGTGTACGACCATGAAGACCATCAGCTGTTCAAGCAAGAAGTGAAGATCGAAATGGCCGCCAACGAGAACCGCAAATACATTGTGGAAGGCTTAGGAGAATGTCTGCAAAACGCTGACTTGAAAAAGGTTTACGTAAAGCTGGCACTGACCGAAGGCGAGACCCTCACTGCTGAGCGAAACTGCCATTTTTCCGCTTATTTTGAATGAGTCTGAACTTCCGCCCTTTGTCGAAGGGCCGACCTTATATTGAAATATTTCCTACTTTTGCACAAAATTATTGAATCATGCTTTTAAACTACATCACATGGAATGTTGACCCCGTGCTGTTCTCCATCGGAAATCTTTCTGTCCGTTGGTACGGCTTGTTGTGGGCCTTAGGCTTCTTTTTCGGTTACTTCGTCATGAGGCAGATATACCGTCGCGAAAAAATCAACGACGACTGGATGGACAAGCTGCTGATTTACATGCTGGTGTTCACCGTCTTAGGCGCACGCCTCGGCCATTGCCTGTTTTATGAGCCAGAGTATTACCTCTCGCATCCGCTGAAGATGTTCGCCATTTGGGAAGGCGGTCTCGCCAGCCACGGCGGTGCCATCGGCATCCTGTTCTGCCTATGGCTCTATGTGCGCAACTACAACAAGTCGACCAAAAAAGCGAAAGACGAGAAACAACGCATCAGCTATATCTGGATCCTCGACCGAATTGTCATCCCCGTGTGTCTGGTTGGCTCGTTTATTCGTATCGGCAACGTGATGAACCATGAGATTTACGGCACGCCCACTTCTTTGCCCTGGGGCTTCGTCTTCCTGCGCGGCGCGGAGCAATTCTGCGGCACTTTCGACAATTACACGGCCTGCGACGCATGGAATGCACCTTGTCCGCCGAGTGAATGGCTGCCCTGCCACCCCACCGGACTCTATGAAGCCTTCTTCTGTCTCCTGGCGATGGGCATCCTGCTGTGGATGTATTACAAGCGCGACCTCGGCCACAAGCAACCCGGTCTGATGTTCGGCACCTTCCTCATCATCATCTTCGGCTCGCGCATCTGCATCGAGTTCCTGAAGAACGTCCAAGTGGAATTCGAGAAAGACATGACCTTCGATATGGGGCAATGGCTCAGCGTTCCGTTTGTGCTCATCGGCATCGGGATGATTGTTTGGAGCTTTGTGCAACGAAGGAAAGTAGAGGAAAAGTAAGGAATGAGAAGGATATGGTGCATTGGTTCTCTTTTGGCGGCTGTTTTTATGGCTGCCTGCAACAGCAACAAACAGGTCCCTGAGCCTGTCGAAGGGCCATCCCCTGCCCTGTCGTCCGTCGACAGCCTGATGTGGGTGCAGCCCGACAGTGCATTGGCGTG
>CALEMB010000095.1 GCA_937902805.1 uncultured Bacteroidales bacterium
CGATCTTTCTTGCCGAAGGCAATTCCTAAAAAAGATATCAATGAAACAAACGACATTATGTTATCTGGAGCGCGGCAGCCAATACCTCATGTTGCACCGCACCAAGAAAAAGAATGACCTCAATCACGACAAATGGCTCGGTGTGGGCGGCAAGTTCGAGGAAGGGGAGAGCCCCGAGGACTGCATGCTGCGCGAGGTGTGGGAGGAGACAGGCTTCACCGTCACAAAATGGCGCTACTGCGGCATCGTCACCTTCGTGCACAACATCTATGACGACGAGCACATGCATATCTTTGTTTGCACCGATTGGACAGGAAACCAAATAGAATGCAACGAGGGTGACCTCGAATGGATTGAGAAACAACGTCTTCTTGAACTTACTATGTGGGAAGGCGACAAGATTTTCCTCCGCCTCATAGACGAGCATAGGCCTTTTTTCTCTTTGAAATTGACCTACGAATACGACACGCTGAAAGCGGCCGTTTTGGACGGGAAACCCATGTAAAAGGACTTTTCTTGCTGTTTTGGTACGTTTTTTGCCTATTTTTGCGTTTTGTATATCAAAAAAGTCCAAACGAATGGCAAGAGAATTGAATTTCAATAAAATAAGTGTTATAAAAGTCTTGTTTGCGTTGCTGTTGATAGCGGTAACGCCTGCTTTCAGTCAAAATCTCATTACCCATGGGGATTTTGAGTATGCAAGTGGAGTAACACAGTTTGACTTTGAAACGGATTATGAATATTATGGTGCCCCGCCTTATCTTACAGATCCAGGAGTGTATCATGTGAAAAGGAATCCACATGATTATCATCCTCAAATGTTTTACGATATGGGCGACCATACGTCAGGATCAGGCAAATTCTTTATGGCCAATGGTAAAGGTCTATTGAGTAATGATCGTGTTTGGTCGAAGACTGTGACGGTCCAACCGAATTCTTATTACAACTTTACTTTTTGGGCCACGCACATTAGTAATGTGGGCAACTCGCTCTATCTCGCCAAATTCCGTGTCAAAATCAATGGAACGCAAATCGGATCGGATTTTGTGCCACAGTATGTTAGTGGCGGCTATTGGGACCAATTTCCCGCCCAAACTTGGTATAGTGGGTCGAACACACAAGCCACCATTACTATATATGATTACTGTGCAGGACCTTCTGGCTTGGGAGATGATTTTGGCATCGATGACATCTCCTTTACGCCTTCGGTGACCTATAGCGTAACGGCCAACAACGACACAGGCATCTCGGTGTGCTCTGGTGAGTCGGTGGATATCGATGTGATGGGCAATGATGTCGTTTTGCCTAACGCCACAGGTGCTGTGGTTTCGGTGGTGACGCCGCCTTCGCATGGAACATATTCTTTGATTAACAACAACACCGCCATACGATACACTTTTAATGGCGGAGACTATACTACTGACCAGATTAAGTATCGCGTGACGACACATGGCGTGTTTTCCGAGGCTTGGGTTTTCATCAACACAAGTCGCCCACCGACGGTGGGGAACATCACTGCACCAACAGCGATTTGTACAGGAGGAGGTCTCGGTATCGAAGCGCCTTCAATCACGCCTTCGGGCACTGGTGTTTGGCAAAAATGCCAAACCAGCAGTGGCACCAACTGGACCACCTTCGACCCAACCAGCATCCCTTTGTCGATGAATGGCTGGTGGGTGCGTTATTCCGCTACCAACGACTGTGGCTCGGGCAATAGTAATGCGGTGCAGATTACGGTGACCGATGGCCCCAGCTTCTCAGAGCAAACGCCTCAAATCCAGCCGATTTGCACAGGTGGCAGCCTTAATCTTGCCGCCCCGGCATTTTCGGACAATGGTTCCCAAATCCTCAGCCAAGGTTGGGTGGCATCGCCAACGGAGACGGGCGAATACACCACCTTTAGTTTGACCAATATTACGTCTGTCTATAACGGCTGGTATATCCGTTACATGGTGGAAGGCAGTTGTGGAATGGTTTATAGCTCGCCTGCCCGTCCATTGGTGGTCAATGTCGCCCCCGATGTAACTGGCACGTTACAAGCCCCTGCTGCCATCTGTGCGGGCGACAACTTGAACGTCACGCCGCCAGCTTACGAAGGCAACGGCACGGGCGCATGGGAGATTTGTCAGATCCAAAATGGAACGTATCAACCCTTCGACATCAACAATGTTCCTGCTACCTATAACAACTGGTATCTGCGTTATAAGGTGAGCAACGAATGTGGCAGCGATCCCAGCAATGCCGTGCAAATCCATGTCAACGATGCACCTGTCATCGGCAGTGTGTCGGCCCCAACGGCCATCTGTGCTGGCGGCAACTTCACCCTTTCGACACCCAATATCCAAAACAACGGTGCAACGATTACCGACCAAGGTTGGCAGATTCAAGTCAACGGCAGCTGGCAGAGCCTGAACAATAGCAACATCCCGTATGAATACAACGGATGCCAGATTCGTTATTTTGCCGAGAACGACTGTGATGTGACGTATAGCACTGCCGTTACGGTCACTGTCAACGACGAGCCTATTGTGGACGACATTACCGCTCCAGCGGGCATCTGTGCGGGAGAGTCTTTCAACTTGACCGACCCACAAGTCACATGGCGCCATGTCAATCAAGGCACGGGCAGTTGGGAGATACAGATCGATGGCGTGTGGCAGACGTTGAACAACAGCAATATCCCGTATAGCTACAACGGCTGCAACATCCGATATAAGGCCGTCAACGGCTGCGGTGCGGCCTATTCATCTAACATTGTCCAACTGACCGTATATTCCACTGAGGCTGTCGACGAAGGCGAGATAACCGCTTGTGATGCCATCTACCATCACGGCTATCTGTGTGCCGAAAATGGAGAATATGTGGTCGATTCCGTTACCCCCAATGGCTGTACCATACAGGTGTCATGGCATTTCACCTTGGGCGAAGCCTACATCGCTCCAGTGCAGTATCAGGAGTCATGTGACTCGTATTACTGGCCCAAGACGCATCAGACCTACTATGAGAGCAATGTGTATGAAACCCTCATCGAGAGCAGTGACCCCCAGATTTGCGACAGCACCTTTACTTTGGACCTGACCATCAATCATGCTCCTGAGATAATGAATGGTATTGTGGTGCCTTCCACAGTTTGCGCGGGCAGCCCGTTGAATGTCACAGCGCCACAGGTCCAGATGAACCATAGCGGTGGCGGCACGCAAGGTTGGGAGTATGCCACATCAGCCAATGGGCCTTTCAACACCTTTGACCCCTTGACGAGCCATCCTAGCTGTGGCACGTATTACCTCCGTTATGTGGTCTCCAATGCATGCGGCGAAGTGAGCAGTAATGTGGCTGCCTTCCGCGTCAATGATGCGCCCGTGGCGAATGTGCAACTTTCCTCCATGCAGGTGTGTGAAGGTCAAACGCTTGACTTGCCCGAGGTGAATGTGACATGGAACAATGAAGATGTGAACGACCGCGTTGCCCAATGGCAGATGTCTTCGACGGAGAACGGCAATTTCACGGTCATTACCCCGACGATGCCCATGCAGATGAGCTATGACGGCTATTGGTTACGTTATATGGCCCACAACTCCTGTGGAGACTATATTGCCGGCCCCGTGCTGATAAGGGTGATAGCCGAGTCCGAGGATTGGCTGGAGACCATCTATTCATGCGATACCTACACCCTTCCGTCAGGAGCGGTGATTACAGAAAGCCAAGTGATTGATTATGAGTCATACGACCCATGTCTCCATATTACCCACCAGCCTATCGTTATCAACCACAGCGACCAAGTGCCTGAACTTGTCACCTCTTGCCATGAGACATACGAGTGGCATGGGATGACATTCAACCATTCCGATGAAACGCAATATGCCGCCGTGACCTTGACCAACGCCTCGGGTTGTGACAGTATCGTTGAGCTGCAACTTGATTTCGACAATTATGCGGCATTTACGGATAACTGGACTGCTTGTGGCTCTTTCATATGGGCTATGAAGCCAGACCATGTCTACACCGAGAGTGTACGAGACTCCGTGTTTGTGGCCGCCATCGACGAAGAGGATTGCGACACATGGTATTACCTCAACCTTACTTTGGGGCACGACACCGTTGTGGACGGTGGGACATTGAGCATGTGTAGCGGCTTCGTTTGGCATGGTGTTGCCTATTATGACGATGCTGTCATATACGACTCCTTGCTGACGGTTGGCACCCGCTGCGACAGTGTCGTGGCTTACCAATTGCATATCATTCAGCCAGTTGAGACCGACACTAGCATCGTGTCTTGTAACCCCATCTGGTGGCAGGAGCATTATTGCGAACTTGAGGGCGATTACCAGCATGTGTTCCAATCGATTTATGGTTGCGATAGTATTGTCACCGTTCATTTCAGCCTTTCGGAACAATTGATTTATGAGTTCGACACCTTGTCCTGCGAGCCTTTCCAATGGTATGGATACCAATGCAATACGGACGGCATGACTTGCAGCCATCTCTTCCAGACCTCGCAAGGCTGCGATAGCACGGTGGTGATGCATGTGGCCTTGAGTGCGCCAGTAACCACGACCGTTGACATTCAGGCTTGCGATTCATACGAATACGACGGCGTGGTTTATGATGTCCCAGGTGTCGTTTATTTCACTTTGGGCACTTGGCAGACCCTTGCAGGCTGTGACTCCGTAGTGCAAGTCAGGCTCGAAATCAACGACTCTGAAGCCATAGGATGGATCCATGGCAACTCGTCGGTGTTTGTGGCTTCCAATCTGGTCAGCGGTATGTATCGCTATGAGATTGACACCGAGGGTGTGACTGGTCACGTTGTTTGGAGCTTGGCCAATCCGGAATGGCAGATTTTGGAGGCAACCGACGACCATTGCGTCATTCTCGTGACAACGCCTGGCGCGAATACGCTGAAAGCCAGTTTCGAGGCGGAGCAATGCGGCGCAATGGAACGTACCTTCGAAGTCAATGCAGACTATTTCGGTGTGGAGGAACAGGAAATTCTTGATGTTCAAGTATATCCCAATCCTACCAAGGGAACGCTCACCATTGAGGCTGAAGGCATTGAAAGCATCCGACTGATGGACATGATGGGGCAGGTGCTTGAAATGAACGAATACGGCCGTGTCAATACTGCAACACTTCACCTTGGCGGCTATGCACCGTCGGTTTATTTGCTCGAAATCAAGACGATGAATGGATTTTTGAGGAAACAGATTGTACTGATGAGGTAGATTTAGAATTGTTTTGTATCTTTGCAGCTCAAATAAGGTGTTTTTATGTGTATTAAGCGATTGCTAAATCCGTATATTATTCGGATAGCTTTCTTTTTTTCATTGGCCACGCTAATCCGGGCAAATCTTCATGGACAAACTGAACTAACTCAACGTCCATTTTTAAGAGATTGCGATATTGTCACTTGTGGCAACCAAACCATAGAGCCAGGACAATCAGTGCAATTGTGGGCTACGGGAGCCGATTTTTATCTTTGGTCACCCGAGACAGGATTATCAAGTACAACTGTTCCCAATCCCATTGCTTCTCCGGCTGTTACTACGACATATACGGTGACAGGCTATAATTCGGGTGACAATTTGGTTTATAATGGAGATTTTGAATTGGGCAATGTGGGTTTTACCTCGAATTATAACTATCAATCCAATGTGAGTCCGTCAGCGACATATTACATTGGAGCGAATGCTCATAATTACCATCTCAATTTTTATGGTTACGACCATACGACTGGAAATGGCAATTTTATGATTATCAATGGCGCGGAAAATCTAAATACTGTAGTATGGTCTCAAACTATCAATGTGATTCCCAATACAGATTATGCTTTTTCTACGTGGGTGTGTACACTGTCGCAGTATTCTGAACAGTACATTACACGTTTGCAGTTCTGCATTAATGGAGAGCAATTAGGAGAGGTGTTTAGGGCTCCATTGAATATCAATGTTTGGGAAAATTTCTATCAAATATGGAATAGCGGTAATTCTACGGAAGCGACAATAACCATATTGAACCAGAACACATTGGCGGTAGGAAATGACTTTGGATTGGACGACATTTCTTTCAACAATTTGGAAGAATGTATGGCGACAGCCCAACTTACCGTGTTTGTTGGTGAAGCGTTTGATGTTGGAAACATAGAGCCTCCGATGGCCATTTGTGAAGGCAACTCGCTGAACTTGGTTGAGCCTCAAGTAACGGGTGGAACAGGATGGACGGGCACATGGCAGATTGCACCTTCTGAGAACGGTCCGTTCACTACATTGACAAACAACAATATCCCGCTGACTTATGATGGGTATTATTTGCGTTATGCTGTGTTGTACCAAGGAAACATGTATTATAGCAATGTGGTGCAAATATCAGTATATGGTAGGCCTGTAGTGAATATCATAGGAGAGGATGAGGTATGTCAAGGAGAACCTGTTTTGCTTCATGCTGAAACCGGTGGTGGTGGCGGTGGATCATATAATGGTATTTGCATTGGCGACATTCTTTGCACCGACGGAAGCGTTGAGAAACTGTCGGATTGGCCTGTCAGCGGAAAAACGGCAAAAGGAATTATTGTTTATGTGGATGCTACGAATATCCATGGATGGGCTGTTGGATTGAATGATTTGGGGACATCTAAATGGTGTCAACAGCAGACCGATGTCGCTGGGTTAACGAATTATGATAATGCCAGAAGTGCTATATATGATTTTGACGGATATGGCAATACCCAAATCATAAGGGCTGCGGGAAATGAGACGGTTTTTCCAGCTGCATGGATGGTCGATTATGACAACGGGTGGTATTTGCCTGCGATTGGTCAGTGGCGGTACATGTATCCTTATCTATATACCATCAATGCGTCGTTGGCGGCTGTGAGTGGAACGCAGTTCCCGGTATCAACGACATGGTGGTATTGGTCGTCAACCGAATCCACGGCCCAGCTGAAATGGGATTTGGATTCCAATGGGTATGCCGACAGACATAATGGGGCATCTTTCACATGGCGGGTTAGGGCAATGTGTTCATTTTAATTTGTAAGGGTATGAAAAAAGTAGATGTTATCATATTGCTGGCTGCTTTCCTTTCTGTTTTTCAAGTCAAGGCACAATCATATCAGATAGGTGATGTCATACAAAACAGTGATGGCAGTCAAGGAGTTGTGTTCTATATCAATCCTTCAAGAACGGGAGGTTGGATGGTGGCACTCCAAGACGCTTCGCCTTCATGTCCATGGGGAACTTCTTCGGACATCCCAAACTTGAACAACTACAATCCAAATGATTTTTATTATCAAGTTCTACTGACGGATTTGGATGGTTTTGCAAACACTCAGACCATTAGAAATTATCAGAACAATAATAATGATTATGCCGCAGGAAAGGTTGACATCAACAATGGTTGGTATTTGCCTTCGACAGGTCAGTTACAGTACTTGTTCTCGTCATTGACTTACATTGAGCCTGCTTTTGCCAGTGCGGGTGGAACTACGCTTGCGCAAGAGTATTATTGGAGCAGCACGGAAAGAACCGATGCAAATGCTTGGGTGGTATGTTTTGGAAGGTCGACGGGGATTGCCGGTTGCTATTATTCATATCCGAAAACTGAAAACCATCCTGTTAGGGCTGTTAGAGATTTCGATATGACAGCATATGGCGGAGAGTTAACCTATCAATGGAATACTGGTGCCACTACACAAGACATCACGGTTTCTCCGTCACAGACCACCACATATTCTGTTACGGTTTCTTCCGGTGCAAACTGCGAATCAACGGCAACAAAGACCATTACAGTCAATTCAAACTATAACACAACCGAATCGGCTCAGGCATGCGACAACTATACTTGGAATGGCGTTGACTACAACACGTCTGGCACCTATGTCCAAGAATTCAATACACAGCAGGGTTGTGACAGTATTGCAACACTTTATTTGACCGTCAATCACAGTGAAACGACCTATCTCAACGTCACTGCGTGTGAGGAGTATCAATGGTATGGGTCTACCTATAACCAATCGGGTGTTTACCAACATATGCTCCAAACATCGGCAGGCTGCGATAGCCTGTTAGTGCTTGACTTGACGATAGGGAGTGCGTTTAACTCTGAAGAGAACATATCGGCATGCGACAGTTATGTTTGGCGAGGCAACATTTATTTTGAAAGCGGGACATACGTTGAAACCGTTCCCAATCCAAGCGGCTGTGACAGTACCTTTGTGCTGAATCTGACCGTCAACCATAGTGAAACGACCCAGCTCAACGTCACTGCTTGTGAGAATTATCAATGGTATGGGTCGACATACAGCCAATCGGGTGTTTACCAACACATGCTCCAAACATCGGCAGGCTGCGATAGCCTGTTAGTGCTTGACTTGACGATAGGGAGTGCGTTTAACTCTGAAGAGAACATATCGGCATGCGACAGTTATGTTTGGCGAGGCAACACCTATTTTGAAAGCGGGACATACGTTGAAACCGTTCCCAATCCAAGCGGCTGCGACAGTACCTTTGTGCTGTATCTGACCGTCAACCACAGCGAAACGACCCATCTCAACGTCACCGCTTGTGAAGGTTATCAATGGTATGGAACGACTTATAGTCAAACGGGTGTTTACCAACACATGCTCCAAACATCGGCAGGCTGCGATAGCTTGTTGGTGTTAGACTTGACGATAGGGAGTGCTTTCAGTTCTGAAGAGAATATATCGGCATGCGACAGCTATTTTTGGCGAGGCAACACCTATGAACAAAGCGGTTCCTACACCGACCAAGTCCCGAACCCGAGTGGTTGTGATAGCGTGTTTATACTCAACTTGACCGTTCACTATTCCGACACGGTGGACTTGGAACCGGTTTCGGCCTGTGATGCGTACGAATGGCATGGCGTGACCTACACCCAAAGTGGCTTGCTGACTTATCAAACTACCAATGAATTTGGTTGTAATTGTTTGGAAAGGCTTAACCTGACTATCAGCCGAAGTGCCGAATACGAATTTAATGTGACAAGCTGCGAGTCATACGAATGGTATGGCAATATTTATGACCAACCTGGTGTATATTACCATGAGTTGACCACCCTACAGGGTTGCGACAGCCTGCTTATCATGAATCTTGATTTGGGTGAGACTTTTATTATGGAAGAAAATGTAACGAATTGCGGGGAATACGAATGGATGGGAACGATTTATTCACAAAGCGGCGACTATCAAGAGGAGATACAAAATCCAGAGGGCTGTGACAGTTTGTTTGTCTTGCATCTCACAGTTGGTGAGTTGGTCCATTACGAGTTTGAGCAACAATCATGTGGCAGCTATTCATGGAACGGAGAGACTTATGGTGTTTCAGGAGATTACGAGCGTGTTTTTACAACGGCCTCAGGGTGTGATTCTGTTGTCATTATGCATCTTAATATTTCCGATTCGTATGCCGTTGAAACGGATACGGTCTCTTGTGGTGCGTACTTGTGGCAAGGCCAGGTACTTGTGGAATCTGGCGATTATCAAATTATGTTTCAAACCAATAATGGCTGTGACAGTCTTGTCGTACTGCATTTGATGGTGGGCGATGGAGCTTCTGCTGCCATTGAAGGAATGACATCCATATATCCTGCAACCAATCTTGTGGTCGGTGTCTATACTTACCATATTGATTCCACGAATATAGACCCGTCAACAGTGCGATGGAGTATCGACCGAGACGACTGGATACTTCTTCCTCACAGAGCAAGTTGCGATTTGGTTTGCGGGTCTGCGGGAACCGCAACACTTCGAGCATGGACGGAAGGCGAGAGCTGCAATGTAGATACAACACTAGTCATTTTTGCAAGGTTCCATGATGTTGAGGATAATGCTTCTGATGTTGTTCGGGTTTATCCCAATCCCACTAAGGGAACGCTCACCATTGAGGCTGAAGGCATTGAAAGCATCCGACTGATGGACATGATGGGGCAGGTGCTTGAAATGAACGAATACGGCCGTGTCAATACTGCAACACTTCACCTTGGCGGCTATGCACCGTCGGTTTATTTGCTCGAAATCAAGACAAATAATGGCATGGTGAACAAGCGTGTGATGCTGTATCGTTAGTTTTTTCTCTTTTTTGGCAATAAAAGGACGGTCTAATCGTAATAATTGCTAAATTTGCAGGCTAATTAAATTCTGATGAAAATTAAGCTTTTACTGATATCGTTATTGATGCTACTGACCGCATGGGTTATGGCCCAACCAGTAGTGATTACACCGCCTTCGGCTGTCATTGAGCCTGGTGAGTCGGTGACGCTTACAGCATCTGGCGCGCTGTATTATCAATGGTCTCCGGCCACGGGGCTGTCGACGACGGAAGGCCCTGTCACAGTGGCCTCACCCATGGTGACTACCACTTACACATGTTCGGGCTATGGTCCAGGTGACGAAAGCGTCTTCAATAGCAATTTCGATCAGGGTAACACAGGCTTCACCTCGGCCTATACTTACACGAACAATTTGTATGGCGAAGGGACCTATTATGTTGGTGCCAACGCCCAGGATTACCACCCTGATTTCCATGGGACGGGTCATGGTGGCTCTGGCAACTTTATGATTATCAATGGATCGACAAGCCCGCATACCAATGTCTGGACCCAGCAAATCAATGTGACCCCGAATACGGATTATGCGTTTTCCACTTGGGTATGCACGGTCAGCGCAGCTGGCAATGCGGCTTTGCTCCAGTTTGCCATCAATGGGAACCAGCTCGGTGATGTGTTTTCTGCGCCTCAATCCACAAACGAATGGCTGAGATTCTATGAATTATGGAACAGCGGCAACTCCACCACGGCCACAATTACCATTTTGAACCAGAACACCGTGGGTAGCGGCAATGACTTTGGCCTCGACGACATCTCTTTCTGCGAACTTGTGCTTTTGGGCGCACCCCAATGCACGGTTGCTGTAGAATCGATGACGGCTACGGTCAATGCCGACGACACCGAGCTTTGCGAAGGCGAATCGACGATGCTCCATGCTATTGCTACGGGAGGCGTGGGTGCCTATACCTACAGCTGGACACCAGCCAATACGCTCAACGACCCGACCTCGCAAAATCCGGTGGCCACCCCGCAAGTAGGCAGCACCACTTATACATGCCATTTCGATGATGGCTATACCACACAGGATGTCAGCGTCACGATTGTGGTGCATCCCAATGAGACCGAAGACCTCTATGAGACCATCTGTGCGGAAGGCACCTATGACTTTTATGGTGATGTGGTGAGTGAGCCGGGTGTATATGAGCACCATCTTCAAACCCAGTATGGTTGCGACAAGACCTTGTACCTGCATTTGGACAATTGGCCTGTCCCCGCTGAGACCGTTCTCGATGAATTCATCTGTCCTGGCGAAAGCTATGAGTTCTACGGCAATTATTACGACCATTCCTGTCAAGAGGTATATGTTGACCATACTTCCCACGGATGCGATAGCGTTGTGAGGCTTAACCTTACGGTTTATCCGGCCAACGACACAACGCTCGTCGATCCCAGCATCTGTGAGGGTGAGACCTACAACTTCCATGGCTCGATTTATAGCCAGGACGGCCAGATTGCCTATTTCGACACCATCGATCAGCATGGCTGCCTGAAAGTGGAGAAGCTGGTGCTTTCTGTCGGAGAATACCAAATGCCTCCCGTGTTGTTCCAATACGAATGCTATCCTAGCGGAACGATGCCGTCATGGACATGGGATAAGACGGGACTGACCTATCATGAAGACACCTATGACGAAATCGTTCTCGACGACCCTGCTGGTGGCTGCCCCATCAAGCACAGACTTGACCTCAAGTTCCATCAGGAGTATTATCACGAAGAATCGAAGGTGGCTTGTGACGCCTTCTATTGGCCCATCACTGGGGTGACCTATTATGAAAGCCAAGACCGCGTTGAAAAGACCTACCATACCACCTTCGGTGACAAGGAATGCGATAGCACCTATGTCCTGCATCTTGACATCAACACCTACGAGACGACAGAGTTCATGGTGCCATACGATGAAAGCTGTGACAGCTATTTCTGGGATAACAAAGGCCTTGAATACACCACCGATGATGCCTATGACCCAGAAAACCATGTCTATACCCAATCAGGAACCTATCATAGAACTTACCGTAACCTACAAGACTGCGACAGCATAGTGACCATGAACGTGCAGTTTGATTACTCGCCAACGCCAACGCCTATCTATCCCATGGATTCGACCAATACGACCCCCCATTGGGTTGTCACCGCTACGGAATTCCAGATCAACGCCTATGATTTCCAATTGTGGGACACTAACCCGCTGTGTCGTTGGGATACGGTCACCTGGAGCCTTGAAGGTCCTGTGGAATGGGTGCTTGAGCCTTTCGGTGCTAAAGCCCAGTGCTGTAAGGTGTATGTGTTGGACCAAGCCAATGACACCATCTGGCTGAAAGCCCATGTGTTCAACCGTTGTGCCCCTGACGAGGGCATCACACAAAAGTATTGGATGGTTTGCTCGTTCTATGGCCTTGATGAACAAGAAGATAACCGTGCTAATTTCAGTGTGATTCCCAATCCGAATAATGGGCAGATGGAGATAGTCGTGGAACACCTTACGGGAAAAATCACTGTTAAGGTATATGATGTCAAGGGCAATATGATTGATAGTTTCCAAGCCTACAACAACTCGGAATTCGACACGATGTCCTACCATCTCGAACGTTGCGCAGGAGGCATCTATTTCTTTGTGGCTACAGGAAAGGAAGGCACGGTGTCGAAGAAGGTGGTCATCAATCGATAAGGAGAATTAAAAGCAGAAGAAATGAAAAGCATTGTTAAACTTGTCAGTTTGGCTTTCGTCTTGTTCGGGATGTTGTTTGCGTCGTGCACGAAAAACGACGACAGCACCATCGTCTTGATAGGAGAGGAGCGTTACATTGACGACATCCTCACCGTGATTCCCGACACGTTGAAGCCGACATTCGATGCCGTTTTTGGGAGCATTCCCACAGGCCCTGTGCCGCCAAAAATCGAAGGTTCGTATGTGGTTGACCCGAAACAGCGTGTCAGCACCAATGTGGACAATTGGCCTCTGACGGTCATCGAGCCCAATGTTTATCTGAAGTTCTCGGACCAGCACAATGGAGTGGTCGCCCTGGACTTGAACGAAGCCACTGAGCAACTTACAGACACGGTTTTTGTCATGGGTCATCATAAGGACTTCACGGTTTATTTTATTGAAAACAAGGCCTATGACGTGCCGTTCAATGGCCAGTCGTTCCATGTGAATGTTAAACGTGGCGTTATTATGAAAGGCACGGTGACAAGCAATGGCATATCCAATTTCAGGATCGCATCAATCATCATGGAAGCAAATGACGATTCCCAAGGTGCCTTGACCCAGTATGCGCCAGGTTCGTACTTCCTTTACAAAGACGGAAATGGGTTGGCCGAAAACTTCGATTGGTAGAAAGGTTTTGACTTATGAAAAGAAGCGCATTTATCATATTGATTTTCACATTGTTTTGTGTTGGCGCGATGGCGCAGACGGATAATACGATTTCTGTTGGCATCAAAGGTGGCGTGAATATGCCTCGTATGACATATCCTAAAAACCAATATCTGAGAAGCCTTCCCCAAGCCACCAGGTTTACTCCGATGGGAGGCATCTTTGTTGACATTCCCGTTGGTGACATCTTTGTCGTTGCACCCGAGTTCGATTATGTGCAGCGTGGCACCGATATCACCTACGAGCATAATTCCGGCATGCAGGTGCATTATAACCTTACGGTATCGTTTGTCGATTTTCGCCTGCCATTGGAGTTTCGCCTCCCTGTCCAACCTTATTTTCAACCATACGCGACGGTTGGTGCCGAGGCAGGAATGCGTCTGGGTGGTAAGATTCACATGGACAGAACGGAACCTGCGCGTCTTGACACGACCATCAACGTCGGTGATGCCAATTTCACCAAGATTTATGCAGGCGCTTTTGCCGGCATAGGCATCCGCAGCCTGGTGACCATCGGCAATTTCAATATGCTGCTTAAACTTAGCGCTACTTATCATCATGGCTTCCTCGACACCTATACGAAGGCCGAAAGGGAAGAGAGCGTTCAGGTTGTCAACGTGAATGCATACAATATTATGGGTAGTCGTCTGCCGCAAGGTATCGAGATATGTCTGAGCATTGGTATCCCACTGAAAGCTCCAGAGGATGACGCTTGCCGTTCCTTCTCTCATGACCGCTATCGCCGTCATGGCAATGGCCGACATTCTTTTGGTTTCTAGCCTATGCAGTTCTTATATCCATCCATGTTGTGGGGATTGTTCGCCTTGGCTATTCCCATCCTCATCCACCTGTTTAACTTCAGACGGCATAAGTTGGTGTATTTCAGCAATACTGCTGTGCTGCGTAGCATACAACAGGAAAATGCCAAGACGAGGAAACTGAAGTATCTGGTTACATTGCTGCTACGTTGCCTCTTCATCGCTGCTTTGGTGCTGGCCTTCGCTTTTCCGTACAAGCCCGAGAAACAGATGAATGTCAATGCGGAGAATAACCTTGTAGGCATCTATATCGACAACTCGATGAGCATGAAAGGACAGTCGCAGCGGACGACCATGCTTGAAGACGCACGGCAGTCGGCACGCGACTTGGTGCACCAACTCAGTCCTTCAAGCCGTTACCTGTTGATGACCAACAGCTTCGAGATCCAGAACGAATACCCGATGAACCAGGAAGAGATGCTAGACCAGCTCGACCGCATGAATCCCGATGGTGCGCCTTCTCCGATGGGAGAGGTCATTGACCGCTTCGAAATGCTCAGCCATCAGCATGGATTCGAGACCTCGACTTTGTTCGTTTATTCTGACTTTCAAGAAAATACCTTTGACCTGTCGGCAGCCAAGGCTGACACGACAATGCAGGTGATTGTCGTCCCGATGATGCCTGAGTTCAAGGCCAACCTTTACATCGACTCGGTGTGGCTGGCATCGCCCATCGTTCAGGCAGGCTTGACCAATGACTTGATGGTGCGCGTCGTCAACCAAGGCGACAAGGAGGTGAAGGGCTTGCCCGTCAACTTTACGATGAACAGTGCGATGACCGCCTCCACAACGGTAGACATGGAGAAAAACGGCACAGCGGAGCTTTCGATGCAGTTTGTGGTGGAACATAACGGTGAGCAGAAATGCACTGTCTCGTTGATGGACCATCCCATCACCTTTGACGACAGCTACAACTTTGTGTTGAGCGTAAAGCCGAGCCTCTCCGTGGTGGAGTTGGGCACAGAGCCGTCCAACTGCGCTTTGGTTTTCGAGGACGATGAGCAGTTCCGCTACACCTTGATGGAGCCTTCGCGCTTCGATTTGGGTGCCATTGCCCAAGCCCAGCTGCTCATCGTCAACGAGACGGCGAAGATGAATGAGACTTTGCAGCAAACCTTGTTGGATGCCGTCTCTGAAGGCGCCAGTTTGATGGTGTTCCCGTCGGTTGACGACCCGAAAAATAACAGTTATCTGTATCAAAAACTTGGACTGACCCTGATTGAGGTCGACACCAACACCACGGCGGTGGAGGATTTGGCCGTGCAACATGCCTTCTTCAGCGATATGATTCTCGACATGCCGCAGCATCCCGACCTGCCCAAGGTGGAGCAGCATGTCCGTTTGCGTTCCAATGGCATCCCGACGCCTTTGTTGACGCTTAAAAACGGTGACCCGTTGCTGTTGTCGGAGACGGTGGGGAAGGGGCAGACCTTTGTGATGGCTACGGCGCTCAGCCCAAGGTGGAGCGACTTTGCCGATAACGCCATCTTTGTTCCGACGATGGTCAAAGCAGCCTTCATGGGTGGCAAGATGGGTCGCTTGTCCTATACCATTGGAGCGGACAAGATGTTGGTGCTGAATGATATGAGCCTTGAAGGCGACCGCCAGATTCTCTTCTCCAACGAAGACCGCAGCTTCGAACTGATGCCCGCTTCTGATGTGCGTAACGGCAAAGTGTATCTCTACTTGAACGACAACCTGCCTGCAGCGGGGTTCTATGATCTGCTGGTGAACGACACCGTGAACCGTGTTACGGCCTGGAACGAAAGCCGTGTGGAGTCAAAGATGGTCTTTGCCGACCGTGACAAAATTGAGCCTCAGTTCAAGAAAGCAGGCTTCAACGTGGCCGCAGTCCTTGATACTTCCGACTTCGCCACTGCCGACCTCGTGGAAGCTATGGCGCATCAGTCCTCGCAGTGGAAGTTGTTTGCGTTGATTGCGCTGCTGGCATTGCTGGGAGAGATTGCTGTTTTGCGGTTTTGGAAGTGATTGCGGCTTGGTTTGTACCTCCGAAACTTACCCACTGAAAACAAGGAGTGATAAGCCTTCTCTCTGCCAGCAACACGCCTTTTCTCTGCGAGCGAAAAGCCTTTTCTCTCAAAAGGGTATCCTGCTGCCCGCTGCTCGCTGTCTCAATTTCGGCATCTCAGTTGTTCAAAAAAGGTATCCAAGCCCCTCGTTTCTTGCACTTGGGTAGGTCATTTCGTCTTGAAACACCCTCCAACTGACAAATAAGTGTCGATTTTTTGAAACGCACTAATGCGAGTTTGTAAGGGGTAAAGCATCGAAAACAAGGATGTTTTCGCGGTTTTTAAGCTTTTTAGAGGGAAAAACTGAGACTAATTGTCCAGTTTTTAGGTGGGTTATCATAGATGCCGGTAGTTTAGAGAAATCGTATCTCGTTGTCTTATTGCTTTTTAGGGTATTGGTAATTTCTGAAATCTTACAATCTTACAGTCTTACAGTTGTTATTTTGAGGTGTCATTTTCTTGTCTTTATATATATAACTATCTATATATTAAGTATTTATAGAATGATTAAAAGAGATAATTGTCATACATTTTTTAATTGTAAGAACTGTAAGTGTAAGGGACAACTTATAGCAGAGAAAACCAAACCCACTTTATAGACCATTCGTAGACCGTTGATAGGCCACAGGTAGGCGAGCGCAGGCGGGCGACTAATATTGGGTGAACAACATACAACCTGGCAACACCATCAAGGACGACATCCTGCAACTGATTAAGAAACACCCCAATGTCGACCCGTCGGCAATGGGATTCCCCACTGGTTGGGAGCAGGAAGCGCTGTGGAAATAAAGGACACCTTCACCCAAAGCCTTTCCAAAGGTAGAAAAGGCAAGCGAACCTACGTCCATCGTCTCAAGAATCAGCATTCTTTTTTCCGTGTGTTTTTCAATGAATATCGTTCTTCCAGTTTGCTTGTACCAAACTCACGAGGCGGTAAACGGACTAGGGAACAATAGGAACACCTGCACGTCGATTTATAAAAAAAGTCCTTATCTTTGCAGGCTTGCAGCAGTCAACAGGCTGTAGTAAGATTATACGCAGTCATGACAACTAAAATCGCTTGCTTCTTCATCAACGATATTCGGTGCAAGGAGAAACAAAAGCTGAAGGATTGACACTAAGGACGGATATTTTTGTCAGCGACAAACATGGCTTAAAACCATACTTTTTCTCCAGTTTTTTACAAGAAAAAGTACATTTTCAAGCTTTATTTTGAAAAATAGTGTACTTTTGCACCTTAGTTTAATTAAAAGTGCAGACAAAATGGGAAACAGCAAGATAATAGGCAGACAAAGGGAAATGGCGGAATTGAAAATGTAGGGCCGAAAGAGGGCCGAAGTATAATCGTAGTATAATCGAAGTATAATCCTACCGTAATCCTCTCACCAAGTTTGGCTGTACCGAACTCCCAGTTTGGCGGTACCAAACTCCCGGTTTGGTTGTGCCAAACTCACGAGGCGGTAAACGGTTGCCTGTCGTTTACCGTCCGGATGGCTGTCGGGCGGTAAACGGATTGAAGCCGGCTTGGCATCCGAAACTTACCCAGTTACCCAGTTACCCACTTATGACAGGAAAGTTTTGTCTGAAAAAACGAACCTATGTTCGTCGCCTCATGAACCTATGTTCGTTGGCACATGAACCTATGTTCATTTTGCCGTGAGGTTTCCGATGCTTGTTGGGCATAAACTAAGCCTAATTCATCATCAAATCACAATTTCACGAACTTTTATTGCAATTTGCTTGTTTTGTAGGAAAAATTGCTATATTTGCGGCATTGAATCAACTAATTGTATCACCTAAACCGACATACAAGAAGAATAGAGACTTTACACAGTAAATAAACAAATAGCATAGAGACCAATTGCTTCTATCCAAAAATTTGGCGATTTTCGATGAAGTGTTTTCTCCAAGAATTAGTCAATATGCCCACGCTAAGCGTGAGGCTAGACTTTTTCACGGGAGAAACAGGTTACGCCAAATACCTTGGATAGCGCGAAACGGTCGGGTTTCACGCTTTTTTTGCTGTCTTTTTTATAACAACCATCAACAATACACCTATGGCCAAACCACACAGAATACATATCGGACACCTTATTAAAAAGGTATTTGATGAAAAAGGAATAAGTGTGACCGAGTTTGCGCGCTGCATCAACTGTGCGAGGCCAAATGTGTATTCCATTTTTGAGCGATACGATATTGGCGTGGAACAACTAATTGACATTTCAGAAGCTTTGGATCACAATTTCTTGGATGACGTTCAACAAAAAAGCGGTTTGAAAACATCTTTGAAAGCACAACAATTGGATGTCCATCTCAATCTTAAAAATTGTCCAGCAGAGAAAGCAGAACAGATAACTTTATTGCTGAAGGAATTGATGATGAAGATGAATTGAATATAAACAGTAAATATTATCAACGAAAACGTAAATTCTTTTGACGATTGTGTTTTTGATGCAAATAGTCGTATATCTATTTTTGCAACTAATTTCTCTCTGTAAAGAAAACAAATAAATAAACACTTAATAACCACAAAAAACCTTTGTCATGAATAAGTCAAATGCCTTAAAAATCATTTTTTGGATAGCAACAATTGGTTGCTTCATTTTCGGATATTACAACACTCATTTGGGATTACGTACCTTCAACGCTTTTGGAAGTGGCAAGGGAAGTTGGTTCTTGGCGGCCATTCCTTTGGTGATGGTTTTTGGTGGATATGTAGCTGCTGTACAAGGAAAAAAAGGAATGCTTGCTCTTTATCTAACAGGAGAGATTATTTTCTTCATTTTCAACCTCACTTATTTGTACCCTACTTATCTTGGAAGGACTTTGGTGAAGGAAGAAGCACAAGCGCTCAATGATTCCCTCACATCTTATCAAACGAAGATAGATAACCTTATCATAAAAAAATCAAATGAAACAGGAGATGACCTTCAAGGATTGACAAAAAACATTCGCGATTTGCGAATTGCGAGAAATATGCTGTTAAAAGAAATAATAGACAGAAAAGGATTCGGTTCAGAAGCACAAAAACAACTAGACATAATCAATAAGATAGCAGAAACTAATATGACTGGAGAGCGAGAAATCGGTGATACTCCTGAAAAAAGACAAAAACTATACGATGATTGGAAGAGTCTTGTTGACGATGTAATAAAAGATTACAGGAAACGGATGATAGGGGATCAACAGATTGCTGACAAGTTGTTTGAATTACAAGATAATATAACCGAACTATCGGATAAAAATGGCATACTACTTAGTGTGATTCTGCTTGACGATACCGTTGGCAACATCAACAGTGAAAAAATGATACTGAAAGAGCAATCAAAAAAATTGCAAGGATTGACCACAGAACTTGACAAAATAGCAGACAATGTTAATTCAATAGCACCTTATACATTCAATAAGATTGCTGTAAACAACAAAGGAACAATCCCATTCCCAAAAACCCAACAACTTGGAACTTTTCAGCACACTATGATATCTGTCGGAGAACGAATTGGCAAACTTGACACATGGGGTGTCATCATCATATGCTTCTTTTTCGACCTGCTTGGGCCGTTCTTGTTCTATTTCTATTTGAGAAAAGACGATTCGGATGACTATGAGCCTTCGTCAGAAACAGGTTGGGGAACTTGGTGGGAAAATCTTCGAAACAAATAATTAACAACAAAAAACACTAGAACCATGGCTGTAGAAATAAACACAAACAACACTTCCAGCAGTTCTTCTGGAGGATCCACTAACATAGAAATAAAAACAGGTTTCTCTTCACAAGTAAAATACAAATTTGTAGGTGAGTGTGATTTGTCAACAATTCCTGAGGATGAGATTTTCAAAGACATTGCAAAAAGAATGCAAAACAAACGTCGCTTGATAATTCCTATCGGGCTTCCAAATTCGGGTAAGTCAATGTTTATTGCCTCTTTGATAGCTTATGCCTTCAGACGAGCCGAAAAAGATGATAACTCTTGCAATTTTGAACATGTATCTGACTTGGAACTTTCAGGAATTCAGAGTATTATTGACGATTTAGACAATCAAAAAACATTGGGTAGTACCCACAGAAGCCACTTTTCCATTATTGACTTAGATATGATATCTAATTATCGTAAAAATAAAAAGATTAAGGTGTCATTACTTGATTTCGCCGGAGAAGATATTTTACGCTTACTAGGGAGGATGCCTGACGACCAAAATGTTGGTTATAAGATTGGAAGAATCCTTGACGCCTGTATTGTTCAAAAAGCCATCTTTGCTATATTAACGCCAGTTGATGAAAATTTTACTGAGTTAGGGGATGTTTCGGAATTTGACAAAAATGAGGACACTATTATGAAAGGTTTTATTGATAGAGTCAAAAGTCATAATCCTAAGCTTTACCAAAAAACTAAATTTTTAATGGTTGTAACAAAAAGCGACAAACTATCGGATAAAACAGCAACCAAAGTGTTTTTAAAGGAGCATCGTAATCAACTTTATAACGAATATTCAAGTAATTCCAAATCATACGGATTGATTCGTTATTCCGTTGGAGAGGTTATGGGTGACACCATTATGGACATTAAACTGCGTTCGCCTAAAAACTTTTGGTATACGCTGTATCGATGGTGTACAGGCATGCATGTACTTCCATGGTGGATACGAATCTTCTCATAATCCCTCTATCAAAAGGTTAGGAAATGATTGACATTGTTGTATTTGGTAAACCAAGAGCTTTTGAGTCCTTTGAATTCGAGTTTGAAGGCAAAAGACTTCAATTCCCCGAAAATTCACACACGGAGCCTAGTATTAGACCTAAGAATTTTGACGAGCCAATATTTCATTATTTTAGGAAAGACGGTATAGCTTGTTGGGAGGTTTATAGGAGGTGTCGTGGCTTTGATAACGACCGTTCAGGTATCGTTTTTGGAATCGGAATAAAATCTGACAGGGATTTTGGTTTGGCTGATTCGTTGGGTAGCATATTGATGCCTTATTGGGAGGTTTTTGCACAAGCTTTTCTTGATCAAAACAATAAGTTTCAATTTGAAAGTATTGTCGGTTTTCTAAAAACCACAAAGTGGGGTACTGACGACGAGGAAAAAGTTCGCAGCAAGTTCAGCAATCATACACATCAAGTAGGTGGCTTGGCAGAATCCCCTTTGTTACTAGCAGTTCCAGATATTAATGAACTCAATTCTTTTGAGAACACCATTAAGGAGTACACCGATGTTTATCTCGCTAGCCGTCCTGATATCTTCCAAGATTCAATAAACCGTGATGTTTTAATGAAACGGGCAAACAATGTAATACATATTATTAATGAAGGGACAATTGTAAAACTAGATACTGAATCGGGAGGCAAAGAAAAGGAAAAAGAAGGTAATAATAGAAAATGGACATGGATTTGGGGCGGAAATAACGGAGTTACAGGAACTTCAGGGTCTGAGAAAAAAGACCCTAAAGGAAAGGGAATCCCTTCCAAACATATTGCAGCAATTGCCGTATTATTGATAATTGTTGGGACGTTATTTTTTATTTTCAAATCAAAGCCTGCCGACAGGATTGTGTTGGCAAAAGCACCTGAAAGTGGATGTATCTCTGATGATTTCAATCTTAATCCTAAATTGTATCATGGTAATTCTGGAAGGACTTCAACAAACCTTGAAGATATTGATTGGAAAGTGGAAGGTGAAGGCAAGGGATTTGTTGAAATACTGGTAGATGATAAAAAGAATGTTTGCGTGCATTTCAAAGATGAATATTTCAAAACAAAACATACAGAAAGGAGCATTACTGTGATAGCTTCCCTTAATGGGAAAGATTTGGCCGTGGAAAACAACAATTATTCTTTGGAAAAATACATGGGTAGAAAGGCCAATTATGTTTCATTGAAAAGATATGATAAACCAATTGAGAACAAATTTCCTGATATAAGTAGTATTATTGATACGATTGCTTATTTTGACGGTAAGACTTACGATTTGAATGTTTCAACGATTATTGATGTAAGTGATTTTTCAATTACAGGACAGGATTCCCAGTATGCAGAAATAAAAAAAGATGCGGATGGAAATTTGAAATTATTTGTCAAAGGGAATCGTCCTTCGTCAGAAAATGATGTTAAGATAACAGTCGTTGTTAATGTTGAGGGAAAGAAGTCTGAAAAGAATTATACAATAATAAAAAAGAAAAATTCTGGTACAGGTTCAACAGACGGCGGGCGGCCAGCGGAAAAAGGAACTATAATGTGTAAGAGAAAAGCCCAACAGGATGAACCATATGGGCAGCTTCCTTCTTCATTTCGTTCCGATGATATTAAGAATTATCATTTTATTGCAATGGATCGAAATGGAGCTCGAATCGCTAATGGAGTTTGGGATTGTGAAAGTAAAGACATACAATTTAAACATAGTGATCATCAAGAAACATCAATCAAAAACAGTCCCCCACCAGGTAACTATACAATAATGTATTGTGTCGGTTCAAATATACGAGCAGAAGTATCTATTACAATTACAGAATAAACAAAACTATAAATATGAAAAAAGCAACAATATATTTAGCTTTCATAATGATTCTTTGCGGAGTGTGCTTATCAGGGTGCTCCATTCAAAGAAAGACAGAACCGAAAAAAAGCCAATTGATTATTGAGAACAAACAATTACAAAAGAAAAACACCGAGCTGAACAATCAACTAAAGGATGTTGCAGCGGAACTGAACACCCTCAAAGCAGAATTGCTGAAACCAAGGGCAAAAGGAAAGTACCCAGGTGAAATAGATGAATTGTTGAATATTGAAGATGCTTCTATCTTTACAAACAATTTCAAACTATATGAATTATCATCAGTTCACCCTAGAAGTCGAAATATGTACCAATGGGTCAAGAATATCCATGAACTTGGAGAGCAATTGATGCAAATTGAAAAGGATCATCAAACAATTGACAAATTCAATGAAGACATTGCCAATATGCCCCCACAAACGATTGAGCAATTAAAATCACTTAATACAGCTATTAAAGACAATATACGCGCGGCAGACAAGTTGCGCCAGGATATTGATGTGTCATACAGCGAAATGAAGATGGCTTTCACATCTGCCCAAATGAATTACTACAGAGATTTGGTTGGCAAGCTCAACAACTTCATTAACATCTATTTTGAATAGCATGAAGAGTAATCTCTTTGCCATTTTCATATTTGTAGTTCTCCTGCAATCGTGTTCTGCTGATTGCAAAGAAGAAACCATACAAAAACCAATATGGAAAACCCGATACGAAGAATACTGGGTAAAAAAAGATACTATCAAAGAAATAATAGTAACTGTTGACACATTGGTATCGTACAAGGTGACAAATTATTGGACAAAGAAGAACTATTATAGAAACTCACATGATGAAACCTATGCTGCTACTGCCACACATTATATCACTATACAGAATGACAACGACAAGTATTCCAATGCTTTTGCAATGCGAATGACAGGAAAAGAATACAATGAATCATCAAAAAAATGGGTCGATTTTGATAGGAAGACTGAGTATTCGACAATCTATCCAAATAGCAGTTGTACTTTTTCATTAAGTCATTCTGATTGGTGGCGTAATGACCAATCGAATCTTGCGGAAGGGAATGTTCAGATATACATCTTACAAATGCCTTCTACTGTTAGCGTGACAAAACAAATTGTCTCAAAATACGACAAAAAATGTATTCGTCGTATTGATGAATTGACTTTCACAGACACTATCGTCAACAATTGTGAATGTGACGTTGACGCATTAAAAGCTGAATATAAAGCCATTCAAAAAACATACGAGAAACTGCTAAACGAAAGGCTGATTAAAGAATAAGACCATGAAGCACTGTGTACAAACAATCTTTTTTCTGTTTTCAATCATACTATTAACAAACTGCAATAACAAAAACGAAAACAGAGACTTCTATTTTGATGGAGAATTTCCTCCCATTGAAACCATCACCATCACTGAAAACGGAAAAGACTATGCCATTCCTGCCATATCTGGACAATGCATTGTCTTTTTCAAAGATGAAGTTACGCAGCCGCAAGCAAAGACCATAATTGAGAAGAATGGCGGTAAAATCATAGAGCAAATGCCCGACTTCAATTATTATCTTGCATTGGTCAAAGAAGGAAAAGAAAACACATTCATTAGCCGTATGCGGGAAGAAAAGCATGTGGAATATATATTTCTAAACAGCATAAACAAGGGTAATTCTGAAGTATACGTATTAGACAATTTTAAGGATGTTGAGCCAAAGCTATTAACCACCCACGGAAATGCTGTTGTAGCGACTTTTTCAAAGTACAGCGGAGCACTTAGTCACGTTCATGGGGTCAACAGAGAAATAATGAATGACGTTCAAGCAGAAACAAAGCTTGGACAGTATTGGGAAGCTATTAAGGTAATTGCTACAGCAAATTCATTATGTACAGATTTAATGAACTCTGTTTCAAATACGAAAAATGGCGACATTACAATGATTAATATGTCTTTTGGTGTCGGTTTATCAGATAAAGAAGAAAGGTTGTTATTTGAAGATGCCTCAAAAGAAGAACAAGATAATTATATAATGAACTATGCAAAGAGTTTAGAGAACCTGTCCGTTTGTTTTGAAAAAATGAGAAAAAAGGGGTATTCTAATTTTATCGTTTCCAAATCATCTGGCAATGAAGGGATGTATCAAATGGAATTGATATTGAATGAATTGGATGGAAACACTTTGCAGTCCTTACGAAATCATCTTATCCTTGTCAATGCATATGATGCAAAGGAAAATACCTTATACTCAAATAACGTAAAGAAAAAGAACACTTTATCCACAACTATTGATGTTACCCCAGAGCTTTGGTCAGGTACTTCGTTTGCTGCTCCAAAACTATTAGGCTTTGTGGATAAAGTTATTTCCAAATACAAATCCTTAAAGGCTCAAGATATAATAGCAGCCATTCGCAATGCGACACCATCCGACACAAAACAGCCCATGACATATGAGATGTTGGAAAAAGAAGCTGCAAAACTAGCTGAAACAAGAAAGCAATGCAAACAATACACATTTACCCTCAACATGACATCCGACTACAAAGGAGAATGGGACTTGTCTGATGGGAAAGGTCAAGAAATAGTAAAATATCACGTTCATGATACATATAGCTATGAGTACTTGTCTGGTAACAAGATGGCTATAGACATCGATAATACGACCAATTATGATTTGGAAATTCTTTTGGAAGTTCTTGATCCCGACAAAGAAGTACGGTCATTAAGATATATGCTCGAAAAGGGGCAAAAAGAATCATTTTATGCTCAGCGATTGGATTTGTTTGGCGATTCAGACCATATAAGCGTAAGAGAAACACAAGTAACAATTACAACCTGGTAATATGAGAAGCGAAGAAACTGGAAGTATTCCTTATGAAAAATCAAACAATGTTGAAACAAGTTTGTTTCTAAAACAAGGCCGTATTACTCGCAAGGCTTTTTTCTTCCGATTTTTTATTTGCGTGATTATTTGGCTAATCGTTCACGTTGGATATATTTATTGGGCTAAGGCAGAATACGACAAATTCAAAGAAAGAGGAGGTGGTAAAATACAAGAAGGTGCCGCCATGGTTGAGACTCGTTATAATATTTATAGAATTGTCGATTTTTACGCTGTTCCATCACTTTTGGCAGTTTTCATGCTTATCCAAGCAATGAAAAGAGCGCATGATTCCAATAAAAGTGGTTGGTTAATGTTGGTGCCTTTTTACAACATTTATCTATTGTTTGCCGAAGGCACTAATGAAGATAACGACTATGGATTACTTCCTCATTCTGTTAAGAAGAGTCCATCCTATGTTTATCAAGAGAATAAGATTGATTAGTAGATGCGGTATCCCCCTATCCTTTTTCATGGCCTAAATTCATTGAAAACAGAGTGAAAGCAATGACTAGTTTAAAGAGAGTTTTTTCGCTAATGCTATTCGGTCTGATAGCGTTTGTATGTAATGGCCAGAACGCCATAGATGGCGAATGGTTTTTACAGGAGGTTCAAATTCCATCAAACGAGGAATATGATGACGGTATCATTTATGGCCAATACGACCACATTGTGCTGAGACCTAAAAGACCGCCTATGACTCAGGAGGATATTGATGCCTTTATGAAAGCATTTGAAGATTCCTACGAAGAAGCTGTGGCCTCTATTAAGGAGCCCAGTGTTAATGAGAAACCGGGTAATAGTATTGCTGACACCGTTGATATGGAAGATTTACTCCGTGACATATACATTTATTCTGGCATTGAGTATGAGATATTCCATGATACCGTGCTCGTTTGGTCGATTCCGGATGGGTATCCAGGAGCAGTGTTTGGGAGTGTGGTATATGTTATTAAGGAACTGACAAAAGACCGTTTGGTCTTGGCAACCGATATGACCCTTCACGGTTATATGATGTATGTTTATGGAAGAGAGAAACAACCGATAATACGGACGAAGCATAATATGCCCAATGATCACTATCCCAATCCTATTGTGCAAAGACTCGACCAAAAGGAACTTGAAACAAACGGTACTCCAGCGGCTGTTGCCTATAATTTCGTTAACGCGATACTAAATAGCGACTCTGAAAAGATGCTATCGTATATGGATTCGGAAGTAGCTAGAGATTTTGAGGAGATTAGGCAAATGAACGGATATGCAAATTACGACCCTTTCTTTTCGGAAAGTGACAGTAAATTGAACATATTAGGATGGAAGCCCTACTTGTCGAACAATTGTGAAGAAGCGGTGCTGTACGTGCAATCCGAATGGTTTGATGAGTTTGGCCGAGAGATTAAGAAGGTGTATGTCGGATGTGTCCCTTCAGATGAAGTTGGCCGCTCTGGATTTCAATATATAACCAGATATGGCGACACAAACGTTAAGGTGCTGGTCGTGAACGAGGATGATGGATGGAAAGTGATTGGATTCAAATAATACAAAGAAAACGGTTATGAAAAAAGTATTTTGAAGCGCCGTTTATGAGATAATAAACAAACACGCTATGGAATCCAATAATAAACCAGAACAATCCCCTCCCATCAACACATTCGTCACCATCGTTATCGTGATGGGGATAATACTCGCCTGTATCCTGCTCTTCCTTTCCTTGCCGAATTACTGGAGCATGTTTGGCTATGCCGAGTGGGAATTTCAGCCGTTTTTTTCAAGAGAGGGTATCAAGGATCTGTACCATTCACTGCATAACTATTTGTTGTTGGAGATGCTCGTGGCCATCGTCCCTACAGCCTGCATCATCTTCTTTCTGGTCAAGTTGCTGCAAGGGAAAAGATATGGCTTCTAGGGCTTTGCCGTTACTTCGATAGTGGCCACGTCTGTTCAGGTCGTCTTGGCGAGCCTTATCGTGAACGCTTTTCGGGAGATTGAGGTGGAGCTTCCTCACAACATACCGATTCAATTCGGCTGGACATTGGCTACTATCGTCATCCTGTATGCTGTCCTTCAAATCAGGAAAGAAGGGGTGAGCTGGTGGATGAGGTTGGAGTAGCTTCAAACCCGAAAACATGACTTTGACCAGTTTGACCTTGACCACTTTGACAACGTGCTATTGCGTATAAAACGGAGCATATCCACCCAGTTTAAACGCTAAAAACCGTTCAAAAAAGGGCTCTAAGCAGCCAGAAAAGGGTTCAAAAAACGGAGCAAGTCCGTTCAAGACGCCCAAAACCGCCCCAAAAAACGGAGCAAATCCGTTCACTCCCGACAGAGATGGGGGCTTTGGAGGGGAAAAGCGACGGAAAACGGAGCAAATCCGTTCAGTTTTTGGTCCCAACAGGCTGGAAGAGAGCGGAAAACGGGGCAAACCCGTTCACTTTTGTCTTGCTAATTTTGCCTGGAACTCTCTTCGTATATCCATCTGTAATAAGGAATAACATGTACTAAACGTCCATCATCAAGTGTCAATTCCTCTGATTCATCCATGGTAACTACAACTCCTCTTTTCAGGTCAAAAGCATCCATCGCAGATATGAGACCACTCAATTCTCGTTGCCTCGTGCTGACATCCGCCATAGAAACCGTCACTTGAAAAGCTTCAGTAATACTTGCGTTTTCTCTTACAATAAAATCGCATTCCCACTTGTCCTGATAATAAAACACTTCCTTTTCCTGTCGACGCAGCTCCACATAAACTGCGTTCTCCAACCGTGGACCCATATTCCCACTAAAACAGAAACCAATCTGTGCGACTAGTGCATTGTCGACAAAATAGACCTTCTTTGGGCTTTTTAACTGCACGCCCACCTTGTAGTCATACTTTGTAAGCACACCAACTAGATATGCCTCTTCGAGATATCGTATATAATCCTGAACCGTTTCTGAACTTTTGATTCCAATTGCTTTTGCAACAGAAAGGTATGTGAAACGATGCGTGAAATTACTTGCCAAATAATATGTCATCTCACGGATTTGACGGTCTGATGAAAGTCTATGCCGAACCACAATATCTCTATAGATGATGTCGTTATATAATTCTTTCAAATACCTTGGATTCTTTGTTTGAAGATACTGAGGGAACCCGCCTTCATGCAAGTAAGCATTTTGTAGATTCACAAGCCGTGCTTTGCCAGCGGTTGTGTATAAATCGCTTTTTTGCCATCTTTCGTTTCTCAATTCCATGTATTCTATGAATGACATGGGCCAAAGCTCTTGAGTCAGATGACGTCCCGTAAGCATGGTGCCAAGCTCTTTACTTAGCAAATGGGCATTGCTCCCTGTGATGAATACTTTGTTATGATGACTGTATAATCTATCCACGAAACGTTCCCAACCATCAATCAGTTGCACTTCATCCAAATAAAATGTATTTTGTATACCGAAGTCTTCAGCGAACACATCACACATTAGCTGGAAATCTGAAACTTCAAAATGTAAAAGTCGATCGTCGTCAAAGCATAAACAATAATCCTGCTCCATTTGTTCTGCTCTGATTTGTTGCAGCAGTACTGATTTTCCGCAGCGCCTAACGCCAGATATCACCAGCACTTCTGGTGCGTTTATCTGTTCTCGTACTATCTTTCTTTTCACACCTAACGGTTCGATAAGTCCACGTTGTTCATATATTACTTGTCTAAGCAAATCTTTTGTCACCATACTCATGCGTTTTATTTTGCTGCAAAAGTACAATATTTCGATTGATAACCGAAACTTTTTTCACAAAATCCTTGTTGCAAACCGAAATGTTAGATGATGGTGCTTCGTGGTGAAGTGTTTTTGCCGCTGTACCAAAACGCGGCACTATGGCAGGAAAGACAAAAGTAAGCATATAGGTAACTAATTCGTCAGCCATTGGCTGACGAATTACAACAAACAGATTTACAAGAAGATATAAATCGTCAGCCAACGGCTGGCGAAATGCAACTGGCAGTAACTCACTTGAATTTTCAACCATCTGCAATTGTGGATCTATTGGGGCTTCGAAGAGATTTTTCAATTGCAATTGCAACGCTGTAACGTTGTCATCCCGGTCAAAGTCAAAGTGGTCAAACTCGTTTTTCAAACCCAAAACATGACTTTGACCAGTTTGACCTTGACCACTTTGACATCATGATGCCAGTCTTGCAGGAAAATTTTCTAAGTCCTATGTAAGTCCTACTTAACTCTTACTTTTCGCTAACCCAAGAGGTAAATCCATTTTTGTTCATTTTTAAACAGCTTCGTACTATTGCAAGGAAAAATTACCTATTTTTGCAAGCAAGAGCAAAACCTTATGGATATCGAAGACAAAACTGAAAACGAACCCTTGGACGAACAGCCGTTGGACGAGACTTTGGAGGGCGTGGAAGACGCTCAGGCACAGGAGGATGAATATCATGTGATACCACTGAAGGGGATGTTCGAGAATTGGTTTCTCGACTACGCCTCGTATGTCATTCTCGAACGTGCTGTGCCTGCCATTGAGGACGGGCTGAAGCCTGTGCAGCGCCGCATCCTGCATTCGATGGACGAACTTGACGACGGTCGTTTCAACAAGGTGGCCAATATCGTGGGCAACACGATGAAATACCACCCGCATGGCGACGCTTCCATCGGTGACGCTCTCGTGCAACTCGCCCAAAAGGACCTGCTCATCGATATGCAGGGTAACTTCGGCAATATCCTCACGGGCGATGATGCCGCTGCCCCGCGTTATATCGAGGCACGCCTCTCAAAGTTTGCCAAAGAGGTTGTTTTCAACCATAAGACCACCGACTGGACCCGTTCCTACGACAATAGAAATGCCGAACCGGTCTCGCTGCCAGTGAAGTTCCCGCTGCTGCTGGCACAAGGTACGGAAGGCATCGCCGTAGGTCTGGCCTCCAAGTTTCTGCCCCATAACTTCAATGAACTGATTGACGCCTCCATCGCTTATCTTAAAGATGAGCCTTTCACGCTTTATCCTGACTTCCCGACGGGTGGCCTGATGGACGTGACCAACTACAACGACGGTCTGCGTGGCGGTAAAGTGCGCATTCGTGCGAAAATCAGTCAACAGGACAAGAAGACTTTGGTCATCAGCGAAATACCTTACGGCACCACCACGAGCAGCCTCATCGAGAGCATCGTGAAGTGCAACGACAAGGGTAAAATCAAGATTAAGAAAATCGACGACAACACTGCCGAGCAGTGCGAAATTGTGATTTACCTGAATCCTGGCGTTTCGCCTGACCAGACCATCGATGCCTTGTATGCCTTCACGGATTGCGAAGTGTCGATTTCGCCCAATGCCTGCGTCATCGTCAATCAACATCCGGCGTTTTTGGGCGTGAGTGAAATCCTGCGCCTCAGCACCGACCGCACGATGGAACTGTTGAGTTGGGAGCTGCGCATCCTCATCGAGGAACTGGAGAACAGCTGGCATTGGATTTCGTTGGAGAAGATTTTCTTCGAGAAAGGCATTTATAAGGAGTTGGAAAACAAGGACTACGAGACTTGGGGCGACCAACTGACGGGTATCGAACGCCGCTTCGACAAATACCGCAAGCTGTTGAAACGGGAGATTACCCGCGAGGATGTAGAGAAACTCTGCGAGAAGCCCGTACGCAAGATTTCCAAGTTCGATATCAAGAAGGCCGACGAACAACTGGCTGATATTGAAAAGCGTATGGAAGAGGCCAAATACAACCTCGACCATATCGTGGACTATACCATCAACTATTTCCTGCACATCAAGGAGAAATACGGCGAGGGACGCGAGCGCAAGACCGAAATCCGCAACTTCGACAACATATCGGCTGTGGCCGTGGCTGCCAACAACGAAAAACTATATGTCAACCGTGAAGAGGGCTTTGTCTGCACAGGCGAGGGTCTGAAGCGTGAGAAGAACAAGGAGGCCTACGAATATGTGTGCGACTGCTCTGATATGGACGACATTATCGTCTTCCATGAGGACGGCAAGTATGCTGTGGTGAAGTTGCAGCCGAAACTCTTTGTGGGCCAGAAGGTCATCCATATCGACGTGTTCCATAAGAACGACGACCGCACCACCTATAATGTCGTGTATCGTGACGGCAAGAACGGGGCACCGCATTATGTGAAGCGTTTCGCCGTGAAGGGTGTCACCCGCGACAAGGAGTACGACCTCACGCAAGGCAAGCCCGGCTCAAAGGTGCGTTATTTCTCGTCGAACCCCAACGGCGAGGCCGAGATCATCAAGGTGACGCTGGTGCTGTTCAACAAGAAACAGAAGACGGTCGACTACAAGTTTGCCGATTTGGCGGTGAAAGGTCGCGACACCCGAGGCAACCTGCTCACCAAGTATGAAGTCAAGGAGATCAAGAAGGGTGGGGAAGGCGTTTCTACGCTCAATGCCCGTGATATATGGTTTGACGACACCGTGCGCCGCCTCAATGCCGACAAGCGTGGACAGTATTTGGGCGCTTTTGAGGGCGACGACAAGATATTGCAGATCTTTAGCAATGGCGAGTTCAAGATTTCAGGCTTTGACCTCAACACCCACTTCGATGACGACATGGTGGAAATCCGCAAGTTTGACCCAGACGAAATCTTCTCCGTCGTCTATATCGAAGGCGAGACCCAAAAGCATTACTTGAAGCGTTTCACCATTGAGGCCGAGACTAAGATTAATAGCAGAGCCTCTTTCATCGGCGAGCATCCCGAGGCAAAATACCTTGGTATGAGCACCGATGTGATGCCCCGCTTGTTGCTGAGTTACAAGGTTAGCGATGCGGGTAACAGCTTCCCCGATGATGAGCTCAACGTGGAGGAATTCATCGGCATCAAGAGCTATAAGGCTAAAGGCAAGCGCCTCTCGACCAGAGAGATTGACAGCTTCCAGTTCTTGGAGCCTTTCCAACCTGAACCAAGCGAAGAAGACCCCGAGGTCCCTGAGCCTGTCGAAGGGCCGAATACTCACGATGTTCCCGAGGTCTCTGAGCCTGCGGTTGCTGAGCGTAGTCGAAGCATCGAAGGGCCGAATACTCCCGACACGCCTGAAAAAGAAGAGAAAATAAAAGTCAACCCTGCCGATGTGCCGATGGAGGTGGTAAAACCCCAGGGCGACGGCGTGCAGATGGATTTGTTCGGAGGTGATCTATGAGGAAAGGTTTTGCAATAGTATGTGTTGGGATGGTGATGGCCTTATTGACCAGCTGCCAAACGGAACTCAAGCTTGCCAAGAAATATGTGGCTGAGCGACAAGGTATCCAAGCCGCCGTCTATTTCCCGGAAAAGGCTGAAGTGGCGGTGGAACCTGCGCCAAAATATGGCACAACGCAAGTGTTGAATGGCTTCAATCAGGACTTGTTCCTGGATGTGATGTACAACGCATACGCTAAGGAGATGGAAAACTATGGCGTTGAGGTGTATGTGCCGGAAGACATCAACCAGGTCCCTGTCGACTCAACGCATTGGCTGGTGATGCTCTCGCGTATGGAGATCTCGGGCCGCATCACGGAATACGAGGACTATCTTTTCAGTGACACTGATGAATACACCTACAAGCAGCCGCTGAACACGGTCAATGTGGCTTCGTGGTTTGAGGTCAATGATGGCGAGTGGTTACCGGTGCTGTTTTGCGAGCACAACCTCATGGACGGCTTCGATTCCAAAACAGACTATTCGTTTTGGACGGGCAGCCTTGACTACAACTATACCGTTGACACGCTGGAGCTAAAGGATGTGTACAACTATGCCGTCTATTTGGGCAAAATGTATGCGGGCTACACCTACGACTACATGATGAATCGTTATGTCGAGGAAGGGCTGAAGAACAAGGGCTATTCCTATCAGTTGTTGTTGCGTTATGACCCCTACAAGAAGCAGTTGCGTTATGCGGAAGAGGACGACTACTTCATCGAGGTGAACGAATAGGTTAATTATTCATTTCCTTTTCAATCATTTCCTTCAATTCCGAAGCTTTCACGGTTTGGATTTCTCCGCCTGTGACCATGCTGATGTTGCCTGTTTCTTCGGAAACCACCAAAGCAATGCAGTCGTTGACCTCGGTCACGCCGATGGCGGCACGGTGGCGCAGGCCGTAGTGGCCGGGAATGTTGGTTTTCTGCGTGACAGGCAGGATGCAACGGGCGGCCGTGATGCGGTTGTGGCGGATGACCATGGCACCGTCGTGCAAAGGGCTGTTTTTGAAGAAGATATTCTCAATCAGCGAGTGGCTGATGTCGGCATTGACCACCACACCCGTAGTGACGATGTCGTCCAAGTTGTTTTTGCGTGTCAGCAGGATGAGTGCGCCTTGTTTGATGTCGGACATGTTGAGGCAGGCTTTGGTGATAGAATCGATGTCCAAATCCACATTGCTCCTTACCTTTAGGAATTTGAACCTGCGCGCAAATTTGCCTTCCTGGGCTTGGGCACCGATGGTGAACAAAAAGCGCCGTATCTCTGGTTGGAAAATGATAATCAGCGCGATGAAGCCCACACTGACGAAGGCACCAAGGATGGCGGTCAGCATTTCCATCTGCAAGAACTTGACCAGTTGCCACAAGAGGAAGATGGTGACGATGCCGATGAAGATGCTCATGGCGGAGGTGCCTTTCAGCAGGCGGTAGAGGGCAAAGAACAAAGCCGCCACCAGGATGATATCAATGCAGTCAAAGACGCTAAATTGGATGAAAAGGTTAATCATGACTTCAAATTTGCGGCAAAATTACAAGGTTTTTCCGATACTTTGACAATAAGTCTCAACCAATTTGATGGCCTCTCGTGCGTTTTTCACGTCGTGGACACGCAAGATGTCAGCTCCGTTGAGTAAGGCGATGGTGTTCAAAACCGTCGTTCCGTTTTCGGCAGTCTGGGGCGTGGAACCTAATACCTTAAATATTAAAGACTTCCTTGAAATGCCGATGAGGACGGGAAGGTTGTTGTGTCTATAACGCTCCAAATCGCTAAGTAACTGATAGTTGGCATCAAGGCTTTTGCCGAAGCCTATGCCAGGATCAAGGATGATTTGCTGGTCGCCGTAGGCTTCCAAGGTCTTGCATTGTTGGGCAAAGAAGTCCATCACGGTTTGGTGGATGTCGCCGCTGAGAGTGTATTGGTGCATGGTTTCGGGCGTGCCGACACAGTGCATCATCACGTAGGGGATATGGTTTTTCCCAATGTAAGGCAGCATTTCATTATCGAAAAGTCCGCCCGAGATGTCGTTGATGATGTCGGCACCTTCACTCATGCAGGCTTCGGCCACGTTTTTTCGGAAGGTGTCGATCGAAATGAGCGTTTCGGGGAAGGCTTTTCTGATGGCTTTCAAGATGGGAACGACACGCTCCATTTCCTCTTGTTCGGTGGCGATGGCGTTGTTGGGTCTGGTGGAGCAGCCTCCAATGTCGATGATGTCGGCACCATCAGAGAGCAAGGTCTCGCAATGGCGTATGGCATCATCCATTTGGTTGTATCGGCCACCGTCGGAAAACGAGTCGGGCGTGACGTTGAGGATGCCCATGAGGACGGGACGGTCGAAAAGTATGGATTTGTTTTGAGTATTGAGTTTCAACATGGTGCTTTTCTTGCAAAATTACAGATTTTTTTGAAAATGGCAAGCGATGGTCATTTTTGCGCTTTCGGGAAAAATAATACGGTATTAATTGGATTTTCATTATATTTGCAGGCGATTATTGTATACCTTATGGGACAATTGGCATTTCTAAAGACGTTCATCCTAGTGGCTATGTCGATTGACGCAAACGACAACCGCCGACATGTCCATGTTTTTCAAAAAGGACAACGTCACCTGAAGTCAGTGGCCAAGATTTGGATTGAGTCAAACGGCGAAAAATGCATTGAAATTGCTGAATCAACCCTGTCGGCCAAGGAGAACAAAATGTTGGCGGATGCCATTGATCGCCATTGGGAATACATCAACGAACAAATAACGATAACATTCCGTGGAGAAAAGACACGGCCGATTAATATCGAATAAGTATAGGAGAATAAAGATATGTGTAAGATTCCAAACGTAAACATAGGCATTAAGGACATGGATTTCACAACTCGTCGAGGCATGTTCATTGTGCGCCTGACAGATGGACGCGAAATTGCTGTTCCTGTTTCGATGTTCCCTGATATCAAGCAGATGTCACTCAAGGAACGCAACGAATGGATGATTTTGGATGACCAATACTTCACCTTTGAGCACATGAGTCGTGTTTATTCTGTGCTTGACATTCTTAAAGTAGCCTAAAGTCATTGATTATGCAAAAGAAAGATACAAAAGCCCAATTTCATGGTGTTTTGGAGCAATGCCGAAAGATGTTTGTCGATAAGATGAAGGACTACGGTCCGGCATGGCGTATTTTGCGCACGCCATCCATTACTGATCAAATTTATATCAAGGTAAAGAGAATCAGGACTTTGCAAACGACTTCGGAGCAGATGGTCGATGAAGGCATTGAGCCAGAGTTCATCGGCATCGTCAACTATGCGGCAATGGGCATCATCCAGTTGCAGCGCGGTGTCGTGGACCAGCCCGACTTGACTGCTGAAGAGGCAACGGCTTTATATGACAAGGTCACCAACGAGGCCTACGAGCTGATGACCCGCAAGAACCACGACTACGACGAGGCTTGGCGCGATATGCGTGTCAGCTCCATCACTGACCTCATCATGAGCAAAGTGCTGCGCACCAAGTCCATCGAGGACCATAACGGCAAAACCCTTGTCTCTGAGGGTCTTGACGCCAACTATTACGATATGATCAACTATGCGGTGTTTGCGCTGATTTTGATGAGCGAATAACCCCGCTGAAATCTCATAGCCATGAAGAAAGAAACGAATACAATGCCTTGGATCAGCATTTTGGTGGGTTTGGCCTCAGCGGTGGGAATCTATTTCCTGCCCGACTTCCATTATTGGTTTTTGGCCATTTTGCTGCTTAACCTGTTGGCTTCCTTGGTGTTTAGCAAAAAATACAGCCCTGGAGCATTGACCATCTGCCGCCTGTTGGTGGGTGCTTTGTTCATTTTCAGCAGCTTCACCAAAGGCGTTGACCCATTGGGAACCAAGTATAAGATGCTGGATTACCTGGCGGTATATGGTATGACCTGGCTGAACGATTATGCCTTGGTCTTGGCCATGCTGATGATTTTGGCCGAGTTTATCGTCGGTATCTGTCTGCTGACCAAGGTGTTCCCACGGTTGGCAGTGTTGGGTGCCACCTTGCTGATGCTGTTTTTCACCATCACCACCCTGTTCGATGCCTTGTACGACTTGGTGCCCGACTGCGGCTGTTTCGGTACGGCTATCAAAATGAGCAATTGGCAGACCTTCTACAAGAATCTCGTTATTGATGCGGTTCTTATTCCGCTGATTATGAACAATGGGCAGCTGAAAAACAAGCTGGAAAACGGCGTTCAGTTGATCCTCGCCTGCGCTTTTGGCTTGGCATTTTTAGGATTCGAGATTTACAATTATCGCCACTTGCCTGTTGTTGACTTTATGAATTGGAAGGTGGGTAAGCAGCTGACCGTTGAGACCCAAGACGCAAGCAAAGTGTTCCTGACCTATAGGAACAAAGCCACGGGCGAGACGAAGGAATATCTGTCACCCAACTATCCATGGAACGACTCGGTGTGGATGTCGCAGTGGGAGTTTGTCGACCAAAGGGTGGAAGGCGGAACCAACTTCCTTGGATTCAGTGCCTTGGATGAAGACGGCAACGATATTACCGAGAGCATTCTTACCACAGAAAATCTGCTGATGTTCACTTCCCATGATTTGTCGAAGCTGACGGAAAAAGATTGGGAAAAAGCCAAGGAGATCACGGCTCTTGCTGAAGAACATGGCATGACGGTGATTTGGGTGGTTGCCGAAGAACCGCATTACGTGCAGCATTTGCAGGAAAAATACGATTTCCTGTTCGAGGTGTATTATGCCGACGAGTTGGAAATCAAGCCGATAGTGCGTTCCAACCCAGGCTTGATTTGGCTTGACAACGGTTTAGTCAAAGACAAGTGGAGCTCGGTTGACTTTTCGAAGGCTTTGAAGGCATTGTGACACCATGGGGAGCTACATCATCAGGAAGTTGCTGTATGGTATCGCGGTGCTTTGGGGTGTCGCGACGCTGGTGTTTTTCCTTTTCAACATCCTACCCGGTGACCCTGCCCAGATGATGCTTGGCCAGCGTGCCGACCAAGAGTCGGTGAATGCCATCCGCGAGGAGTTGGGCCTTAACCAAAGTCTTGGAAAACAATATGTCGACTATCTGAATGACCTTGTTCCGATTTCGTTTTACGATGTCTCGGAAGGCGAACAAAAGCTGCAAAAAATCGGGAATTACGCCAAGATTGCGACTTTGGGTGCGACGGCTATCGTGTTGAAGGCACCCTACTTGCGCATGTCGTACCAAAGCAAACGAAAGGTTTCCGACATTTTGGGCGAGGCATTCCCCAATACATTGTTACTGGCTGCCGTTTCCATCTCCATTGCGATGGTTTTGGGCTTGGTGATAGGCATTCTAACGGCTGTCATCAACACCAAGTTTCTCAACAAGTTGACGCTTTTCATCACCACGATAGGCATGTCCTTGCCTTCGTTTTTTGCAGCCATCCTGATGGCATGGATTTTCGGTTTTTTGCTTGAACATTATACCGGACTGAGCATGACGGGCAGCCTTTACACTGTCGATGAATATGGTAGGGGAGAGTTCTTGAGTTTGCGCAACCTTATTTTGCCTGCCTTGACATTGGGCATGCGTCCTTTGGCCGTGGTGACGGAATTGACACGCACCTCGTTACTTGAAGCCATGTCGATGGATTATGTGCGCACGGCACGTGCCAAAGGTTTGAAACCATGGCGTGTCATCTGCGTCCATGCCTTGCGCAATGCCTTGAACCCTGTGGTGACGGCGGTTTCGGGATGGTTTGCTTCGTTGTTGGCGGGTGCGGTCTTTGTGGAGTATGTCTTCGACTGGAAAGGCATTGGCGTGGTGGTGGTGGATGCGCTGGACAAATACGATTTCCCTGTCATCATGGGGGCAGTGTTGCTCATTGCGGTCATGCTGATTATTGTCAATATTGTGGTTGACATCATTTATGGATTTATTGACCCGAGAGTGAGGATTACATAGGAGACGGCCCTTCGACAAGCTCAGGGACCTGCAAAAGCTAAGGTCGTTGAGCCTGTCGAAACGCCGATACAATCTTGAATCTTTGAATTTTAAATTTTGAATCTTGAATCTTGAATAAAATCGGAACATACGAATTCGTGGCAGAGCCGTTCCACTGCGATTTTTCGGGACGGATGTTTCTCGGCCATCTCGGCAATCAGATGCTGAATGCCGCCGACTTCCATTCCACCGCGCGTGGCTTCGGGATGAAGTATCTGATGGGCGTCAAACGGTCGTGGGTACTGTCGAGGCTGGCCATCGAGATGGAGGAAATGCCAGAGCAACATACACATTACATGGTGGAGACTTGGGTGGAGGGTGCGATGAAATACTTCACCAGCCGTAACTTCTGCGTGTCGGATGGCAATGGACACATCTATGGCTATGGTCGTTCTGTATGGGCGATGATTGACACGGAGACGCGGCAACCCACCGACATTTATGCCATCGACAATGGTGCTATCAACAACTGGATTGAGGCTGACAAGCCATGCCCTATTGAGAGAGGTGGTCGTGTGAAGATGGATGAAAACGCGACGTTGGTGCGGACGATGGACGTCAGCTATAACGACATAGACATCAACGGACACGTCAACTCGATGAAATATATCGAGCATGTGCTGGACTTGTGGGATGTTGATTGGTATCGCGAGCACCGCCTCAAACGCTTTGAGATTGCCTACGTCGCTGAGGCACACCAAGGCGAGAAACTGAGTTTCTATCGTGAACAGACCGCTGATAATGAGTATTGTGTGCGGCTGAATAAGATGAATGAAACAGGTAAGGAAACAGAGGTCTGCCGGTGTAAGCTGTTTTTCTAACTTTTTTGTATTTTTGTACCTTTAATCATTGAATATTGAATTTATAAATTGAAATACCATGAGAAGCAAAATCGTTGCAGGAAACTGGAAAATGAACCTCACTTTCGATGAGGCAGAGATTTTGGTCGACGATATCCTTGACCGCCTTGATGAACAAGAAGAGATGGGCTGCGAAGTCATTATCTGCCCGCCTCTTCCTTATTTGGAAATGTTGACGGACTATGAATTTGAAGAGCAGCGTTTCAATGTGGGCGCACAGAATTGCAGTGCCTACGACAAGGGTGCCTACACGGGCGAGGTGTCGGCCAAGATGCTGAAGTCCATTGATGTGGATTATTGCATCGTTGGTCACAGCGAGCGCAGGAAATACTTTGGCGAGACCAACGAAATCCTTGCCGAGAAAATCAACCGCCTGATTGAAAACAACGTGTCGCCGATTTATTGTGTCGGTGAGGTGCTGGAGGAACGTGAGGCTGGCCGCCATTTCGAGGTCGTCAAGGAGCAACTGGAAAAGGGCTTGTTCCACTTGGACGGCGATGCCATCTATGAAACCATTATCGCCTACGAACCCGTTTGGGCCATTGGCACAGGTAAGACCGCCACGCCTGAGCAGGCACAAGAGATGCACGCTTACATCCGTTCGTTGATCAAGGAACACTACGATGAGGCCACAGCTGACGAAATCCGCATCCTCTACGGCGGCAGCTGCAATGCCAAGAACGCCACCGAGTTGTTCTCACAACCCGACGTTGACGGCGGCTTGATTGGTGGTGCTTCCCTGAAGGCTGAAGACTTTGTCTCCATCTGCAACCAGGCCTCACATATCGGCGAAGAATGAAGACCTTCGAATACACCTTTACCGCACCGTCGTCAGACATCCAGCACGATATGCTGACGACGATGCTGGCAGAAATCGGTTTTGACTCCTTTATGGACGAGGATCGAAGCCTGAAAGCCTATTGCTCAGCCGATAGCCGAGATGATATCGCGGTGGAGCACCTTTTGGACGAGCCGTCGTTTTCTGACATTCGTCTGCTGAAGGTGGAGGAGATGCCCGACAAGGACTGGAACGAGCTTTGGGAGGCTTCTTACCAGCCTGTGGTGGTCAATGAGCGCTGCCGTGTGAGGGCTCCCTTCCATGATCCTGACCCAAACTTTGAGTATGACCTTGTCATTGAGCCGAAGATGTCGTTTGGTACAGCCAACCACGAGACGACTGCCCAAATTATACAATTGATGTTGGAGACGGATTTCAAAGGCAAGGAAGTCCTCGACATGGGCAGCGGTACGGCGGTGTTGGCGATTCTCGCCAAGAAGCTGGATGCAGCACATACCGTCGCCATCGACAACGACGAATGGGCCTACCGCAATGCCTTCACAAATTGCGAGTTGAACGGCATTTCCGACATCGAAATCGTCCTCGGTGATGCCTCTGCGATTCATGGTAGCTTCGATGTGGTGCTGGCCAACATCAATCGTAACATCCTTTTGCGCGACATGCAGCATTATGTCGCTGCCATGCGTCCTGATGCCCACATCTTCTTCAGCGGGTTTTACACTGAGGATTTGGAGAGCATCAAGGCGGAGGCGCAGCGTTTGGGTTTGCGCTACTGCCGCCATTTGAGCCGCAACAACTGGGTTGCTGCTGAATTTATTAAATAATTGATTATTAACTGGATAATAGAATGAAAAAAGGAATCCTTATAGCCGTTTTATCGCTCTTTTTGGGCGTGTCGTCTGCTTTTGCACAGGCGTTTTACCCAACAGAAAAGAATGCCTTTTATGACCAATTGACGGCTTATTTGAATACTTCCACTTCAAAAGAAGAACGTGACGAGGCCGCCAAGATGATGCAAGGCTTTCGTGGCGCTTGGGATAGTTATTATTCTGATGCAGAGATCAATACGGTGATACGCCTTTGCGAACTGTTCCATTCCAAAGCAGGGGCACGCGCTTATCCCTGCACTTTCAATTTCGTGGCTGTATTGCAAAGGATTCCCACGGCGGGGTTGAATCACAAGGATGTCAACAACTGGCTTACCTACACCGATGCCAAAGCCCAAAAATCGATGAATGGCATGGAAAAGTATTTGTCTGCATGCCAAAACATCTTTGTCGATAAGGTGCTGTCTGCGAAGGCCAATACCAAATGGATGCTTCGCGATGCGCTACTGGGTTTCCCGTCGGCTGACAAATTTGAATTGACGGTGGATGGCACGCTGGTGTTGGCTTCTCTGAAAGACGAGTCGTCCATCAAGCAGACAAAAGGTGTTTACTCGATGGAAAACAACAGTTGGAGAGGCCAAGGTGGTCGCGCAGACTGGTCGCGTTTCGGCATCTCTTCCGACGATGTCTTCGTGACCTTCCCCAATTTCTATGCCATTGACTTGAACCGTTCGGAATATGCCGTCGACTCGGTGGTTTTCCAAGAGCGCAACCACTTCAATCAGAATATCTTGTGTCGTTTTGAGGACAAGGTACTGGCCAATGCTCCGAACGAGAAGACCTTGTACCCGCGCGTGAAATCGTACCGTTCCGATTATCGCATTCCAAACATTATGAAAAATGTTGATTTTGAGGGCGGTATCGGTATGATGGGCAACCTTGTGGAGGTGTTCGGTGGAGTGGAGAACAAGGCCATGTTCCATTTCAATCGCAATGGCACGGAGGTGGTGAAGGTGGAGTCGACGCGCTTCACCTTGTCAGATGAGGAGGTTTTGGTGTCCGACCGAGCGATGATGCGTCTTTATCTGCCCGATACCGTGGCAGGCCGCATGAGTTTAGACTCGATTTATCATAACGACTTGGGTTTCAGGTTCGACAACAAGAAGCGCAGAATGATGATTTATCGTTCAGACAAAGATCTGGGCGATGGACCTTTCCATGATTATTACCATGGTGTCGACATTTTCGTGGAAGCCATGTATTGGGATATTGATGAGAGTGTTGTCGATTTCAGGCGTATGGAAAGTGTCAACCATAGGAGTGAGGGCGATGTGGTGTCAGTCAATTATTACAGACATGAGGATTTCAAACGTTTGCAGGGCCTCGATGGCACGCATCCGATGATTCGCCTTGAGAAGTTTTTGATTGGCTTTGGCAATGTGGACCGTCAAGTGCATTTCTATCTTGGCGACCTGACTTCGTATCTCGGCTATCCCACGGAGCAAGTCATCACGCTGGTGTTGCGTTTGCAGGCGGAGGGCTATATGGAATATGATGCCCAGACGCAGTGGGTGACAGCCTTGCCCCGTTTTTTCGACGTGGTTGATTCCTATAGGGATAACATTGATTATGATGTGATTAAGTTCCACACGGTGACCACACACCGTCAGCCCAACCTGCGTCTCGACTTGGGTACCAACGACTTGCTCGTTTACGGTATCACTAGCCAAATTGACGGTTTCGAAGGTTCGGCTATCTCATTGAGTGACCGCAAACACGTCGTTATCGTGCCCGACAATGGCCGTATTACCTTGAAGAAAAACAAGAACTTTAAGTTCTCGGGCGGCATATTGGCTGGAATGTTCGAGTTCTTCACCAAGGACTGCCTGTTTATGTACGATGATTTCACCATTAGGATGAACAAGGTGGATTCGTTGCGTTTTTATGCCCGCGACAACAATAAGATTATTCCCATCGACGGCACGCTGGAGAAGCTGAAAGGCCGTCTTCTCATCGACAAAGGCGACAATAAGTCAAGCCGTGAGGTGACGCCTGAGTATCCTATTTTCTATAGTGATGCAGAAGGCTACAAGTTCTACAGGAGAATCAACGGTGGTGCCTTTGACCCTGGCACCCTCGACTCGGTGGCATCGTCTGCTGACCTTGACGGCAAGTTCTATTACAGCTTGTATCCTTTTGTCGTCGATAGCCTTAACGACCTCTCCATGAAGAAGGTGCGCTTCGAAGGCGAGTTGGTGTCTGGCGGCATCCTGCCGAGAATCGAAGAGCCTTTGGTGGTGATGGACGACTATTCCTTGGGCTTCGAGCACCAAATCGGCAATGGCAGCACGGACTCTTATCCGATGTATGATGGCTCGGGACAACTGCATGAGACCGTTCACCTTTCGTCAAGCGGGTTTTATGGGACGGGACAACTCGATTACATGACCTCGGAGTTTAAGTCTGACAAGTTCTTGATGTATCCGGAATATGTAACGGCCATCACTAAGGAGTTTAAGATGCAGCCGCTCGCTGACGGAACGGGATTCCCCATCGCTTCTGCCGATGCCTTGAAGCTGCGTTGGGATGTCTTCAAACCCGAACTCACCACCGAGACCATCAAGCAGCCAATTTGCATGTATGGCGACACCTATTTCAATGGCAAGACGACGCTGACACCCGAGGGTTATTCTGCTGACGGTAAGTTGCGTTTCGGCCTGACCGAATTCGATTCCGACCATTTCGCTTTGGATTCACGTACCTTTGTGGCTGATTCGGCCAAGTTCCTCCTGTATTCCGAAGACAGCACCTCTGTGGCTTTCGCGGCCACCAATTATAGGGCCAATGTCGACTTTGACGCACAAAAGGTGCAATACGACTATCTGGATATGAACAGTAGCTTGGACTTCCCGATGAACCAATACATCTGTTCATTGAAGGAAGCCGAATGGGACATGGCGACCAACAGCCTGCACCTGTATAATCCCGTGGAGTCTTTTGGCGACTATGCCACTGCCACTACCCATGAGGAATTGCTTGCCGTCCACAACAACGCTTCCAAGTTCATCTCGTTGGTGCCAGATCAGGATTCGTTGCAGTTCTATAGCATGAACGCTGAATACGACATGACGAATTATATTATTCATGCCCATGATGTGAAGATCATCCGTGTGGCCGATGCCGCTGTGTTCCCTTATAACCATGATGTTGACATCAACGCAGAGTCGAAGCTGGATCCCGTGAATGGCGACCTGCTTGCCGATACCTTGAATCAGTTCCACCTTTATAAAGATGCCGTTGTCGACATCCACAGCCGCAACAATTACTTGGCTCAAGGCTATTGGGACTATGTGGCCGCTGACGGTACCCGCACTCCTGTTTTCATGGATTCCATAGCTCCCAAGGCGGGTGTGACCTATGGTATAGCACACCTCGTTGATACGACCGCCATTCAGCTGAGTCCGCAGTTCACCTTCATGGGTAAGGTCACATTGACCGCCACTGATGAGCATGGCTTGTATGACGGCCATTTTGCTTTGTCGGGCTTCAATCCTGATGGAGTGGGGACATATCAACTGGTCTCGACTGAGGCCGATAGCCTTGCGACGCCCGTTTATGAAATGGTGGCACCGATGGATAGCATCACCGCCTTGCACAATTGGTTTGTTTCGACGGCTACCATCAACCCGAACAACATACAGATTCCTGTTGACCTGTCGCGTATCCAAACGGAAACGCCTGAGATTTGCAGCGGCATCTATTACGAGCAGGCCATTGATGGCGGCTATTTTGCCTCGTTCCTCACGCCCAAGAAGGGTAGGAAGGAAAAGGTCGAGGTGAACGCCTCCAATGGCACATTGTGGTATGACGACGAACTAGAGCGTTTTGTGGTGACCGATGATCAATTGTACGACACTTGGCTCTCGCTCAACTCGCGTAGCGTGGTGGAAGGGCAGTGCAGCTCCAACCTTGGTTTCGATCTGCCTTTAGTCGATTTTGCCGTGCATGGCGACTTTGCGCAATATCCCAACGACAGCCTGACCTTCAGCGGCATGAATGTGCTGAAAGTCCCTATCTTCAATGACGAGATTTTGCAAAGTATGGCAGAGGTGTATGCCAGCATGGAAGGCGAGTCCATCGACCTGACGAAAACGGAATACTTGCACTATTTCCGTTCCGAGAATGATGAGGAAAAGACTGCAGAGAAGGCACAAGCCATTGAATTGGAAGGCTATCCGGAGATGGAGCCGAAAGACTTCTATTGCAAGACCATCGTCATCCCCGACCTCAAGATGGTGTGGAACGATCAGATGCACGCTTTCGTGTCGGTCGGCAAGATTGGCTTGGGCAACTTCGGCAAACACATTGTGAACAAGTATGTGGACGGCTTTGTGGTGTTCGACCATCGTCTCGGCAACATCACCTATTTCTTCCAGAATGACATGTTCATGACTTTTATCAATTACAACTGCGGCGACGGCCAGATGCAGGTACATTGCACCTATTCCGACATCAACCAGAAGATGTACGACACGAAGGAGAAGAGCCGCACGGTGAAAAAAGGCGACAGCTTCTTCCAGTATGTGGCGGTGCCTTACGAGTCGATGTTGGACTATCTGAATCGCCTGAAATATGCGGGTTTTAACGTGGGCGGATTTTAAAAAATGAAGTTTTTTCGTCAAAAAAAGCCTTCGTATCGCAATAATTTGTATTTTTACACCTTCATAATAGAAAGATAAATAAATACCTAACGATATGAAATTCATAGTATCAAGTCTTAAGCTATTGAAGAATCTCCAGGCGTTGAGCGGTGTTATCGGCACGAAGAACACCCTGCCGATTTTGGATGATTTCTTGTTCCAGTTGACTGAAAACGAACTGAAAATCACGACTTCCGACCTCGACGTGACGATGTCGGTGAGCATGGTGCCCGACATGGTGGAAGGCACTGGCGAGGTGACGATTCCCGCTCGCCTCTTGCTCGAAATCATGAAGAATTTCCCCGATGTGCCGATTACCATCAATGTGGACAACAACACTTTAGCTGTTGAGCTTATCGCTGGCGAAGGCCGTTACAAACTTGCCGGTCATAAGAGCGACGAGTTCCCGCAGCTGCCCGTGATGGCGGACACTTCGGTGTGGGAGATTCCTGCCGACGTGCTGGCTCGTGGCTTCGAAAAGACCGTTTTCGCCACTGGTGTCGACGAGATTCGTCCGATTATGTCGGGTGTGTTCATGGAGATGACGGAGAACTACCTCACCTTTGTCGCCACCGATGCCCACAAGCTAGTACGCTACAGAAGGATGGATGTCAAGTCGGACGTGGTGGCCTCGTTCATCATGCCGAAAAAGCCTATCAACCAGCTGAAGAACATTCTGGCTGGTCTCGCTGATGAGTCCGTCCGCATTGAGTTCAACAAGACCAATGCTTCATTCGTGTTTGGTGACTATGTGCTGATTTGCCGTCTTCTCGAAGGCCGTTACCCGAATTATGAAGCGGTCATTCCGAAGAACAACCCCAACCAGCTGACTATCGACCGTCAGACCTTCCTTTCGGCCATCCGTCGTGTGGCAGTGTTCTCGAGCAAGGCCACGCACCAGGTGCGTTTCCGCATCACGGGTCAGGAAATCATGCTGACGGCAGAGGATATCGACTTCTACAACGAAGCCAAGGAACGTCTGGCATGTAGTTACATGGGTGACGATATGGAAATCGGTTTCAACTCACGCTTCTTCCAAGAGATGCTGGGCAACTTCGACTCGAACGAGGTGAAGCTGGAGATGTCGGCTCCTAACCGTGCTGGCATCCTCACTCCCGTCGACAACGAGAACGAGGCTGAGGACCTGCTTATGCTCCTCATGCCGGTGATGCTCAATGCATAATTATCTGCCCCTTATAGGCATAAAAAAACCAGCGGAAACTCCGTTGGTTTTTTTATGTTGGTCGTGAAGATCGGTTTACTTCTCGGTGACAACAATGTTGGAATTGCCGCTAATGGTAGTCGGGATGGTCAAGCCCTGTTGGGAAATGGTCATGGAGACGTTGCTCTTCGTATTGCTCTTCATGAGGATGCCCGTGGTCGGGTCGATGCTGGCCGTGCCGTTGTAGGTGCCGGTGATGTTGTCGTCGTTCTTCAGGATGTTGCCCTTGAAGCTGACCTCAACACCCTTTTTTGAAATGGCGGTGACAGTGTAGGTGAATTCAACGGTCATCTCCATGTCGCTGACACTTTGGGTGTTGCTGGTTGTCCAGGTGCTGCCCACGCTGATAGGCTCTTCAGGCATCTTGATGATGACGTTGCCCAGAGTGTTCATGGAAGCTTCGTCCTTTTCTGAAACCATGTTGCCCATGACATCGTAGGTGAGCTCGGCAGGCACCTTGATGGTTTTTTCAAACTCTTTTGTTTGGTCGGCAATCATAGGGCTGGTCTTTTCAGGGTGTTCGGAGTCGTACTCGAACTTCATGCCCATCTGTGACATGCTTAGCTTCAGGGATTCGATCTGTGATTCAATGACGCTTTGCGTGTCAGAGACTTCCTTTATGGTAAAGGATTGGTTGGTCTCCATGGTCTGCGACATGCTGATGGTTTGGCCTTGCACTTCCATCATGTTCATAGAGGAGGCCTTTGAATTGACGGTGTAGCTCTTGCCGGCTTCAGGATGCAGCCTCAGCGTGATGCTTTCTTTGGCCATGAAAGACAGCGTTGCCAGTCCGATGAGGACCAAAAACATTGGGGTAAGAAGTTTCTTCATGTTTTTCATTTTGTTTAATTGTTTGATTAATAATGTGTTTTTCTGATGAATGGGAGCCTTTTGGCTACGCGAACCTTGTTATGACAAAAAACATGCCATGTTGTGGTTTGGACTGCAAATATCGTGAAAAATAGCGATGGGGCAATAATAATATCACGATTTTTCCTTTGTATCCAAATCTTGACTATCTTTGCAAGCTGAAATTTCGCGATACATAACTATTCATTTTAATACAATTCATTAAATCAAATCACTATGAAGAAAAGTTTACTTTCATTGATGATGGTGTGCTGCTTCGCCTTTATGGGTGTTGCTCAGGCACAAAACACGGGTGACGGAATCCGCGTTCAATCGTTTTCTGGCATTTCCACTATGATGTCCAACGACAAGGATATCACAGATTTTGCCCTGCTGACCTATGTTCCTGATGAAATAGGTGATGATGTGGAAATAACTGGTCTTGGTATTGGCGTGGGCTTCTCATGGGGTTCCATGTTCCCAGCCTCTATGCTTGCTGAATTTGCAGGCGGCACTATTACTGCAGCCCTTTATCTAGACGGCGGTGATGCTCAGTTCGCTGGTACCTATGAGGTTCGCATCTATGTGGGCGGCGATTCTGAAGCCGGTACTTTGATGAGCTCTCAGACTTTTGAAATTGCGGGAACGGAAGCAACCGCAGGTTACGTAACTATTGCGCTGGATACCCCCGTTAGCATTTCCGGCACTGAGAACATCTGGGTGATGTACTATCAAGACGGCTCGGTTCAATATCCTGCCATCGCTATGACTGATGTCCTCGAGAATCCCAACGACCGTTGGATTTTTGTTGAAGGATATGGCTGGTTGGACTTGGCAACTGTCGGTGGCAGTGGCTGGACCTGGATGACATGGGCTTTCGTCGATGGTGTGGACGTGATTGGTGAGAACACCCAAGAAGTGAACGTGTATCCTAACCCTACCTCTAGCTTTGTCACGGTCCAAGCCAATGGCATGAACCACATCACTGTGTTGAACACCATCGGTCAGGTAGTGTACGATGTCGATGTTGATGGCAGCATCCAAAGCCTCGACATGAGCCAATATGGCGCTGGCGTGTACATGGTGCGCGTGGCCTCCGAGAACGGTGTCGGCGTGCAGCGCGTTGTGGTGAAATAAGAATTCATCTTACACTTAAAAACAACGAGCCGCTCCATCGGGGCGGCTCGTTATGTTTGGTTAGGGTAGGAGACGTAGCGTGCTACGTCTCTACAAGGGATGATTTAATGCGCGACAACAAATCGTTTGGTCTCGCCTCGGGCAGTCTTGGCAAAATAGATGCCGTTCGGATAATGTGCTGTGGGAATGATGACTTCCTTGTCATCGGAAAAACGGTCTTCTATCTTTTGCCCCAGCATGTTGAAGATGCTGACCAGGCCCAAACTTTCACCTTTGATGGCGACAAATTCGTTGGCTGGATTGGGGGCGAGGCTGAATGTCGGGATGTTTTCACTTACACCTAACACTGTCTCGTAATAAATGGAGATGGTATAGATGCCGAAGTCGGTATCGATGAATAAAGTGCCGTAAACGTCTTTCGTGATAGGTGTGCCGTAGGTGCTGAGGGAGATGGTGTCGCCAGGAGGAATGATGACTCCTGTTTGAGCAATGTTCTCGCCTTCAAAAAGGCATTCCATGTAGAAGTTTTCGGCATAACAGCGGTTGACGACCAGATAATCAGAGGTGAGATTTGCGATTGTTACCATGCCCCCGTGTGGTACACAACCATGGAAAAAGAAATGTAATGAGTCGGGCGTGACGATGACTTGCTCGTTGGTGAAGGGGTCTTGTGCGTTTAGGTTGAAACACAGCACTATGGCTGCGATAAGAGCATATACTTTTTTCATTGTAGTAATCGGTTTGGTATTGTTAGTAAGATAGTTATTGTTTGATGCTGCAAAAATATCAAAAAATGCAAATCAAGGACGAAAAAGTTGTTTGTTTTGACTATGCACAGGGTGAGAACAGTTGACCCTTGATCGAACCTGCTTGATACCTATGAGCTATGTCAAAGCTATGTCGAAGTTATGTTAGAGTTGCTCAAAAGGGGAGCAAAACCAATAGGCTGTAATGTGCTGATAATGAAGCTACTCCAAAACCACAAAAAATAGGCTAAAATGGCACTGTCCCACCGTCCCTGGGGCCGTTGACTTGGGACAATGGGACATGTATCTCTGACATAACTCTTACCCAAGGATAAGACTGGAGTTGAACATGGGAGACAAAGCCCGAGCCGCCCCCAAAGAGCAGCTCACCATTCTCATAGTTCTGTGTATTCTGCGTGAGAAAAACCAAAAAATCCGGCTCGTTAGCAAGATGGTTTCTGTTTTTTTTGTTTCTTTGCACTCAATTATCCCTTGAAAAGGTGTATGGAACAGCCATGCTTATCCCTTGAAAAGGTGTATAGAACATCTAAACTTATCCCTTGAAAAGGTGCAAATCGCTGAAAATCATGAGAAGAAAATTCTATCAGGTTGCTGGTGGAAACCTCTATAATCAGCCTTAACTCAGATTATTTCCGACTTATGAATGATTTTAGCGTTGCTTTTGACAATGCGCAACTATAGAACCCCCAAAATCTTTGACAATGCGCAGGGATAATACATAACTAGCCGCTCCAATCGGAGCGGCTTACTTGTTGTCGCTTTGCGTCATTGTGAACAAAGTGAAGCAATCCAGAGAATCAAATTTGTTATCTGGATTGCTTCGTCGTTCCTCCTCGCAATGACGCGAAGCGCGTCAAAGGAAATCAAAGTTTCGGTCCAGCGGCAACTAAAGCCTTGCCAGCGTCGTTCGTCGTGAACTTTTCGAAGTTCTTGATGAAGCGCGAGGAGAGGTCTTTGGCCTTTTCTTCCCATGCGTTCTTGTCGGCGTAGGTATCGCGCGGGTCGAGGATGTTCGGGTCGACACCAGGCAATGCGGTCGGCACTTCGAAGTTGAAGTACGGGATCATCTTGGTCGGGGCCTTCTCGATGCTGCCATCCAGGATGGCGTCGATGATGCCACGCGTATCCTTGATGGAGATACGCTTGCCCGTGCCGTTCCAGCCGGTGTTCACCAAGTAAGCCTTGGCGCCGCTTTGTTCCATACGTTTCACAAGTTCCTCGGCATATTTGGTTGGGTGCAGCTCAAGGAAGGCTTGGCCGAAGCAGGCACTGAAGGTAGGCGTAGGCTCGGTGATGCCGCGCTCGGTGCCGGCCAACTTGGCCGTGAAGCCGCTCAGGAAGTAGTACTTGCACTGTTCGGGCGTCAGGATGCTGACGGGAGGCAGCACGCCGAAGGCGTCGGCGCTGAGGAAGATGACGTTCTTGGCGGTGGGACCAGCCGAGATGGGACGCACGTTTTTCACGATTTTCTCGATGTGCTCGATGGGGTAGGAGACGCGGGTGTTCTCGGTCACGCTCTTGTCCTTGAAGTCGATTTTGCCATTGGCATCAACGGTGACGTTCTCCAACAGGGCATTGCGCTTGATGGCGTTGTAGATGTCGGGCTCGCTTTCCTTGTCGAGGTTGATGACCTTGGCATAGCAGCCGCCTTCAAAGTTGAAGACACCTTCATCATCCCAGCCATGTTCGTCGTCACCGATGAGCAGACGCTTCGGGTCGGTGGAAAGGGTGGTCTTGCCTGTACCGCTCAAACCGAAGAAGATGGCGGTGTTTTCGCCTTGCATGTCGGTGTTGGCGGAGCAGTGCATGGCGGCGATGCCTTGCAGCGGCAGGTAGTAGTTCATCATCGAGAACATGCCTTTCTTCATCTCACCACCATACCATGTGTTCAGAATCACTTGTTCGCGGCTTGTGACGTTGAAGGCCACGCAGGTGTCGCTGTTGAGGCCGAGTTCCTTGTAGTTGTCGACCTTGGCTTTCGATGCGGTGTAGACGGTGAAGTTGGGCTTGAATTCAGCCAATTCCTCAGCCGTAGGCTTGATGAACATGTTCAGCACGAAATGGGCTTGCCATGCCACTTCCATGATGAAGCGGACGGCCATGCGGGTGTCCTTGTTGGCACCGCAGAAAGCGTCGACCACATAGAGGTTCTTACCGCTGAGCTGTTTCTTGGCGAGGTCTTTCACTTGTGCCCAGACTTGTTCGCTCATCGGGTGGTTGTCGTTCTTGTAGCCCTCGGTGGGCCACCATACGGTG
>CALEMB010000096.1 GCA_937902805.1 uncultured Bacteroidales bacterium
AGGCCGCTGCTACCTGTGTTGGTGAAAAATCAGTCTTGAATGAAACTATAGCGTTTTCTTTTATGTTCCAATGAAACAAGACAACTAAACTTCGGTTTTAGGGAGTCGGCCGAACAAAAGAGCAGGCGGTTTGGCCATGAACGACATCCATTTCGGCAACATGATTTATCGTTATGAGTGCTATTGTACTAACGAAGGGAATAGAACTGATAGAACTATGAAGATTTCAGACAATAAAACGACCTACTTGGACGTTATTTTGCCAGATAATAAACGAACCATCATGCGTAAAACAATTCCTTTTTTGTTCCTTCTGCTGCTGTCATTGTCGGCAATAGCGCAGAAGAAGCACTGCATCAGCGGCTATGTGATGGATGCCGCGAGCCGCGAGACTTTGATTGGGGCGACGGTGATTGACCACAACACTGGACAAGGTTGCGCCACCAACAACTACGGCTATTATTCCCTGACCTTGGACGAAGGTCCCGTTGACCTACAGTTTTCTTTTGTGGGATATGAAGCTGTGAACCAAGCTTTCAACTTGGTTGCCGACACCCTCATCACGGTGAAGATGAGCAGCAACATACAGCTGCAGGAAGTGACCGTTGAGGCCAACCGCGCCACAGTGGGTGCCAACAACCCGCAGATGAGTGTCATCGAATTGCCCATCAAGCAAATCAAAAGCATTCCGACCCTGATGGGTGAAGCCGATGTGCTGAAAGCCATCCAGCTGCTGCCCGGCGTGCAGAACGGCTCGGAAGGCTCGGCCGGACTTTATGTGCGCGGCGGCGGCCCTGACGAGAACCTGCTCCTCATGGACGGTGTGCCCCTCTACAACGTCAACCACATGTTCGGTTTCTTCTCCGTCTTCAACCCCGATGCACTGAAAAACGTCACCTTATACAAAGGCGGTTTCCCAGCGCGTTATGGTGGGCGCATCTCTTCGGTGGTGGATGTGCGCATGAAAGACGGCGACATGCAGAAATATCACGGCAACTTCAGTATTGGACTGATTTCTTCAAAATTCAACCTTGAAGGCCCGATTGTGAAAGATAAGCTCTCGTTCAACCTGTCGGTTCGCCGCACCTATTCCGATGCACTTACTAACCTTTACGGCCTCATCGGAAAGTTGGCCGACCCGAGCATCGACAAGTTCTCGCTGGGGTATTATTTTTACGATCTCAACGCCAAGCTTAATTGGAAGATTTCCGACAAAGACCGCCTCTATCTGAGCTGGTACAGCGGCGACGACAAGATCTACGCCAACGTGAAATGGGACTATACCTATGAGGACATGTACGCCGACCACGAGAAACTTGGCCTCAACTGGAAATGGGGCAACAAGGTGGGCTCGCTGCGTTGGAACCACATCATGTCGCCTCAACTTTTCATGGATGCCTCCGTGAGCTACACCCAATACCGCCACGACCTCGGCATGAGCCAGAACTACACCTACGAAGAGTTCAAGCCCAACACCTACACCTCCACCGACGAGATGGCCATGAACTTCCATTCAGGCATCCATGACCTTACGGCGCGCACCGATTTCCATTACGCACCCAACCCGAGGCACGACATCCGCTTTGGCGGCGGCTACACCTACCATTTCTTCCGTCCCGAGGTGCAGTCGATGAAAATCAACTTCACCGAAGCGGAAGCCAATATGGACACACTGGCCAACACTGGCGATGTGCACGCCCACGAAGCCATGCTTTACGTTGAAGACAACATCGCATTAAGCGAAGCCATCAAGATGAATGTCGGGCTGCACTATTCCGCTTTTGCGGTGCAAGGCAACTTTTATCACTCGTTGCAGCCCCGTTTCAGCATGAGCGCCATGGTGGCACCCCATTTCTCACTCAAGGCGGGTTATGCCTACATGACGCAATACATCCACTTGCTTTCCAACAGCAACATCACCATGCCCACCGACCTTTGGGTGCCTGTCACGGCACGGATTGCGCCTGAACGTGGACATCAGTTCTCACTCGGCGGCTTCTATGAGTTGCCCAACCTGTTTGACATCTCGCTTGAAGGCTATTACAAGATGATGGACAATGTGTTGGAATACAAGGACGGCACCAGCTTCTTCGGCACCAGCCAAGGCTGGGAAGACAAGGTGAACATGGGCAAGGGCTGGGCCTACGGCATCGAACTGCTTGTGCAACGCTCCTTCGGAAAGACCACGGGCTGGATTGGATACACTTGGTCGCGTTCCATGCGCAAATTCGACCGCGAAGGCATGGAAATCAACAACGGCAATCCTTTCCCCGCCAAATACGACCGTCGTCACGACTTCAGCATCACCGTGCAGCACAAGTTCAGCGACCGTTTTGATATCAGTGGCACTTGGGTCATCAGCAGCGGCAATTGCGGCACCTTATCCACACAAGCCTATCCGGGTATTCCTATCACCTATTATTCTCAATACGGTGGCAGCGTCGTGGGCACGCCCAACATCGGCTATGTGGAACGCAACAACTTCAGGATGCCCGTGTATCACCGCCTCGACCTCGGCATGAACTTCCGCAAGCAGAAGAAGCACGGCGAACGTGTGTGGAACATCAGCATCTACAATGTCTACAACCGACAGAATCCCTTCATCGTGATTCGTGGCTATGACAAAATCACAGGGCTGCCGCAACTGCAGCAGGTCAGCATCTTCCCGATTATTCCTTCAGTGTCTTACAGTTATAAATTCTAATCCGACTATGGCCAATGGCTAATGACCATGACCGCTTCATTAAAAAGGTAAGCGTTTCCATATTGTAAAAGCGGTCATAGGCCATAAGCTATAGTCAAAAAACACAATACAACAATGAAAACCAACATTTTAACCCTAATAACCATCACAACCGTAGTACTTCTCTCGGCCTGTACAAAACCTCTGAAGTTCAAAGGGGAATACGTCGACCCACAATTGGTTGTTAACTGCATTGCCATACCTGGCGAGCCTATCAAGGCGGTGGTTTACAAAAGTGACTTCGTTTTCGACACCATCACCGACTACGAAATGCCTGATGGTACCCAAGCCTTCCTTTATGTGAATGGAGAATCCAAGGGCGAGATGCAACATGGTACTGACACGGTTTATGCCCATTATGGGGAATACTATTCCGTCACCCATCATTTCACCCATGACTATATCCCTCAAATCAACGATGTCATCAAAATCAACGTGACGGCACCTGGGTTTGATGAGATAGAAGGTAGTTCTGAGGCTTTACCGAATGAGCCCATAGGTAGTTTTGAAGATGCTCGCCTCACGAAGTGGGACACTACGAGCGCAAGCGGCTATAATGTTCCCGTACCTGGCACTGACTCAACCATATTGGTATGGCTGAAAAACTACCGAAAACACCTCACCGTCACGATAGAAATCACAGACCCTAATCCCGGCGCGTTGGATCTTTATTGCCTTGAAGCATCGATGCGCACGGAAGGCGACTGGACCTTCCCCGATGGTTTGGAACATCGTGAACAGCCCGCTGGATTACACCAAGTCTATTTCAACGACCCCATCATCGGCACCTCAACTGTGGAGTTAGAAGACCAATTCGGCATTGATGTGGGCTTGACTAATCGCTCAAGAAGTACCTTCAACGATGCCACCTTTGATGGGGGCAGCTATCGCATGGAAATCCCCATGGTCACCGAAACGCTTTTCAAGGCCAACGACAGCATCAATGCCTTTGTTGAAATCAAGTTGCGGCATTTGACTGAAGGGGCGTACAATTACTACACGACCATTACTTCGGGCAATAGTCTGTCACAATACTACAGCGAGCCGGTCAGCGTATATTCCAATGTGAAGAACGGCTTTGGCCTTGTGGCTGGCAGCAACGATAAGGTGATTAGTTTTCCGGTCTGGTGATTGGATTTTGGTTTTCGGTTGACACTTTTCCAGCTTGCGACTGTTCCAAGTTGACATAGGCCTTGATTCAAATCACCTTCCCGTTGACTGGAAAAATCTCCAGAATTAACTGATTTTACTACTATTTCAAAGAACTATATTGATTTTTTAGTGGACAGCAATTCCTTTCGTATTTCAAACTCTCCCGGCAGGAGTAAGTCGATTATTTTGGAACTACAGTGAATATGGTGGACAAAATTCGCGGACAGCGGAGAAAGAAAATGGAATAAGGTTAGTTTTATTTGATTATAATGGAAAATTATTATAAGTTTTTTCCGTTATATCATAAAAAGCTGTACTTTTGCCGTTAGCTAACACATTAAAATATGATTGAACGACGACTGAAGCAACTCATTCTTCCACGACTTTTCAGAGGGAAAGCCATTGTGATGACGGGTCCACGTCAGGTTGGGAAGACTACTTTGCTCCGTATGCTGATGGCTGAGTCAGACAAAAAAACGCTGTTTTGGAATTGTGACGAACCAGACATACGGCAAAAACTGTCAAATCCGACCTCGACCCAACTACAGGCCGAAACTGCCCAATATGAACTCATTTTTATAGATGAAGCACAACGCGTACCAAATATAGGCGTTACGCTGAAGTTGCTCATCGACAGTTTTCCGATGAAACAAGTCATTGTCACGGGATCGTCGGCTTTGCAACTCTCTAATTCCATTAACGAGCCTTTGACAGGAAGAAAATACGAATACAATATGTTTCCGTTTTCTTCAGAGGAACTTATTGACAATCACGGCTCTATAGAGGAAAACAGGCTCTTGGAACGGAGAATGGTGTATGGCGCATATCCTGAAGTAGTGAAGTTGTCTGGGGAGGAGCGCGAAACTTTAGTGAATCTCATTAACAGTTATCTATACAAAGACATTTTTGCTTTTCAGGATGTGCGTAAGCCTGAGATTATCGAGCAATTATTGCAGGCCTTGGCACTGCAAATGGGTAGAGAGGTGTCTTTCAACGAACTATCCAAGTTGTTGGGTCTCAATTCGCAAACGGTGCAGCGTTACATTGATTTGTTGGAGAAGTCATACATTGTTTTTCATCTGCGTTCGTTCAGTCGCAATTTGCGAAACGAACTGAAGAAAAGTCGCAAAATTTATTTCTACGATAACGGGGTACGTAATGCGATTCTTGGCGATTTCAAGCCGCTTCAACTTCGACAAGACGCAGGGGCACTATGGGAAAACTATCTTGTGAGTGAGCGTTTGAAACACAATTCCTATAGCCTTTTCTATGGGAAAAGTTACTTTTGGCGAACCCAACAGCAACAGGAAGTCGATTATTTAGAGGACATCGACGGTGTTTTTCATACCTATGAGTTCAAATGGAGTACAACTAAACAACCAAAGTTGACTGAAACATTCGCACTCAATTATCCTGAGCATACCTTTACGGTTGTCAATCCTGAAAATTACCAGGACTTTATAACTGGAAGAATTTAATGAATGATTAATTCAGATAGCAATTTAAACAACAAAAAGTGAATTCGGTGAGCCATCATTCCCAACTCGGTTTCCGCTTCTCGAAAAATGCCGCCATGCCCTCCTGCCCAGCCTTCGAGATACGTTGGTTGGCGATGGCCACTGAGGTTTGCATGAAAATGGGGCTGAAACGGTCGTCGGTGTCACTCACCATGCGGAGCAGGTTCTTGCACTCGGCGATGGCATCGGGCGAGGCATGCAGGAAATGCTCAATGTATTGTCGCTCGGTGTCAATCATCTCGGCTTCCCTGACAACGACATTCACCAAACGCAGATCCTTGGCTTCATCAGCGGTGAAGCGGCGCCCTGTCAACATTAATTCCTTGGCGGCCGTGTTGCCAATTTTCTGCACCACAAACGGTGAGATGGTGGCCGGCGTGATGCCCAAACGCACCTCGGAGAAGGCGAATTTCGTTTCCTTTTCGGCAATCACAATGTCAGCGGCAGCGATGATGCCGTTGGCACCGCCGATGCAGGCGCCATGCACGTCGACGATGACGGCCTTGTTGCAGAAATAGATAGTTTGGAACAGTTTGGAAAGCTTTTCGGCATCGGCAATGTTTTGGTTGTAACTGAAGCCCGCCATGTCTTTCATATAAGCCAAGTCAGCACCGGCACAGAAAACCTTGCCATTGCCTTTAAGGATGATGATACGGATGTCGTCGCGGCTGTTGAGCCAGTCAAAGACCTCCGTCAGCTCGCGTATCAGCTCGGCATTTAGGGCGTTGCGCACCTCGGGGCGGTCGAGGTTGACCCATGCCATGCTTTCACCCAGTTGCACCTTTATCGTGTTGAATTCCATTGTTTAGTTTAGAGTTTAGAGTTGAGGGCTAAGAGTCAGTGATTAGTTTAGAGTTGATAGTTTGAAGTAGTGTTGGGGTTGCAATATTCGGAAAAAAATGGCAATTTGTCGCAATCAATTCGCAAAAAATCCGTTTCTTTGCACGTGGAATGATTTTTGACAGCGGGGAAAGCTAAATTAGATAAAGAAAATGGACGATAACAACTTCAATAACGGACTCGACGACCTCTTGAACATGTTCAAGAAGATGATGGAAAACCAGGACCTCGATGCTATCCCGGGCATCAACGAGGAACAAAAGGAACAGCTGAAGATGTTTCTGGAGGACTTCGATGAACTGAAAGACGACATGAAAGTCGAGATTTATAAGCTCGATCCCTTCACGAAACAGATGGTGGGTATGGTCATGGGACACCTGAAGAATTTCGCCGATTTACAACCTACCGCCAGCCAAACGGCTACGCCTCAAGAGCCTCCTGTCAACAAAGAGAAACAACTGACCGACATCCCTGGCACCACGGAGAACTTGGAAGCCCATTTGGCTGCGATTGACGAGAAGTTACGCAATCCCGAGCTTAGCGACGACGACATCAACCGGCTATTAGATGAGCGCACCTCGATAATGGAGGAATTAGGGATCAAGCATTAAGGAAATATACAAAACAACGATAAACAATGAAGAAAGTACTTTTCACCCTCATCGCATTGGTTTTTTCGGTGACAGCCTTCGGCCAACTCATTGCCAATAAAACCGACAAAAGAGTCACCTTTGCCTTCGACCTGTTCAACGACTTCCAGCTGGGCGCCAGCGACAATTGGGATCCTCGCATGGTCAACCAAGGTGTAAGCAGCATGCTTACCTATAATTTCCCCTTGGGCGAAAGTTCGAAGCATACGGTTTCCATCGGCTTGGGCGTGTCGATGCACAACTATTTTTCCTACTCCCGTATCCTGAATCCTTACACGAATGGGGATTTGGTATATAAAAACTACCGCGATGTGGATGGCTTCAAGCGTTTTAAGGTGAATCCAGTCTATGGCGAAGTGCCGTTGGTGCTGAATTTCCGCATCAAGGACCAGATAAAGATTGGCATTGGCTTCAAGGTAGGTATTAAGCTCGCCGCCAAGACCCGTTTTGTCGGTCCCGACGACATTGGCACCTTGACCGATGCCGACGGAAACACCCTCACGCTTACAGGTGATAGCGGTGTCACTGTCAATGAGAAATACCAAAATATCAGCAATATAGAGCGCATGGCTTATTCTGCCACCTTGCGTATTGGTTGGAAATGGGTGAGCATCTATACTGCCTACCAATTCAATCAGGTGTTCTCTGTGGGCCATAATGCACCGGTGTTCCATCCCCTGTCGGTGGGTGTGACTTTTGCACCGTTCTAATGGATTCTGCTTGGATTGTTACCGAAGCCCAAAAGATGGGCTTCGATGCCTGTGGTATTGCTAGCGCGACACTTTTAGAAGAAGAGTCGGCGCATGTGGAGCAATGGCTTGAAGAAGGGCGTGAGGGCGAGATGGGTTACCTGACGCGCAACAAAGAAAAACGCTACGACCCACGTTTGCTCGTTGAAGGCACGAAAAGCATCGTCACAGTTCTTTACAATTACTATCCCAAACAACAAATCGGCGACGGCGACAAGTTCAAAATCGCCAAATATGCCTATGGTGCCGACTACCACGAGGTGTTGAAAAACAAAATGCGAATCTTTTTAGAACGCATTGAAAATCAGATAGGAAAGTTGGAAAACACCCGTGTCTTCGTCGATTCGGCTCCCATTTTGGATCGGGCCTGGGCGGTGCGTTGCGGATTGGGTTTCATTGGTAAAAACACCACATTAATACAACCCAAGAAAGGATCTTTCTTCTTTATCGGGCATTTGTTTCTGCCCATCGAATTGGCTGAAACAGGACAAACTATGGCTAACCACTGTGGCCGCTGCACGAAGTGTATCGATGCCTGTCCTACAGGTGCCTTGGAATCGCCTTTCCATATCGACGCACGCAAGTGCATCTCCTACCTGACCATTGAATACAAAGGCAGCCTCGAAGGGCACGACCCCAAGACCTTCAAAGGCTGGATGTATGGCTGTGACATCTGCCAGGATGTGTGTCCTTACAACAAGTTTTCGTTGCCCAACATGGAACCTGAGTTCCAGCCTTCGGAACAATTGCTTGCCATGTGCGAAGACGATTGGAAAAATTTTACAAAGACTGATTTCGACACACTATTCAAGCACTCCGCCATGCAGCGTGCAGGATATGAAGGCCTGAAAAGGAATATTGACTTTATCGCAGGGGAGAGTTGATATTATAAGTCAGGGTAAACTGAACCACCTTGTTGTAGTATTGGTTATAGAACCACCCCGGATTACCTGTGAAGCGGCAGGGCGCCACGGAATACATGAAACGCACGCCTGCGCCGAAATGCTCGGAGAAGGTGAAATGCACTCCCGCATTGGCGGTGGCGGAGAAGAAATTCCAACGACGTGTGGTGACCTCGAAATCGCCGTCAACATCTTCGGTGGCACGCATGCGTAAATCGAGGCTGACACCTGCTTCCAAGGTAAGAAAACTCAAACGAAGAGCCCCTAGGTTGTATCGGATCATCAGAGGAATTTCCACATAGTGCAGGCGTAAGCTGTAAGAAGGATAATTATACTCGGTCACTTCTTTGTGTGAGGAATGCGCGCCAAGGATAGAATAATTCAACTCCATTTGGCCTGATAGGTAGTCGCCAAAAGGCAAGTTGACATACGCTCCTGCGGTCAATCCCACCTGATGGAAACCAGCGTATTTGTCACCATCGACTTGGCAGAAGGTTGGGCCGATGGTGAGGCCGGCGTTGAATCTTTGGGCTTGCATCTTGCCCATGCCGAACAACGAAAAAATGACAATGAGTGTGATGTATAATTTTCTCATAATAAATCAATTATAATCCGCTTGATATTGATAAAACCTATCGAGCACTTCCTCCACAAAGCGGTAGGTCTCGGTGCCGCGCAGATAGCCAGCATGGCAGCAGGTGTCGTTGTAATACTGCTTCTTCGACTTGTTGAGGATGAAATAATCCACGTTGTTGTCCCACATGTCGGGGTACTTGCCGTATTTTGAGGCAAGACGCTGGGCATCATACACATGGCCGAGGCCTGAGTTGTAGGCCGCCAACACGAACTTTACCCTTTCTACACTGTCGGTCACTTTGTTTTTGAGGCAGTCGTCGAGGAAGCTGATGAGTTGTCCGCCCGCCTCGAGTTGCTCTTCGGGTGTGGCGTCGTAGTCGATGCCGTACTTCTCCATCACCACGGGCATGAGCTGCATGAGGCCGAAAGCGCCTTTTTCGCTCTCAAGGTCCATCCTGAAGCGCGATTCCTGATAGATGAGTGAGGCCAACAAACGCCAGTCCCAACCGATGTCTTTAGCGGTTTTCTTAATGATGTCGTCGAACTCGGAAATCGCATCTCCCGCAGGCTTGCGCGATGAGAAGACATTGCCATTGTTGATATATTTCGCAAGGATACGGTTGAGGTTACGTTGCTCGAAGTTGTCTATCCAGCCGTTGAGGGCATAGAGGAGAGACGAGTCGCCGTCGTGGTTGCCGATGGCCCAACCCAAAGGCTGCTCCACACTGACATTCAGCTTGGTGTCAAGACCCTTCAAGCCAATAGATGCCATACGTGCCACATATTCCTCCACCACGGTGTAATCGATTTGTCCCGACGAGACGGCTTTCACCAGGTCGACACTGTTGAGACTGTCGCATTCTACAATGTAGATGGTGTCGCCAATTTGATCGGAGAGATGCTCCAACAGCTTGACGACATGGCTGCCTTGGGGTAGGTGTATGGTCTTGCCTGCCAAATCGACCGACGAGCGAAGCAGCTGGTTCTCCACCTCGTTGGCCGTCGACATCTGGGTCCAGTCTTTCGGCAGACGCTGCACAAGCACGCTGCGTTGCATGAGGATGGGATTGGTGAGCAGGAAGCGCCGTTTCATGTCTTTGTTGGATCCTACACCCACTGCCACCATATCGACCTTGCAGGAATCGAGGAGGGAGAAGCAGGAATCGAGGTTTTCGTTGACGATCATCTCCAACTCCAAGCCATAGTCTTTGCAAAAGTCACTGAGCAACTCGTATTCAAAGCCAGACGGTGTCGGATTCTCTGTATTGTAATTAATGGTTTCACAATTTGTTACCGCTCTCAAAACGCCTCTTTCCTGCACATGCTGTAATATGGTGAGAGTGTCGGCAACAACGTTGTTAACAATAGGGGCTTGTGGCTTCTCATCACAATGGGTCAAAGTCCAACAAAAGAACAATAATACAAGGATAACAGGTGTTTTGGTCTTCATTTCGTTCATCATTGAGGCCGTAAAAGTAGTAATTTTTATGGTTTCAAAGAAAAATCGAGGTGCGTTTGGGATAAATATGTACTTTTGTACCTTGATTATTGATTTTGAAATGGCCAGGAAAATTCAAGACCCGGACTATCTATACTCCATTTTGCTGCCCTACATCAATTGGCATACGCGTCATTCATACCGACGTTTTGAGGTACATGGGAAAGAGAATCTCCCGAAAGACGGAGGGCTGATTTTTGGTGCCAACCACAGCAATACGCTGATGGATGCCTTGGTGTTGTTATCGTGTAACAATGTCCGTAAGGTTTTCATTGCGCGTGGCGACATCTTCAAGAACCCGGTTGTGGCAAAGATGTTGACCTTTTTTCGCATCCTACCTATCTTCCGCATCCGTAATGGTGTGGCAGCAGTACGCAACAACGATGAGTCGATCAACAAAGCCGTCGATGTGGTTCACGACCATGTTGACCTCTACCTTTTTCCCGAAGGCACGCATCGCACCAAGCATTCGCTGATGCGTATGGGCAAGGGCTTGTTCCACATTGCCGTCGATGCCAACAAGCAGTTTGGCGACAAACGCCCCGTCTTCATCATCCCTACGGCCATTGAATACGGCGACTACTTCCGTTATCGTAGCACAGCGATGATTAATTTTGGGCAGCCCATTAATGTGACCGAGTTCTTCAAGAACACCACAGAAGAAAACGAGGCCGTCAACATTAATATCTTGAAAGACCAGCTTCATAAAGAGATTTCGAAGCTCTTCACCTACATCCCGGATGACGAAGACTATGACGCTATCTGGGAAATCGTGAAGATGAAAAACGAAAAACGCGCAGGAAGCCTTTACAAGAAAATGCTCCGCAACCGCGCCACCGTCGAGAAGGTGTTGAAATACAAGGAAGAAAAGCCCGAGGAAGCCAAAAACCTCTTTGAGCGAGTGCTCAACTTTAACAAAGAACGCAGAAGACAAAGGATTTCCGTCATGTCGATTGCGAAGAAGTATCCTTTGCTCAACTCGTTATGGAAGTTCTTGATTTTGTTTATAGGCTTGCCTTACTTTGTTGCCTCAGCGGTAGTCAATTTGCCTGTATGGCTTACCACATTAATTATCAAAGGAAAATTGGAAGACAAGGCCTTCAGCAACACCGTCAGTTTTGGGGTTGAGGCGGTGCTGTTTCCCATCGCCCTCATTGTGGGTGCCATCCTCCTGTTCTGCTACTTGCCGTGGCAATGGGCCTTGGGTGGCATGGTGTTGCTCTATTACTCCTACATGTTTTTCGTGGATTACTGTGAGTTGTGCCGCCGCTGGATTTCAGATGTCCGCTGGACTTTTAAAAATAAACTAAGAAAACAATTCGAATCATTAAACCTTAATAATTTGTTCTGATGTCAAACCGTTGGATAATCCCTGATATTCATGGCTGCGCCAATACTTTGAAAGTGCTGCTCGAAAACATGCTTATGGTCAAAAAACAAGACCAACTTTATTTTTTAGGCGACTACATCGACCGTGGTCCTGACAGTAAAGGCGTCCTTGACTATCTGATGCATCTGCAAGAAGAGGAATATGAGGTGCATTTCATTAAAGGCAACCATGAGGACATGTGCTTGAAAGCCTTCAAAGCCGACCAAAACAAGAAGTTTCTAGGTCTCAAACATGAAGAGCAAAAAGAATGGGAAAACGTAGGTGCAAAGGAAACCCTAAAGAGCTTTGGAGTGAAGCATCCCCGAGAAATACCCCAAAAATACATCGATTGGATGGAGGCTTGTGTGCCTTACATTGAGTTGGAAAACTATGTTTTAGTGCATGCTGGGATGAACTTCGAGATCAGAGACCCATTCGAAGACACCCAGAGTATGATGTGGACCCGTCGTTTTAGGGTGGATTATCGCAAAACGCATGGAAAGAAAATCATACACGGCCATATTCCGGTGGATTATAGTTTTATGACAATGGTCGTAGAACAAAATGAGAATTACGACTTTATTGTGCTAGACAACGGTGTCTACGAATCCAACCAACCTGGACTAGGAAACCTGATGGCCTATAACCCAGACACCAAGCAACTTATAGCACAATCGAATATGGATATGTAAAATCAACGGGTGCCGACCACCGCAGCATTCTTGAACTTCATAACCTTTCCGTCAAAGTTGAACACCTCCGTGACGACGACATAAACGCCAATCGGGACGCGATTGCCATTTTCGTCTAGGCCGTTCCAGAGGGCACTGCCATCTTGCCCCACCAATTCACCTTTTACCAAATGACGAATTAATTGTCCGGCCACATTGAAGATGTAGGTGTTCATCGTGTAACCCGCCTCATCGAAATGGTAGTTGATGAAACAAGCGTCATCGTAGCCGTCGCCGTCGGGTGAGAAAATGTCGGGGTTGATGGTGATTTCGTCTTCCGAAGGCTCTGTCGTTTGCATCATCGAGTTTTCGTAACCTGGCGTGCCGAAATGCACACGCTCGGCGGCGGAATGCCAGTTGTTGGCATCCATGGAGGGTTGGTCGAAGGCCACACGCTCCAACGCCACACCCTTAGTGACCTTGAGCAAGGGATAATGCATCTTTTCGGAGAAACACATGGCATCAACCATAGTGCCGTCCTTGCCCATGAGGATGGCAGTGCCACCTGCGTTGGCATAGCTCGGGAACGAAGCCATTTGCACAAAGTTGTCCGCCAAGCAATCGTATTGTTGCTCAACAATCTCGCTGTTGGTGGAAAGTAAAACGTATGTGCCAGGCAGGAACAGGCGGCTGTCGGTGACGATTTCTTTCAAGGTGGTGTCGGCAGGGTTGGGGAAACTCTTTCTAATGACACCGAGCATCAGCGTGCTGAGGTCAAAGGTTTTGTCTGTGTTGTTGTAAAGCTCCACATAGTCCACGCCAGGGGCGATGGGGTCAAAGAGAATTTCATTAATCAGGATGTCGCCTTCGGCAATCTCATTCGGGATACCGAACAACACTCGTGTGTCGTCTTCGATGGCTGTTCCCACACAGTTGGTGAGGCCATTAATGACCAAGGTATATACCAGGCCCACCTCGAAACCATGGTCGAAAACAAGGCCCACATAATGAGGATCTATGGGGTTAGTTTCTATCTGTTGGGGATGTTCGCCCGTTTCTTCTATGAGGAAATGCTGCAACTCCATTAATGTCCCCGTATCCATTTGTTGATCAAACCACAGTTTGACGATAAAGTTGGAAAACATGCTCACACGTTCTACCTGAGGTGCCAAGTTATTCTCGCCGTTTACCGAGTTGAGTCGGCCGGGCGTGCCACCCAAGGCATCCACCGAAGCCGTCCAGTTTGAAGCTGCCGCACAGGGATTCAGCGGGTCGATTTCTTCCACCGACCAACCGCCGTTGTCCTTGTCGGGGTCATGGTACCAAGTGTTGCTAAAGTTCACCATCGAAATCAAAATGCCTTCTTTGTTGTAGAGATACATCGCCGAGGAGGTGTTGCCCACCGAGAAAGTGCCAAAACCGATGCAGTCGCCATATTCTCGTAGCTCGGGAACGGCATCCCTATGACAAAGGATGACATAGTTGTGCGGAGCAAGGACATAGTTCTCAAAGGTGTTATCAGTGCTGCCGATTTCAATGTGCCAGTCTTTTAGGTCTATGCCAAACTCCGTGGTGTTGTAAAGTTCTACATATTCCCATTCGGGCAAGCCCACCACAGGATTCGGATCGGCCATGATTTCGTTGATGACGATGTCGAACTCCGAGGCTTCGTATATCGAGAATGCCATAGTTGCTATATCCATCATGTTGTTCCACAGGTCTTTGATATAGCTGACAGTGAGGGTGTAATTGATGCCATTGCCGATTTCGCGCTCAAATGTCAGTACCACGGTAGCTGGATTCTCTCCAAAGGCCACTGAGATGGGGCTACTCAAACCATTATCCACGGAATAATTGGATGGGTTGAGTGCCGAGGTCTCGTTGAGGGCTTCGCTGAATGTCAACTTTAGGTGGGTGAGGTCTAGTACCTCGCAGGTTACGAGTATGGGTGGCTCATGGTCGGCGATGTGCGGGCCGACATAGACGTCGTCGAAATAAAACTTCTTGGAATTGCTTGAAGTGAATTTGGACCAAAAGCCAAAGAAACCGCCACGAACATAGGTGTCGTCAACGCCTTGTGCTTCAACGATGTAAATGCCAGAGTTGTCGTAGCAGGTTTGAATCATCCAGTTGCCTTCGCGGTCGCAGTTCACCTTGACGTAGACGGCAAATGAAGAAGACAAGGCTCCTTTAGTACCCCGACAGACGCTCTGTTGTCCGTCGGCATCCTTGCGGAAAAGTTCGATGGCATCGTTGCTGCCGCCTTCGCCGAAACGGAGAAAATAACCCTGTGTCACTTGCGACAAGTCAGCGTTGTCAGCGCTGAGCCACACGTTGGAATAGTTATTTCCCGAAGGGGAGAAAACCTCACGAATCCAGAAATGCCATTCCATCGACTCCGTTTCCGTGATGGGCAAGGAAAGATAGGCCGTGCCTTCTCCTTCCGCATCGAGTTGCAGTTGCCGGTTGGTGTTCACGATATAGCTGCTCGTCGTTCCCGACCAGGTGGGGTTATGGGTGAAGTCGCCGTCGGAAAAGTCATCGGTCACCTGGGCAAACAACGAAAAAGGCAGGAGGAGCAGGAGCAAAAGCGTCTTTTTCATGGCTGTTGAGGGTTTATGAGTGTACAAAAGTAGGGGTTTTTCAGTCTTTTTCACAAAAAACATCATTCCCACGACTTGAAGGGATGTGATTTCAGCATGGAGTTGTAGTAGCGTGGGTCACCAGTGACTTCTTGGCCGAGCCAAACGGGTTTGTCGAAAGTCTCATCTTCGGCTGCGAGTTCGATTTCAGCTATGACGAGGCCTTCATTGTCGCCATGAAACTCGTCGACCTCCCACACATGTTTGCCGTCAGTGTTTTTGATAAGATAGCGGGTCTTGTTGATACTTCCGGGCTCTGCCAGATTTAATAGTGCCAAAGCTTCATCTACTGGTATTTCCTTCTCCCATTCGAAGCGGGCGACGCCTGTGGCATTGGTCTGCCCTTTGATGGTGATGAAGCCCTTGTCGTCCTTCACTCTGATGCGCACGATGCGCCTGGGAACGCTTGACAGATAGCCTTGAATGATGCGTGTCGACTGGTATGCTTCCGCCTTGAAGTCGCCGCAAACCAAGAATTTCCTTTCGATTTCCTGTGCCATAATCCTGTTGATTGTCCATGCAAAAGTATAAAAATTGGATGTTATCCCACTGAAAACCTACATTTTTCGTATTTTTGCAATTTGATTAATGTACGGCTGCCACGGTGTGACAGTCCTACAACTACAAACTAACAACTGCAAACTGATAAAGATGGACGGCAAAAGATTAGAAAAAGTTAATAAGCTGTTACTTAAGGAACTGGGAGATATATTTCAGCAGGAGCTGAAACCTAAGGTGCCTTCGCTGATGATTACCGTGACACGCGTCAACGTAACCTCGGACCTTTCGTATGCCCGTGTGTATCTGAGTGTCTTTGGCGTGGAAGAGAAGAAGAAAGTCGTGGAGGAAGTGGGGCAAAACGCCAAAGCCATCCGTGGCTTGCTGGGCAATCGTATCCGTCACCAGATGCGTGTCGTACCCGAGTTACGTTTCATAGAAGACGACTCGCTGGATTATATCGAAAACATTGACAATCTGCTTCATCCCGACAAGTGAGACTGCCGCTGTTCATAGCAAACCGTTACCTCCTCGCCAAGAAAAGCCACAACCTCATTAATATCATCACATGGATTTCCATCCTGGGTATTAGTGTGGGTTCTTTCGCGCTTATCGTTGTGCTGAGTGCTTTCAATGGCCTGGAGAAGGTGATTTCGGAGATGAACAATAGCCTCACACCCGACCTGCAAATCGCTGCCGTGAAAGGCAAGACCATCGACTTGACGGTGTTTCCTTTGGGACAACTCAAAAATATCCAAGGCGTTGACTATGTGATTCCAACAATTACCGAAGATGCGCTGTTTCGTGCCAACGACAAGCAGCATATAGGTCAAGTGAAAGGTGTGAGCGTTGAATACCAAGAGATTGAGCGATTGAATGAAATCACCCATGGCGATAATGGCTTGCTGCTTTCCGACGGAGAATACGATTTTGCCGTGCCAGGAATGGGCGTGGCATGGTATCTCGGCATTAATGCCTATAATCCCTACGCGATGGTGCGTGTCTATGTGCCCAAACGTGGCAACGCCTCGCTGATGAGCCTCGAAAACAGCTTCAATTCCGATGTGCTGACGGTGCGTAGCGTGTTTGCCACCGAACAGGAACAAGACGAAAAGCTGGTGCTTGTGCCTTTCAACTGGCTTTCTGAACTGCTTGAATATGAAAACAAAGCATCTAACGTGGAGCTTTTTACCGCACCGAATGCCGATATTAATAAGATTAAAAAGGAGGTGAAAACTGTGATAGGGGAGGACTTCACCGTGAAGAACCAGCAGGAGCAGCAAGAGACGCTTTACAGAATCATGCGTTCCGAGAAATGGGCGGTATATGTTATCCTCACATTCATCTTGATTTTGGCCACCTTTAATGTGGTAGGCTCACTCTCTATGCTGATGATTGATAAGCGCAAGGATACCGAAATCTTGAAATCCATGGGTGCTGACAATAAATTAATTCAGCGCATCTTCATGAACGAGGGCTTGCTGATTTCTGTGGCGGGCGGTATCATAGGATTATTGCTGGGCATAATTTTGGTGCTGTTACAGCAACAGTTTGGCTTCGTGAAGTTCGGCACAGGCGGCAATTATGTGGTAGATGCCTATCCCGTCCTGCTGAAGTTCAAGGATGTGCTGCTGATTTTCGCCACGATTCTGGTGGTGGGCTGCACTTCGGCTTTCCTCACAGTAAGACATGCCATGCGGAAAGAAAGCGCTTCGCTTAAGGCCAATTAATGAATTGGATGTTCTCCAATCAAATTTGTCAAATTAATAAAATCTTGCACCGACAGTTGCTCTGGTCGTTTGTTGAAGACCTCGTTTTCGATGATGTCGGGGCTGAGCATGGGGCGTAGCGAGTTGCGCATAGTCTTGCGGCGTTGGTTGAAGGCCTGCTTGACAATGCTCACAAACAGTTTTTCGTCGCAGCCCAAATCGGTGGTGGCATAGCGCCGCATCTTGATGACCGCTGACTTCACTTTTGGAGGCGGATTGAAGACGTTTTCATGTACGGTGAACAGATATTCGATGTCGTACCAAGCTTGCATCAGCACGCTGAGAATGCCGTAGGTCTTGCTGCCTTCCTTGGCGGCCATGCGTTCGGCCATCTCTTTCTGCACCATGCCCACCACTTCTACCACTTGTTCTTTGTATTTCAACACTTGGAAGAAAATCTGGCTGCTGATGTTGTAAGGGAAATTGCCTATGATGGCCATGTTTTGCTGCCCGTATTGGCTGAGGTTGGAACGAAGGAAGTCGCCTTGGATGAGATGGTCACCGAGGGTGGGGAAGTGGACCTTCAGGTAGTCGATGGACTCATGGTCGATTTCGATAACATAGAATTTGTCGCGGATGTCGTTCACCATGTATTGGGTCAACACACCCGTGCCGGCACCCACCTCGATGACGGTTTCCACGTCGGGCGACAACTGCTCCACGATGCGTTTCGCTATGTTTTGGTCGGTCAGGAAATGCTGGCCTAAACTCTTTTTGGGTCTGACTTCTTGCATAATTATCGTTTTTTTTTGGCATCCGCCAATTTCCCCGACGTTTCGCATCGGGCTGTAATAATTCGCCCTTTCAGGGCTACCTCTCACCTCCTACTTCATACCTCCTACTTCATACCTCCTACCTCATAACTTCCTATAGTTTTTCTTCGCTTGTGCGGTATAAATGCTCGTCGGGTATTCGTCAATCAGCTGCTCGTAATGTTGCTTAGCCAATTCTTTGTTTTTCAAATTATTGTGCTCTATTAATGCGGCATGCATCAGGGCGGCATCAGTCATATAACTCTCGGGGTACTGCTCCACGATTTGCAGATACAATTGCTCAGCGGCTTCATAGTCTTTGCGTTTCTCCGCAATCTCGCCCTTGCGGAACAAGGCATGCGGTATGCTGATTTCGTTGCCGTTAACGATGATTTCATCAAGCAGGATGACGGCTTCGTCTTCGCGTTGCTGGTAGATGCGATAGTCGGCGCGTGCCAAGCGATTGAGTTCCTCGCCCGTGTCGTCCATTTCCAGGTTGTCCTTGATGACGAGCGAGAGCGTCATGGCGTCGTTGGCGATGAGCTTGGAGGTGGCGGCTTTCAGCACTTTCAGTTGGCTTTGTGCCCATTCGTACTCACCGATGAAATAGCGCAGCTGTGCATTTTTGAAGCGTGCCTCATGTCCCAGCGGTTCTTCCTTCAGGCTTTTGTCGACTTGGCTGTAGAGCAGCGTGGCCTCCCAAACCTCGTCTTGGCGAAGATAGATGTCGCCCAATTTCAGCTTTAGCTCGGCTTGGCCTTGTTTGCTGTTCACTTGTTCTATTGTCTTGGTGAGCAAGGCGATGGCCTCGTCGGTTTGGTCCATTTGATAGGTCATGATGTCAGCTTGGATCAGCGTCAGTCTCGACAGGTTGTCGGTGCCGATTTCGTTATAGGCTTCGTCGATGCGTTTCGACAGCCTCTCATAGGCTTTGGCGTCGCCGTGGTTTTCAGCTTTCAGTTTCAAATAGTCCGCATTAATGGTGCCGATAAGCGCTTGTCCATAAAAGGGATTGCCTTTGCCCTTGTCCAAGATGTAGCTGTACCCTTCCTTGGCGATGTCGAATTGTTTGTTGTTCAGGCATATGCTGGCCAAACTATAGATCTGTGCGTCTTGGTCGTGGGTTTTGCGGTCGATGCTTTGACATTGGGCCAAGGCGATGTCGTAGTCTTCCTGCTGTAGTGCAAACCATACCAGCAGTTGGGCGTATTCAAGGTTGTCAGGCTTTTCTTGGGCTTGTTTCAGGAGGGCGACGCGCAATTCATCGGCAAAGCTGTGGTTCACGTCATAGAACAATATCGACTGTAGGATATTGCGGATGTTGTTGTATTGTCCAGGATGAACCTCCAACTCAAGGAAATAGTAGCGGAACGCCTCTTGGTAGTTGGCCGACTGTCTGCAAACGTTGGCCTGTTCCATATAAAAGGTCTCTTTCCCGTCGAGGAGTTTGTTGCCTTTTTCCAACACCGCCAAAGCCAGGTCATTCAAGCCTCTGGAGAGAAAGCCGTAACTGATATTTCGGATGTTCGCGGCATTGTCCGTGAGGCCGTTCAAGATCTCATTGGACAATTTCTTTGCCTTGTCCGTCTTGCCTTGCATGGTGTAGACATAGACGAGGTCGGTGTTGGCTTTGTTGTAGTTGGGTTGTTTCTTGGCGAAGGACTTCAGTTCTTTCTCGGCTTTGTCGTAATCTTTGAGCTGCAGAAGGCACTCCAAATACTGCTGGAAATGCCCCGTTTGCCCCGATTTCTCATAGAGTTTGCTGTAAACGTCTCGGGCATTCTCGTAGTCTTGGTCGCGGTAATATTGGCTGGCCAGTTGCTCGTCAATTTGGAATTGCTCCTTTTGTTGGGCATTCGTTTTCTTGCCCTTTGGCGGCGTGCTGATTTGCCCGCTCATCTGCATGATGAAAGCGGCATTAATCAATAGGATGAAAAGCCAGCGTTGCTTCATGGACAATACTATCTTTGCATTTTCAGGGCATCCAGGTCTTTTTGGCAGTTGCCGAAACGGTCTTGGAAATACTGCACTTGGTTGCTCAGCCTGTTGACGTATTCAGTCTCGGTGTTGATATACACCTCCACCAGCGAGTCGGAGAGGTAATGGCTTTCGGCATCAGCCTTGAGGCGGTCGAGTTGAAGCAGGGTGGAATCTATCTCGGCCTGCATCACGGGCTTGGTGTCTTTGAATTGTTCGAGGTAGGCCTGCACCAGCTGCAAGGTCTCGAACGATTTCTCCACTTGCTCTTCTTCTTGGTATTGTAGCAACGAGTCGCAGGTCATGAAGTCCTTTTCAAGCGTCACGAAGTCTTTGGTCTCGAGGTCGCTCAAGGTCTTAGAATTGGTTTGCACCTGCTTTTTCAGGCTGTCGATTTTGTCGATGTTAGTTTCAGGTGCGTTGTGGCAGCCGCCTAGAGCCAGTCCCAAGGTGAACAGGCCGCCAAGGAGTATCGTTTTTATTAATCTCAGGTTCATAGGTTCGTTTAATAATGCGCAAAGATACGCATTTTAGCGGAAACTGGATTTTATGGCATAAAAAATCCCGACTATCGTAACGATGGTCGGGATTCGTATGATGTTACGAATTGCTTAATCGGTGACTTCGGCTTCGACGGGAAGGATGGAGACGAAGGACTTGCCTTCTCTCTTCTTCTTGAACTCGACGATACCATCACATAAAGCATATAATGTGTGGTCTTTGCCCATGCCGACGTTCTTGCCGGGATAGTGCTTCGTGCCGCGCTGACGAACGATGATGTTACCAGCAATGGCGGCTTGTCCACCGAAAAGTTTCACTCCGAGTCGCTTACTAGCTGACTCACGACCGTTCTCGGAACTACCAACGCCTTTTTTGTGTGCCATATCTCTTTAGATTTTTCGGGTTTTTATTCAGTGATGTTTTCAATCTGGATCTTGCTCAGATACTGACGGTGACCGTTAGACGTCTGATATCCTTTTCTTCTCTTCTTCTTGAAAACGATAATCTTGTTGCCTTTGAGGTGCTGCATCACCGTGGCTTCGACACTGGCGCCGGCTACCGTCGGGGCTCCCACTTTCGTCGAACCGTCGTTTCCAATTAATAATACCTTGTCGAAAGCAACCTTGCTTCCTTCTTCTTCGTGCAGTCTGTTGACGAAGATCTGCTGACCCTTCTCAACTTTGAACTGTTGTCCTGCGATTTCTACTATTGCGTACATTTCTCTATATCTTTAAGTTAGATACTGACTCTCTTTTTTTTCGGACTGCAAAAATACAACTTTTTTCAATCGGTCAAGGTTTTCTTTACTTTTTTCTCATTAATTTTCTCAAAAAAGTCGTGTTGTATTTTGTAATACGTTGATAAATAAAAAGATACATTTTTACATTAATTCTTGTATTTTGTGCATCGGAAAATCATGTCATTATTTTTTTTACCTTTGCGCCCTGTTTTTGTTGCGTTTATTAATTAATTGATGGACGAGAACCAACTCAATAACCTCATAGAGAGAATGAAAACCGGTGATAGGGAATCTTTCAACCAGGTTTTTCGTCGTTATTATTCTCCATTGGTTCGTTTTTGTGTCCGTTTTGTCGCCGACACCGACATCGCAGCAGAAATAGTCCAGGATTTGTTTGTCAAGTTGTGGTCGAATCGCGAGAAACTATCTTTCAATACCTCTTTCGAGTCTTACATGCTCACTTCGGTGCGCAATTCCGCCATCACCTATATTAATAAAGAGCGCTCCCACGCCGAGGCCAACCTTAGGGTATATTCCGATGAATCCGACAACAACGATCCTTCCGAGACACTTCAGTCGAATAATTTGGAAGAGTCGTACCGCCAAATCCTGAAAACCATGCCCGAAAAACGTCGCGAGGTATTTCTCGCCAGCCGTTTCGATGGCCTAAAATACGCAGAAATAGCAGAAAAACTTGGCATCTCCCCAAAAACAGTGGAGGCCCAAATGAGCGCCGCCATCAAGCAGCTCAGAGAAGGACTGAAAGCGTATCTCTAAGGCTTTCGCAGACCTCTCAACCTCTTTTTTACGAAAAAAATCGAATATTTTTCATTTTTGACTAAGGGTAAAACCGTAGTTGTTAGTCATATAGATGAAAAAAGCGAAAAATTCGGTGAAAAAATGAACTTGGTTAACGACAAATATGAGGCTTTGGTCAGGAGTTGCCTCGACGGGAAATGCGCGTCGGAGGAGGCTCTTGAACTGCTTTCTTGGGTTGCCGAGTCGGAAGAAAACCGAATTTATTTCAAGTCTCAAAAAGAAGCCGATGAGGTGTGGAACCTCACCGATTTCGCGATGCCCGATGACGCGGCCCTTGATGTAGAGGCTGCCCTCGATGTGGTCAACCAAAGAATCGATACGATAGAAGAAAGCGGAGCCAAGATCGTTGAGATGCCATGGCTGCGCAGAAATTACAAGTATGTGTCGGGCATTGCAGCAGCGCTTGTCGTCGCCCTTTTCCTCGGATTCCTCGTTGTGAAGCCTATGAGTTCCACTGTTACGGTGGCTTTGAATGAGCAGAACATTGAGAATCCAGTGATGTTGCCCGATGGCACTTCGGTGACCTATAGCGGCGCAGCTGAAATCACCTATCCTAAGCATTTCATCAAATCGACTCGTTCCGTCGACTTCGAAGGTGTCGCCACTTTCGATGTCGTTGCCAACGATAAGCCTTTCGTCATCCATTGCGACAAGATGGATGTGGAAGTGCTGGGTACCTCGTTCTTGCTGAACGCTGAAGCCTCTTCCGATAAGTATTTCGTTGACCTTTACACCGGCAAGGTGAAGATGACCGCCTTCGACGAAAAGGGTAACAAACTGTCGCAAGTGGTGGTGCTCCCAGGTGAACGTGGCGTGCTGAATCTCGCCAACTTCGAGCTGAAGTCACTGACTTATCCCGAGCTTAAAGCTGAAGAGCTGATGACAGAGCATGTGCTCGACTTCAACAATGTCGTCCTCTCGACGATTGTGGAGACTTTGGAGTATGTCTATAAGGTTGAAATTGACCTCAATGAGGACTATGCAACCAGGAAACTTACCGCTCGTTTCAGCGATCAGGAGACCATTGATGAGGTGCTCGAAACCATCGCCGCCGTGTTTGATTTCACCGTCACCAAGCAAGACGGCGTTTATCTGATCCGATAAGCAAAATCCCTTCCTTACCTACTTTTTAGGAGAAAATAGGCGTTTTCTCGTTTTTTTGTCGTACTTTAGCGGCCTATTACTAGGCCTATTGGAAATGAGATTTTGCAATTTGAATATACAAACTGAAAAACAGGCAGATAGGCACTTGGCGCTGCATTTGCTTCCCATATTGTTTTTCTTCTTTTTCTCCTTCATCTTGCCCCAAAAAGGTTGGGCTCAGTCGTTTAACCCCTTGATTTCTTTCTCGGTGGAGTCATGTTCCCTTGATAAGGCCTTGGAAAAACTCTTTGCGGAATATGAGTTGAATGTGGCCTTCAGCAAGGCGGAGTTGAGTAAAATCTACATCGAAAAGTACAGTTGTTCCTACAAATCAGTGGAGGAGGTGCTGACCGACCTGCTGAAAGGCACTGACTATGGTTTCAAGAAAATCGGAAAACAATATGTGATTCGAAAGAACCAGCAATTGGCTGACGACCCCACTGCCACCATTACCCCGCCCGCTGAACAACAGACCACCGTCGTGGCACCCAAGCAGGAAATCGTGGCCAAAAAGAGAGGTGATACCATCTATGTTTTTGACACACTGAAGATTATTCGCACGGTGATGCGCTACGACACTGTGGTTGAAGTGAAGCAAGAGATTAAGACGGACACGGTGTATGAGGTGAGATATGAGAGTCCGCAGAAGCCTTATAAGGATAATGGCTGGTTCATCACGCCTTCTCTGACCTTAAGCTCGGCATGGTTCAAGCATGCTAATGGCTTGCCGCAACCTGAAAATGGTACTTTGGCTTTGACACCAAGTTTAGTATATGCTGTCGGCATGGATGGTGGCTATAAGTACAAGCGATTGAACGTTGGCTTGAGCCTCGCCTACCGTTCGGTTAGGTATCGTTTTTTGCTCGAAAACACGGAGTATGGCGAAGGTTATTATGTGAACGACACGCTTGACACTTATTATACGGTGCATCCGGCTGGCGACACGGCATTTTTCTATGTCGTGGATTCGGTATACAAGCCTGGAAACACCACACATTATGCTTATCGCGACGTGAATCATCTCGACTATCTGAATGTGGGCGTTTTCGCCTCTTTTGATTTCGTCAAGGTGGAGCGTTTCAGGGCATTTGTCAAGGCAGGTGCCTCGTTCGATTTCTTGGTTGGTTACAGCGGCTCGCTTTATGCCCAAGAGTCGCCGTATCATGCGCCGATTGAAAAGTTGCAGGTGGAGCCGTTCCGTTTCTCGTATTATGGTGGCTTGGGCTTCGCATTCAAAGTCTCCAATAGTGTGGAGCTGGTGCCTGAAGTACTTTATCGTGCCACCAGTGGCTCGTTGTATCGTGCCGACTTTCCGTTCGACATGAATATGCGTGCTGTGGATTTCCGTTTGGGACTCACTTATTCTTTCTAATCCATGAAACCTTTTAGGCCCATAAGATGTCTTCTACTCTTGCTCCTGCTGCTACAAGGCATGATGGGTGTGGCGCAGCATTATGTCCAGATCCATGGAGAGGTGGATACGTTAATGGTGTTGCCGAAATTGGGAGGCGATTCGGTCTATTTAGTGAATGATTTCCTGACGGTGGTCGAAGGTGGCGACTTGCGCATCGAAGCAGGCGCGAAGATGTATTTTAACCAATCGACCAGCTTGCGTGTCGACGGCGGCAAACTCCAACTTGACGGCCAGCCCAACGATTCAATCTATTTACTATGTTATGAGTTCTCCCACGACTGGTCCGGAGTTCAACTGAAAAACATTACCAGCGAAGACTCCGTGCGCTTTTCGTATGTGGAATTTGTTGGTGCCTTGACGGCTTTGTCCGCTACGAACGCGGAGCAAATTGTTGTTGACCACTGCAAGTTCAACAACTACTATGCAGGAAAGGGCATCGAGTTGGTGGATTGTAGCCGATGTCAGGTCGACAGTTGCTTCTTTTACCAATGTGTCTCTGGCATCGAATTGAATGCTAGGGATGGCAATAGCGAAGGCAACAGCTTTACCCACAATATTTTTGACCAAGGTCAGATTAATATTGAGGTTTCCAATGTGGGTTATGGTTTCAAGTGTGGCGACAACCACATTGCCGACAATTGTTTCCAAGGGGCGGCTACGGCCATCAGTTTTGAAACGGTGGGTGGCGTTTCTGATGTGGTCGTCACGAACTACATCGAAAACAACCTCATTTCTTCCGCTTTGCCTGAAGGTGGCGTTAACTATTCGTCGTATGGCATTAAAGCCGCCGTGGATTCCCTCGTGATTCGCAATAATGTGTTTTGGAGTAACGATGAGGCTGTAAGAATGATGCGAGTTTGCCATCTGGTGTTTGAGCACAACACCTTCTATGAAAACGGACAGGTGCTTACCAACCTGCTGGCCTCGGGGTCGGCGACGTTTGTAGGCAATACCATCAGCGGGGCAAAAGACCGCATTGTGAGTTTTCCGTCGAGCAGGTCGAGAATGAACGGCAACAACTTTATGGATTTTCAGAAGGGTGCCCTTTTGTTTGCCAATGTCTCGACAGAAGATGTGGATATACGCGGCAACTACTGGGATGTCGAGTCGGAAGACGAGATAGCGTCGGTGATCTTGGACAAGCACGATATGCCGGTTTTGGGCGAAATCATTTATGAAGGTTACCTGACCGAATGTGACACTGCTGCGCCTGTTTCCCCTCCTTCTGAGGTGAAGAAGCAGTTTGTGAATGGTAGCTGGCTGGTGTCGTGGGAGGAAAACCCAGAAATCGATGTTGACCATTATGTGTTGTTTTACGGCAACTTTAACTTCTATAAGTTCGCTAGCCACACAGGTCCGATAGAGGGCAATTCCTATGTCCTTACGCCGCAGCAGGCTGAAAATGCGGCAGTGATTGCTTGTGACCGTGAATACAATCCCTCGGTGTATGCTTCCGTAGGTCAGAGTGCATACGCTTTTGCGACCTATTATCCATACGCGGGCAAGGATGCTTCCATGTGTGCCCCAACGTCTAGTTTTACCATCACTGATGCCAACATTCCCTATACCTACAGTGGCTTTGTTTGGCGCAGCTCGGGCACGGGCCACTTCTCCGACTCCTTGTCACTGTGGACATCCTATTTTCCCTCTCAGGCCGACTTTGAGGCTGGCGAAGTGACGCTGACCATTCGCGTTGTCAACAACGGCAAAGTGAAGACGGATGCCATGCATCTGGAGCTGAACAAGGAACTGAAGGTGTATGCTGGCGAAGACTATTACGGTGGCATGGACCGTCCCTTGCTGCTGAACCAAGCCGAGGCTTACAACTACGATTCATTGCGTTGGCAAACCTTGGGTGACGGGCATTTTGAGGATGTACACGCCTTGCATACCATGTATTATCCTGGCGAACAAGATAAGGAACAAGGCTTTGTGAATTTGGTGTTGGAGGCTTGGTCGGTGTGTGGCCACGCTACCAGTACGATACATTTTGATTTGTTTAAGGATTACGCTCTTGAAGGCATGACTTGGACGAATGGCAGCCCACGGCCCAACACCCAGGTGATTGCCGCTTCGTTGAGCGACGACAACCCGTTCATGTCAGGCTTCTACCGCACGGTTTCCGATGATGAAGGTGCTTTCCGTTTTGAGGCTTTGCTGCCTGATACCTATATCTTGTATGCTTTCCCCGACACCTTGGAGGTTGAGGCTGGCGGATGCTATTATTTGGGCGACTTGCAATGGAACGAGTCGAATATGGTAGTGGTGGATGGCGATGTCTATGACGTGGATATCACTTTGCCGGTATTGGAACAAGGTTTTGGGTCTGGAGAAGGTCGCATCGGTGGGACTTTCGACTTCCCTGAGTGGGCTTTCAAGGCCCGCGACTTCTATTGCCAGTCGTGGCTGGATGATGGTGACGAAGAAGTGTATTGCATTGATGGACTATCGAATGTAGGCATCCTCTTGCTTAACACCACCAAACAACGGGTCTTGGGCTTCACCTTGACCGACCACATGGGTCAATTCTGCTTTAAAAACCTTCCTTATGGCACCTATCATGTGATGGCTGACCTGCCGCGTTATGGTCGAGGCATGTGTGAGGAAATCACACTTTCGCCCGAGCAGCCTTCTGTCTTGGATTTGCATTTGTATGTGAACGAGGGCAAGGTGAAGATGAAACATAATGATGCTGAAATGACGGTGTCAGAGGTCAGCATTTTCCCCAATCCAGCTGAAGATGAGATTACGGTTTCTGGTTTGAAGGGACAAACAGCATACGATATTTGCGTCATTAATGGATTGGGTGTGGCCGTGTTGGAAAGCAAGGTGCAGACGAACCTTTTGGGCGAGTGCGCCATTGCCTTGGCTGATTTGCCAGCGGGCATCTATTTTGTGCGCATGACCAGCCCGACAGAAAGCAAAATGGTGAAGTTTGTTAAACGCTAAACGATGGACAATGAAAAAGTTGCTGTTGATATGCATGTTTCTCACTTTGGCCTTGATGCCGTTCCATCAGGCGCTGGGACAGATGCGTGTCAGCGGCAATGTGTATGAGCAGGACAGCATTACACCCATCGTCGGTGCATCGGTGTTGTTCTCTGGCGTGAATGCGGATGGAGATACTATTGCGTATCAGTTTCTTACCGACGCCATGGGCTATTTTGAAGAGGATATAGACTATGGTGTGTTTAGTGTTTCGGCTTGTGCCGAAGGATACGAATGTGCTTATCTACCTGATTCCTTGTTGATTGACAGCATTCAATTTGAGTATGACTCGTTGCTTGTGGTGTATGACTCGTTGACGGGCTTGTATGACTCAATTTATATGGTATACGACTCCGTGACGGGTGTGTACGATACGGTATATCTTGACACGCTGATTTCAGGCATCGATTTCATCCTGTATGAAAACCGTTTCCCTGTTCGTTATGTCGCGGCAAGGCAATACAATAGCGATATGGTGCGTGTGAGTTGGTCTTTTAATCCACCGTTGTTGCACGAAGACTTTGAAACGGGTGATTTCAGTCGATTGCCATGGAACAACAGCCTTGCCTATCCTTGGGTCATCATCGATACAAGCGCTTACGAAGGCAATTATTGCATCCGCTCGACTTGTGGAGGGGTTGGAGGAGGCCTGTCGCAGATAGAAGTGCCTGTTTATATTCCCGCTGACGGCGAGATGAGCTTCTATTGCAAGGTCTCATCGGAAAGTAATTGGGACGTTGGCTGTTTCTATATTGACGGCATGAAGAAAATGGAGGTCTCGGGTGAGACGGAGTGGACGCGCTATGCCTTTGCGGTTACGGAAGGCGAGCATCTGTTCCGTTGGTGTTACCAAAAAGATGCCTCTACCGACATGGGCGACGACTGTTTCTTTATAGATGCCATTCGCTTCTATGAGGAGGATGGAGCTAAGGCAGAAATGCCACAGCGTTCGTTTAGATATTTTGAACTATTCCGCCAACGTGCCGAGGAAACACCAGTGCTATTGGCTTCGCATCTAACGGATACCGTGTTTATGGAAACGAGTTGGAATAGCTTGCCATGGGGCCAGTACCGTTGGGGCGTGAGTTGCCATTACGAAGGTAACCGCTATGATTCCGATACAGTGTGGTCGGTGTTCCTCGACAAGGACATGACGACGACCTTGGAGGTCAATGTCACCACTAATGTGGGTTTGTCCGCTTCGGGTGCCGTGGTGACGCTTATGGCACACAATGGGCAGGGGAACAGCTATCAGGCTTCGGCCGATGCCAATGGGCATGTACTGATGGGCAATGTCTATCGTGACTTGTATGATATCACGGTCCAGCTGGAAGGATTTATGGATTATGTCTCGGAAGAGCCGTTGTCCGTCATGGAGCCTCAGCAGACCGATATTGAACTGATGGAGGCCGTTTCTGGCATTGATAATTTGTATATCTCTTTCACTGGCTTTGCGATGTGGCATTTAAGCGACTCGTTGCATCGTGACTTGCAGTATTTTGAGTTGAGGCTAAATGGAGAGACCGTGGGCACCACCACCGATACCACTTTCCAGTTTGATGTGAGTGGCTTGTCGCCTGGTGACACCTGTCTGGCGGAGGCGCGCCCTGTATTCCTTTCCCAGACATGTGCTTGGCAGTCCAGCGAATGGATTTATCAGCCTTGCTCCCTTTTCTATGGAAGCGAGTTGCAGTGGTCACTGGGCAACGACGTGGTGCTGCTTTCGTGGGATAGCCCTGTAGGAGTGCCGATCCTTGGGGCCATGTTGTATCGTGACGGCGAATACCTTGCTTTCGTGGAAGGTAATAACTACATGGACGGAACGGTGGTGATGCATGGCGAGGTGAACTATTGCATGCGCCTGGTGTATGACGGTCCGAAGGACGGCACCTATTATTCCATGTCATGCGAATCGTGCGCCGTAGCGACATTCCCGGTCTTCTGCGACCCGCCAGTGAAACTGGAAGGCGAGAACTATTGGAATTCGGAGTTCGACTATGGTGCCATCATTTCTTGGGGTGAGCGCCCCGAGCCTGTCCATGAGTGGCTGCAATATGACAATGGCGTGTATAAGCGCTCTTTGGGTGGCGACAATGAGCCGATTATCTTCTGGAGCATTCGCTTCGAGACGGAGGATTTGGAAGATTTTGTGGGCACTTCCTTGAGGAAGATTTCGCTTTACGACGTCGGTGCGGGCACTTATCAGCTATGGATTTATGTGGGAGGCGAGACGGCACCGCGCACCTTGGTGTGGTCGCAGAACATGACCTTGTGCAATGCCCAGGACTGGCACGAGGAATACCTCGGACAAACCATAGAGATCCCTGAAGACGAACCGCTATGGATTGTCGTCGGGCAACAGGGACTGAGCCGTCCTGCTGCTGCCTGTGCCGACCAGGGCAACGCCAACGGTCGCTGGGTCTCGTTGGATGGAGAGCACTGGACCGACATGCACACCTATAACATGCACTATACTTGGATGCTGCGTGCATACGTCACCAACCGCCTTGGGCGTTCGGAGGAGCTTGAAAACGACATCCATACCTTGCAATGTTACAATCTGTATCGTTCTTACGATAACGAGGATTATCAGCAGGTTGCAGCCATCCCCGTCGTGGAAGGGCAGGCCTTCTACCAATATCGCGACGTGCTTGTCGACGAAAGCCACGATGCCTTCTATTATAAGCTTACGGCTTTGTATTTGTCCGACGACGGCGAGACCTGCGAGTCGGATTTCGCTGCCTCGTTGTATAACCCAGAGATGCAATTCGTTTATGTCGATGACCATTGGGCGATGGATGAATGGACCGAGGCCGACCTGAAACTCTATCCCAATCCCTCCAACGGAGTGGTAACCATTGAATGTGCTGGCATGAAAAAGCTGATGGTTTACAATGCCTTGGGACAGGTTTTACTCGACAAAGAGGCCAGCGGAGATGCATTGCAACTTGATTTGTCGGGCTTTGAGAATGGTTTGTATTGGTTGGTGACGGTGTCACAAAACGGGGTAACGAAACGACCTTTCGTGTTGGCGCGTTGAGCGAAGCCTTAAAAAACGTATCTTTGCCGCCTAAAACGATAGGCGATGATTTCAATCCAAAACCTGAGCATGCACTTTACTGGTGAGGACCTCTTCACCGATATTTCCTTTTTGATTCGCGAGAAGGACCGCATCGGTTTGGTGGGAAAGAATGGCGCAGGCAAGACGACCTTGCTGAAACTCATCTGTGGATTGGAACAACCATCGAAAGGCGACATCATCATCCCGCAAGGCGTTACCATCGGTTATCTACCCCAGGAAAAGAACGTGAACAGCACGAAGACGGTGCTGGACGAAGCCATGTCGGCTTTTGATGAATACCATCAGCTGGAACGCGATTCGGAACGCTTGCAACAGGAACTCGCTGATCGCACCGATTTTGAAAGCCCGCAATACGAGAAGCTGATCATCAAACTGAACAATTTGAACGACCGTCTGGCTTTGCTCGGTGGCAACTCTATCCAAGGCGAAGCTGAACGGATTCTGGTGGGTTTAGGTTTCGGTCACGAGGATATGCAACGCCCCATGCGTGAGTTCAGCAACGGCTGGCAGATGCGCGTGGAATTGGCGAAAATCCTGTTGAAAAAGCCTAACCTTCTGCTTCTCGACGAGCCTACCAACCACCTCGACATCGAATCCATCCAATGGCTCGAAGGCTTCCTGAAGGCTTATTACGGTGCCATCCTGATGGTCTCGCATGATCGCGCTTTCTTGGATAACATCACCATCCGCACGGTGGAAATCAGCAACGGCAAAATCTACGACTACAAAGTGCCGTATTCCGATTATGTCAGTTTGCGCGAGGAGCGTGTTGACATGCAGCGTTCGGCCTACGAAAACCAGCAGCGAGAAATCAAAAACATCGAGGCCTTCATTGAACGGTTTCGTTACAAGGCCACCAAAGCCAAGCAGGTGCAGAGCCGCGTGAAACTGCTCGAAAAGATGGATGAAATTGTGATTGACGACATCGACAGCACAGCCATCCACTTCAAGTTTCCGCCTGCACCGCATTCCGGCAAGGTGACGCTTGAATTGAATCATGTGGGCAAGTCCTACGGCGACCAAGTGATTCTTAAAGACATTAACCTGCTTATTCCGAGAGGGGAAAAGATTGCCTTTGTAGGACGCAATGGCGAGGGCAAATCGACCTTGTCCAAAATCATTTGCGGCGTGCTTGACCACGAAGGCGAGGTGAAACTCGGCCACGAGGTCAAGATTGGGTATTACGCCCAAAACCAGCAGGACATGCTCGACATGAACAAGACCGTCTTCGAGACCTTGGACGATGTGGCCGTGGGTGACATGCGTTTGAAGGTGAAGGCCTTGTTGGGCTCCTTCCTCTTCCGTGGCGACGACATCGACAAGAAGGTGAAAGTGCTCTCGGGTGGTGAGAAAGCCCGTCTGTCTTTGGCTAAGATGCTGCTTTTTCCGACCAACTTGTTGGTCTTGGACGAGCCTACGAACCACTTGGATATGCTCTCAAAAGACATTTTGAAGAACGCATTAATCCAATACGACGGCACATTAATCATCGTCTCCCATGACCGTGACTTCCTGCAAGGCCTGACCAACAAGGTCTATGAGTTCCGCAAGCCGAACATCAAGGAATACATCGGCGACATATACGATTTCTTGGAGCAGAAGAATCTCAGCCACCTAAAAGAGTTGGAGATTGCCGCGAAGCAAACGAAAGTGCAGGAAGTCGTGCCGCAGTCACAGAACAAAATCAACTACGAGCGCAAGAAACAGATTGACGCCAAGTTGCGCAAGGTAGACAAGGAAATCCAACGCCTCGAAGAAGCCATCGCCAAACTTGAAGCCGAACTGGCCGAGCAGGATGCCATCATGGCCCATCCCGACGAGCATCCAGAAGTCAAAATCGACAACGATTGGTATTGGGCCTACGGCAAGAAGAAAGAGGAGCTTCAGGCCCTGATGGATGACTGGGGCGAGAAGCAGATCGAGCGGGAAGAGGTATTGGAGGAATACGATAAATAAGATCCGATAGAATGCTGTTAAGTAATAATTTTTCTAACTTAACAGCGTTTTATCTACAAAAAACGTGTGATAGCGTGCTGCTAAGTCAATTTTTTATGGATTTAACAGCACACTATCGTGATTCTTTGAACAAATCATCCATTGTCACTTCCGATTGGATGTTGTTCCAATACGCATTATGAGCGACACCGTATGTGGTAATCATGGTAAGGTGGATGGCTTTGCGGGTTTTGGTGTTTTCCTGAAACACACATTTCCGTCTCCGAAGTTTGTTGTCTTCTTCTTTGTCAATCCGATAAACATCATCTGAAAACTTCATTTCACAAAGATTGATGATACCATCGTTACGGTCAAAAAGCAAGTCGATTTGAACACCTTCGTGTTCTTTGGTAGCTTCAACATGCCATGATTGGGCATTGCTGATGACCCCAGCTATACCTAATGCAGACTTGATTTGTGGCAAATGCCACAAGCATACTCGTTCAAAGGCCAGTCCTGCCCAGGCTGTATGGATTGGGGTAGATAAGTTATTGGTCCAAAAGTGGTTGTCGTGATGGTGATTGTTCTCGATATAGCGGAAATAAAACAGGGTGAAATGGTCCATGAGTTGATAAATTGCCTCGCGTTTTTTCTTGCCAATGACCTGATATTTTCGAATGAAATTGCATTTCTCTAATTCTTCGGTTGCCTGTGTGAAGACCTTATTGTCGTCAAGCCCAGTGTTTTCGAGCAATGCTTTTCGGGTCATGCCCGCTTTCTTGGTTGCCAAAGCAGTAACGATGGCAATGTAAGGTGCAGGTCGCTTGAACAGGGAGGCATACAGAGCATCGAATTCGTCAGCAAGGCGCCCGTCCTCTTCAAAAAACAGACGGTCGATGTTCTGTGCTAGGCTTTCATTACGTCGCAAAAGGCTCCAATAATAGGGTATACCGCCCAGGATCATATAGGTTTCCACAAGGTCTTTTCTTGTCATGCTGAGTTTGAGTGACTGAGCCAATTGTTCACATTCATTGAGGCAGAATGGTTGGAGGTAAATCTTGTCTGTTAATCGATTATGCAGTCCGCCGTGGTCGCGGATGATTTTTTTGATGATCCACGAGGTGGCACTACCGCAAACGACGAGGACGATATCTTTACGCATATTGGCCCAGCCATTCCAGAAATGCTCCAAAGCGCTGATGAGTTGTGACTTGGGCGTATCCATCCAAGGCAGCTCATCTAAGAAGACCACTTTTTTCTTGTCGGGCGATTGCTCTAATACCGTTTCAAGCATGTGGAAAGCCTCAAACCAAGTGCGCGGCATCTTGCAGCGTTTCAGTCCGGCCTTGCGCAATGACTCTCGAAATTCTGTCAGTTGTTCTTTTTTGGGGGCGTTGGCTACGCCTGTATGATAAAACGAGAAGTGGTTTTCGAAAGTTTCTTTGATGAGATAGGTTTTGCCTACGCGTCGCCGTCCATATACGGCGCAGAATTGTGATTCGTCCTTGTCGAGCAGTTCGAGCAGCTCATCTCTTTCCTTGTTGCGTCCAATCAGCATGATGATGTTTTTTGTTCAATGATGCAAAGAAACGATTTTTTCCCCAATTATATGCTGCTAAGTAGAATTTTTTAGACTTAGCAGTATATAATCTATAAAAAATAATAGATAACATGCTGCTAAGTTATTTTTTAAAGGACTTAATAGCAGATTATCATTGATTTTCGATCAAATTCTCAATCAAACTCTAAATAATCAAAAATCAGTCCACAAACTTGTGGTCCACAAACTTGTGAACCGTGAAAACACTAATAAAAATGCGGAACGACATGATGTCGATCCGCATTTTTGTTGTCGAAATTTTAGCGATTATTCAATCACCATGTCAAACGGCATTCTGGCTTGGATGCCTGTGTTCTTTTGCAGGTATTCCAGGCCTTGGATGTAGTTGTAGTAGGTGCCGAGCTTGCTGCGCATGGCGGCATCGAGTTTGTCGGAACCGTTGTTGTTCACCGATTCCATGATGCGGGTGAAGAAGTCCTTTTGCTTCGGCCATTCGGAGACTTTGAAGTCATTGCCGAGGTTGGCTTTCTGTGCGGCGTAGGCGATGGCGTCTTCCATGTCACCGAGTTGGTCGACGAGGCCAATTTCGATGGCGTCGACACCCGACCACACGCGGCCTTGTCCGATACTGTCAACATAGGATTGAGTCAGACCGCGGCCTTCAGCAACGCGGCTGGTGAAATCGTTATAGGTCTTCACCACCATCTCTTGCAGCTTGCCATATTGGAACTCGGTGAGCGGCTGTGTCACGGTGCCGAAGTCAGCGTTTTCGTTGGTCTTGGCCACGTCGAAAGTGAGGCCAATCTTGTCGTTCAAGAGGCCTTGCAGGTTCGGGAAGGTGCCAAACACGCCGATGGAACCCGTGAGCGTGGTGGGGTCAGCGAAGATATAGTCGGCCTTGGCCGAAATCCAGTAACCACCCGAAGCGGCGTAGTTGCCCATGGAGACGATGATGGGCTTCTCTGCCTTGGTGAGGTCAAGCTCGCGACCGATGATGGCGGAGGCGACGGCGCTACCACCAGGGGAGTTGACGCGCAAAACGATGGCTTTCACGTTCTCGTCCTCGCGGGCTTTGCGGATGGTCTTGCTGAGGTTCTCGGAATAGATGTTCTGTTCCTCGTTGCCCTTGCCGTCGAAGATTTGCCCCGAGGCGTAGATGACGGCCACCTCGTTTTTGCTGCTGCTCTGGTCTTTGTATGATTTGGCGTAGTTGGCGTTGCCGATGGCGTTGATGTCCTTGTTGCTGCCCGTCAGGCCTTTCAGCTCGTCAAGCAGTTGGTCTTTGTAATAAAGGTTGTCAACCAAACCATATTCGAGGGCTTTTTGGGCGTCGAAGTAGGTCTCCAGGTTGTCGGCAATCATGTTGAGTTGTTCCACGCTGATGTTACGGCTTTGGCTGATGCTGGTGAGGATTTCACCCCAAACAGAATTCAGCAACTTGTCCATCTGCTCGCGGTTGGCTTCGCTCATCTTGTCGAGGAAATAAGGCTCCACAGCACTCTTGAAGCGGTTATTGGGACCACGCACAATCTGCATCTCAACATCGAGTTTCTCAAACAGATGCTTGTAGAACATGATTTGTGAAGCCATGCCGTGCAGGTCGAGGGCACCCTCGGGATTGAGGTAGATCTTGTCGGCAACGGAGGCCATGTAATAGGCGCTTTGAGAATAGCTCTCACCGTAGGTGACGATGAATTTGCCTGACTCCTTGAATTCGATGAGCTTGTTACGAATTTCCTGAAGAGTGGCTGTGGAAGTGGGGATACTGCTCAGTTCCAGATAGATACCCTTGATGTTCGGGTCGGTCTTGGCATTCTCGATATTGTGCAAGATGGTGGTCATACCCGTGGATTCTTTCGTTTCCATCGAGTTGAAGTTGAAGCTGCCCAAAGGATCGTCGACGGTACGGTCCGGAATACTGTAGTCGAGTTTCATATAGAGCAACGAATTAGGCTTCACGGTAGTGGAAGACTCCGTGTCGGATTTGGAGAAGCCGGAGATCATGGAAGAAATCACGCCAACTTTGATGAAGAAGTTGATTACCAATGCAATCAGCGTGCCGAGGAAGGCCGCCAATACGATTTTACCAAATTTCATGATACTTTACGTTTTAGTTGTTTACAGCGCAAAAGTAATGTTTTTATCTTTTTGCAGGTGCATTTTGTGCAATTATAGTATTTAATTTCATTATTTTTGCAGAAAATCGCGATGATGGAATGCTGTTATATCCTTTTCGGTTCGAACATGGGTGACAAAGAAGCCCTCTTTGCCCAAGCCTGCCTATTAATTAATAATAGGTGTGCCCATGTTGTCCAGGTTTCAGCCGCATACGAGTCGGAGCCGTGGGGGTTTGAGGCAGAGGAGTGGTTCCTGAACCGTGTCATCGTGGTGGAAACAGAAAAGACCCCCGAGGAGCTATTGCAGCAGCTCCTTGACATCGAAAGGGAGTTGGGGAGGGTAAGGCATCCAGAGATTCAAGGCTACACTTCACGAACAGTGGATCTGGACCTCCTCTATTTTGGCCAACGTGTCATTAATACCGACTCACTCACCGTGCCGCATCCGCGCTTGCATCTGCGCCGCTTTGCCTTGGTGCCGATGTGTGAGGTTGCGCCCGAGTGGGTACATCCCGTCTTCGGTATGACTCAACAAGAGCTGTTGCAGCAATGCCCTGACGAATGTATTGTCAGGGTGATGGAAATGAGAAACGATGAAACCCTATGAATTACAATTATATAGCAATAGAAGGCACCATTGGGGCGGGCAAGACCACCTTGGCCACCCGTATCTCCAATGATTTTAACGGGAAGTTGGTCCTTGAGGAGTTTGAGGGCGACAAAAACCCCTTCCTGCCCAAGTTCTACAAGGAGCCGGAGAAGTATTCCTTCCAGCTGGAAATGACTTTTCTGGCCTTGCGTTTCCAGCAGTTGAAGGACAAGTTGGGCGCACTCGATTTGTTCCACGACTTCATCATCTCGGACTATTATGTCGCCAAGTCGCTGATTTTCTCACGCAACAACTTGCAAGAGGACGAGTACCAGCTGTTCTCACGTTTCTTCAATATCATTTTCTCCGACATGCCTAAGCCTGAGCTGTTGGTGTATCTCTATTGCGACGTGGATCGGTTGCAAGCCAACATCCACAAGCGTGGCCGTAGCTATGAGCAGGAGATTAGTGATGAGTACTTGGCCGACATCCAACAGGGCTATTTGAATTTCCTCAACCAGCAGCAAGGCAACATGCGGATCCTGTTGCTCGACACGACCCGCATGGATTTCGTGGCCAACGAGAACGACTATCGCAGTATCATCGAAGCCATCAACCAGCCTTACGACATCGGGCTGCATCGTTTGGAGCTATAACACCTTGTTTATATATATTATAGGCAACAAAAAAAGCCGCTCGATCGACCGGCTCTTTTCTTCCATGAAAGGAATCTTTATTTCTTCACTCTGACGGTCTTGGTGATAACCTTCTCGACGGGTTCGTTCACATAGACTTCAGCGCGACGCAGCTGAGGCAGAATGTCCTTTTCGAGTTGCGGATAGATGTCGCACATCTCGCGGATGGTCTGCTCCTTGTTGCTGGAGTTGTTGATGTTGTTCACAATAGCATCCTTATCCTTAAGGTCGGATTCGGCAACGAGTTTGACGAAGGTGTTCCAGTCAGGACCGTAGCCTTGGCCGCTGATTTCAACTTCATTCTTCTTGGCCAGCTTGTTCATCTGCTTCATGGCAGCATTGTAACGGTTGTTGGACAGCTCGTTGTTGTGGCCTCCCTCACCTTCAGGTGATGCCCAAGCCTTGATTTCGAACTCGGTCACACCAGCATCCATCAGATCCTTAAAGGCAGCGTCAGCTTGGTTGTTGAGTTTCTTTCTGTCGGCGATGTTGTACTTGTCCTTGTTGTAGAAGTAGGTGAGCTTCTTGACAGCTTGCATCTCTTGGATGGTTTCGGTGACCTCTTGCTCAACCCATTCTTCCTTCGGCTGCGGGATGACGCCGTCGGCCAGTTTCTCGGTAGCACCCTGAGTGTAGTAGGTGTTCTTCACGATTTCTTCCTGGGTGGGATAGATGGTGCCGTCATAGACATAGAACATCGGGTCGCCCATGAGTTCGCAGTTTTCCATCTCAGGCACATAGTCCTTGCAGTAGTGCTTGGTGAATTCGCCGCCTTCCTTGTAGTTGACGCGGAAGTCGCCTTCGCCCTTCACCTTTTCACCCACGAAGGTGATAGGATCGATTTCGATTTGGCCACCATTGTAGGCCAGATAAGGCTTCAGGTTCATGACAGCCTGCTTTTCGAAGTATTCGCCGGGGATGGTGACGATGATGTCGAAGCAAACCTTGCCGTCTTCGCCTTCAACCAGCGGGTCAGGATTCACACGGTAGGTGATCTTCTTGGACTCGCGGGCCATCTTTTCGATGTCGCAAGGATTGTTGAACTTCACGCGGAGACCCAGGTTGAGTTGGCTGTACATATCCTTGTCGTTGATGACGTGATGGCTCTCGTCGGTCTTGCGAACTTGGTCGAGATTGTCGGTGCCAGTGAAGGTGTAGGTGTAATCCAGGAACAAGTCAAACTTGGGAGTGATGTTGAAATTGAGTTCCATACCAACGGGCACATTGAAGTGGAGTTGACGCTTTTCTCTGGCGTTGGCAACAGTGTATTCCACAGTCTCGGTATTGTTGTCAACATTCATCTTGTTCACTTGACCAGCCTTGTAATACAAACCACCGATACCAACATGGGGAATCAAGTTGACGACTCTTCTCGGGTTGTACTTGAAAATGTTGAAGAGGTTGATGGTCAAGTTGACGTTGCCTTCGAAATAGTCAGTACGAACGAGGCTAAGGTCATGCAAGGAACCAGCATACACATTGTCCGGGTCTGTGCCAATAGTATTGCCATTAGCGTCAAGCAAATAGAGCATCTGAATGTTACCATTCTTGTCTAAATGCTTGTGACCGTTGACGCGACCATAACCACCCTTGATGTTAAAACCAAAAACTTTACTGAATTGGTAACCAAATCCGAGATGGGCATTCCAACTGTTGGGGAAATTCTGGAAAGCAGTGATTTTGAAGTGGTTCCAATCATCCCAAATACCACCGTTGTAGCTGGCCAAGTCACCGTGGTTGATGGAGAGACCTCCGTCAGCCTGGATGTACCAGTACTTTTCAGTAGGTTTGGATTTCTTTTTGCCTTCTTCCTTCTGAGCAAACATGCTGAAGGGAAGGATAGCCATGACGATAAGCATCATGAGCTTCGAAATTGTCAAATTTTTCTTCATAACGTAACTGTGTTAGGTTTGTGATTTAGTTAAATGATTTATTGTCTATTTATAATATTCGCTTTATCTTTTTATTCCAATTAGCGAACAAAAATAGGAAATAATTTAATTGTCAACACAAATTGTTGAAAAAAAATGCTATTTTTTGCTGTTTTTTGCGAAAAAAGCATAAAAAAGTGCCTAAAACGCTCTTATTTTGTCCCGATTTTCAGCTGTTCAAAGGCTTTCCACATGACAATGCCGGCGCAAACGGAGACGTTCAAAGAGTGTTTTGTGCCCTCCTGAGGCAGCTCGATGGCACCCTCGCAATAGGGTAGGACACCCTCGCTGACCCCCTCCACCTCATTGCCGAGGATGTAGGCCGTGTTCGGCTCAAAACTGAATTTCTGCAATGGGATGCTCCCTTCCACCTGCTCTACGGCGAAAATCTTGTAGTTTTCAGCTTTCAAGGCCTCGCAAGCAGCCTCAGTGGTGTCGAAATAACGCCATTTGACGGTTTCGTCGGCACCCAAGGCGGTCTTGTGTATCTCGCGGTGGGGTGGACATGCCGTGATGCCGCATAAGAACAGCTCTTTGATGCGGAAAGCGTCGGCGGTGCGGAAGAATGCCCCGACGTTGCTTAACGAACGGATGTTGTCAAGTATTATAATAATAGGTGTCTTTTCGGCTTGTTCAAAGGCTTCCTTGCTGATGCGGTGTAGCTCATCGGTGGTCAGTTTGCGCATGATTTCCTAATTTGACGGCAAAATAAATGAATTTTTTGTAATTTTGTACCCTTTAAATCGCAGTTTTATGGCTGAGAAAGCAACCGAGACTCCTTTGATGAAACAGTATTTCTCCTTCAAGGCGAAATACCCCGATGCCATGCTGCTGTTTCGCGTGGGTGACTTTTACGAGACCTACGGCGAGGACGCGGTGAAATCGTCCAAGATTTTGGGCATCGTGCTGACCAAGCGTTCAAGCGCCATCGCCGATTCGATGGAGCTGGCGGGGTTTCCCCATCATGCCTTGGACACCTATCTGCCAAAACTGGTTCGCGCAGGGCTGAAAGTGGCTGTTTGTGAACAACTTGAAGACCCGAAACTGGCCAAGAAATTGGTCAAGCGTGGCATTGTGGAGTTGGTTACGCCAGGCGTGACTTACAACGACAATGTGCTGGAGCAAAAGGAGAATAATTTCCTCGCCTCGGTGCATCTCGAAAAGGAGGTGTCGGGTATCGCTTTCCTGGATGTATCGACGGGTGAGTTTCTCCTCACGCAAGGCACTAACGAATACATTGACAAGCTGTTGCAGAGTTTCAATCCTTCAGAGGTGCTGGTGCAACGTAATAAGAGGAAGGACTTCGTCGACCTGTTTAGCGCAAAATATTACCTCACCGTTTTCGACGACTGGGTCTTCACCGACGACTATGCCAATGAGGTGTTGAACAAGCATTTCAATACGGTGTCGCTGAAGGGCTTCGGTGTCGACGATTTCCCAAAAGGCATTGTGGCGGCAGGTGCGGCCATTCATTACCTGATTGAGACGCAACATGATAAGCTGAATCATATCACTTCCCTCTCTCGCATCGACCAAGGGCAATATGTGTGGCTCGACAAGTTCACCATTCGCAATTTGGAACTGCTGCACACGTCGAACATGAACGCCAAAACCTTGATAGACGTCATCGACAAGACGGTGTCGCCCATGGGTGGCCGATTGATGCGCCGTTGGCTGAGTCTGCCCTTGAAGAACAAGGAGCAAATCGAGGCGCGTTATGAGGTAGTGCAGTTTTTCACGGAGAACCGCGACCTGATTGCCAAGTTCCAGGAAGCCGTGCGGCAAGTGGGGGATTTGGAGAGACTGATTTCAAAGGTGTCTTTGTCGAGGGTGAATCCAAGGGAATTGTTGCAAGTGGGGCGAGCCTTGGACCAAATTGAGATTTTGAAAACGGCCTGTGAGGAGAGCGGACATCCCTCTTTGCAGAAATATGCCGAGCAGTTTAATCCTTGTGTGTCTATCCGTGAGCAGATTAAGAAGGTGCTGAATCCCGATGCGCCGGCTTTGCTTTCCAAGGGCAACTATATCGCTGATGGCGTGGATGCCGAACTCGACGACTTGCGCAACCTGTCGCGCTCGGGCAAGGAATACCTCATGGGCATACAACGCCGCGAGATGGAACTGACGGGCATCAGTTCGCTGAAGGTGGGCTACAATAACGTGTTTGGCTACTATCTCGAAGTCACCAATTCGCATAAGGACAAGGTGCCGGCAGAGTGGATACGCAAGCAGACCTTGACCAACGCCGAGCGTTACATCACCGAAGAGCTGAAGCAATACGAGCAGAAAATCCTCGGCGCAGAAGAGAAAATCAGCGTTATCGAGCAAAGGCTTTACAATGAATTGGTCACCGCAGTGACGGAGTTCGTGGAGCCGATTCAAGTGGACGCTTCTCTTGTCGCCCGCATTGACTGCTTGGTGAGCTTTGCCGATATTTCATTGAAATACAACTATGTTCGCCCTGTCATTGACGATTCCTATGTCCTCGACATCAAGGAGGGCCGCCATCCTGTCATCGAGCAGATGATGCCTGTAGGTGAGAGTTACATTGCCAATGACGTTTACCTTGACCGCGACAAGCAACAAATCATCATCATCACCGGTCCCAATATGTCGGGCAAGTCTGCCTTGTTGCGCCAAACCGCATTGATTGTTCTCTTGGCGCAGATGGGCTGTTTCGTGCCTGCGGCTTCGGCACATATCGGTTTGGTGGACAAGATTTTCACCCGTGTGGGTGCCTCCGACAACATCTCTTCGGGCGAGTCGACCTTCATGGTGGAGATGAACGAGACGGCGAGCATATTGAATAATGTGTCGTCGCGGAGCCTCGTGCTGCTCGACGAAATCGGGCGTGGCACCAGCACCTACGACGGCATCAGTATCGCTTGGGCCATCACGGAGTTTTTGCACGACCATCCCGTGAGTCGCGCCAAGGTGATGTTTGCCACGCACTACCACGAACTGAACGAGATGGAGGACTCTTTTGCCCGCATCAAGAACTACCACGTTTCGGTGAAGGAAGTCGGAAAAAAGGTGGTGTTTTTGCGCAAGTTGAAGCGTGGCGGCAGTGCCCACAGCTTCGGCATCCATGTGGCCGAGATGGCGGGTATGCCGCGTAAGGTCATCGAACGTGCCACGTCATTGCTGACGGTGTTGGAAAAATCGCACACCAGCGAGGATGTGGAGAAGGCTGCTGTCAAAAAGACGGACGATGCCATGCAGCTGAGTTTCATCCAGTTGGATGATCCTTTGCTGCTCCAAATCAAGGAGGACATTCTCAACACCAACATTGACACCTTGACGCCTGTCGAGGCTTTGATGAAGTTGAATGAGATCAAGAAGTTGTTGAATCGTTGATTGTCTTTTTCCAAAACCACCAGACTCCGTAAGCCAGCAAAACGAGGCCAACGACGAGGGTAATCAGATAAAAGATGTTGGTTTGGTTGCTTATATCTATGGCAGTGAGTGAATTGTTGGTGATATGAATGATGATGCCCGGGATAATGCTTCCCGTGCGCCAGTAGAGCCAGCCGACAAGGATTCCAAACAACAAGGCCGTGACAAAATGCGCCCCAAACCCGTGAAATGAAGCGAAGACAAGGGCAGAGATGAGAATGGCTATCCACGGACGGCATCGTGTCTTCAGCAAACCACCAAGAATAAGGCCGCGAAAACCAATCTCTTCTGCTATTGGGGCAAAAATGCAGGCGTAGAGTATTCCGGCAATTCCAGAAACAAGTCGTTGAAGTCGCTCTAAATCTTCGCCTATATCTGAAGGGTCAACATCAAGCAAAAACAATGCCGTGAATAAAACAAACGCTTGAGATGCGGCAATCAAGAAAGACATGCCAACCACAGTCCAGACCATACGCTGCTCGATGCGGCCAAACGACAGTTCAACATAGCGCTTGCCGAAAAAAACGATAATTATTAGGACACATCCCAATAGTCGCGCCCATTTCAGGATTTCATAGTTCGCATGGTTCGTAAAAAAGCGTCCTACGATTGCACCGATGATTGGTGGAGCCAAAAACAAGCCACACCAAAGCAGAAACTGCTTTATCGTTTTACCTATTCCTTCATCCATGTTTCTATTGTTTTAGTTTGCGAAAATACAACTTTTCATTGAGAACCAAGTATTTGGATTTGAATTGGAGACCCGTTAGTTATGCTTTCTGATTGTCTTTTTCCAAATCCTCCAAAACCATCTCCAACATGAGTTCCACATCAGGTGACACATACACGTTACTAATATAATAGGAAACCCACATGATGATAGCAATGATGAGGCTCACAAAGAAAACACCGAGTCCTCTTACCATTTCATTTTGGATAACCAACATGATTGCAATGATAATGGCAAACAGCATTAAGAACGAAATGGAGAAAATCCACAAGAATTTGTTGGCCTTTTTGTAGGTTTTCAGAGCCTTACGGATTCGCTGTGTGTATTCCGTAACGCTCATGGAGATTGAATAAGTTTTGCCAGTCATTCGATAAACATAAATACTCAAAATGACGATTCCCAAGCACCAAAGCCCGAAATATAGCCCAAGAAAATAATATAATAAAGGAGCCAACACGGTAAACATGACGATTCTGCCAATCAGTTTCCGCTGCAATTCGGAAACGTGGTTTTTTGTGGCTTCACTGACAAGCCTTTCGTCAACGATGCTTTCGTTCTCCAGCTTTTCGTTCAAAGTGGCCAATTGCGCCCGCATTTCTTCCAATTCGTTGTTTTCCATTGCTTTGCGTTTTATTCGTTTGACATTTTCTTCAGTTGTTCCTTGATTCTGACCAATTTGACGGAGACGTTCTTCGTGGAGATGCCAATGATTTGCCCGATTTCCTCATAGCTCATGTTTTCGAGCCAAAGCAAGATGATGGCCCTATCGACCACGCCAAGTTTGTTGATGCGGCGGTAGAGTTGCTGGATTTGCCGGGTGTCGTCGTCGGTGTCGGTGAAGAGGTTGATTTCCATCGAGAGCGGCACGGTCTCCACGCTGCGTTTCTTCTTGCGCTCGGCGGTGAGGCAGGTGTTGAGGCTGACGCGCCAAATCCAAGTCTTCACATCGCATTGCCCCTTGAACGAGTCGAAGCCCCGCCAAAGGTTGATGAGCGTCTCTTGGAACAGGTCGTTCACCTCGTCCTGGTCCTTCGAGAAGAGGTAGCACACGGTGAAGATGGTGTTTTTGTGCGCTTTCACAATGATTGCAAATTCCGTTTCTTTCTCTTTCATCGTTCAGAATCGTTTGCTAATTAGACGCAAAATCAGCGAAAAAACTACAAAGAAAGAAAATTTTTCTCTAAATTGTTTGCAGTATTGAAAAAAGTTGTACTTTTGCACCGCGAAACAAAAGCGGAAATCCTGCAAATAGGATTCCCGATTGTCGCAGACAAGCGGAAATAGCTCAGTTGGTAGAGCACGACCTTGCCAAGGTCGGGGTCGCGAGTTCGAGTCTCGTTTTCCGCTCAAAGCTAGGCGGTGTTTTCGGAGCAGCGAGAGCAGAAGCAAACAGAGTTTGATTATGCCGAGTCGTGACGAAAACCCCGATTCGCGAAGCGAAGCGGAAATAGCTCAGTTGGTAGAGCACGACCTTGCCAAGGTCGGGGTCGCGAGTTCGAGTCTCGTTTTCCGCTCCACAAGGTCCCGATGGAAGTCGGGATTTTTTGTGTAAGTGCCTGAGTGGTGGAATTGGTAGACACGAGGGACTTAAAATCCCTTGCCCTTTAAAGGCGTGCCGGTTCGAGCCCGGCCTCGGGTACGCGAAATCCTCTGTAGATTGTTGATTTACAATAAACTACTGAGGATTTTTCTTTTCTTAGGTGAAACATAGGTGAAACATTTTGGTTCGTTTAATTCATTTTGATGCCACGTTAGTTATACACCTTTTTTATAATGTAGCACTTGGAAGAAATAAAACGCATTGTAATCAGATTTCAAACATCTTCCCTGTGTCAAACGACAAATGTTCACCATGCGAGACATAACCCAACTGGTTGGAAACGCATTTGGTATTGCCTATGATACCGTCTATGTTTCGGTGGGAATGACCGTAAATCCAGTACTCAATCGGGCTGTCGGCGATAAAATCAAACAACTCGACCGTGAATGCCCCGTTGATAGTGCTGCCCTTAAACATCGGGTCGGTCAGCAGGTATGAAGGGACATGATGAGTGGCCACGATGATGTGCTTAGCCTTGCTTTCTCCGACCGCCTTCTTCAGGAAATTGAAGCAGCGTTCATGCTCTTCATTGAATCGGGTAAAATCCAACCGTTTCCCACTTGCCATGATACGGTAGAAGTCGGAAACGGAGCGTTCAGTCATGTAAGCATTTTGAATCGGTATCTTTGACCATAGGGTTGAGGCAATCAAGTCAATTTCGTCGGATAATGGAACGACAGCATTATAGCGGCAATGTACATTTTTTCTTATCTCCAAATCCCAGCCATCGGTCATGGTGTCGATGTCGTAATACTTGTAGAACTCGTGGTTTCCGGGAACGACGATGACATGTTGATAATTCTCTGATGCCCAGTCCCAAAACGGATGGTTTTTGTAGTTGTCGTCACCAAGATAACCTATGTCGCCAGCGAGTATCAGCACATCGCCCGTCACTTGCAATGGATGGGATTTCAACCACGATCCGTTTTCGTGGAACTCCAAATGTAAGTCAGATGCGTATTGGATTTTCATTGTTGTTCCTCCTCGATAAATAGTTCGCCCAAAGCCTCTATATAGACATTCAACTGTTCCCTGTCAATCCTCAAGGAGTTCATCAGGGCAGAAGCTGATTCTTCAGTGTTCACTAACTGCCTGAACTCATTCACCGTTTCCAAAATGGAGACAGGCACGCTGACAGGTTCTGTTTCCGTTCTTGCGGCCACCAGCAACACGATATCTCTTCTATGCTTCTTGATGTCGTCGCTGTTCACTTGCTTCCCAACTTCTCTTTCTTTCAAAAGATTCAGATAAGCTCTCGCCTTCAGACAAATCAGCGATTCCAATGATGCCACTCGGATTCCGTTTACCATTTTACTGTTGCCTACGACAAACCGATACAAATCATCGTCCAAAACAATGGCAGACAAACTGTATTGGTAATCCTCCATCGGTATGGGTTCAATACGGACTTCTCTCGGTTCTCCCAACGATTCGGAATGTCTTGCCAATAGTTCAATTTGGATAGGATAGCCTGTTTCGCTCGGCCTCCTGAAACGGTAGAGGGCGTAAACGGGTTCACCATCCTTGCGTTGCCGTTTCTCTATGGTATAGCCACCTTCATGGATGAAACTCCAAAAAGCAGAAACGAAATCCATTGTCAATTGCTCGACCACAACAATCATATCAATGTCGTGGGTGACTCTTGGCGTAGTTCCGGCATCTTCCAGAATGACATTGCAAGCCGTGCCTCCAATGATAATGTAATTGTCTGAATAAGAGCTCAAGGACTCTCTGAATTTGTCTAATCCTTCAACCATGTTTCTTCAATTATTCGTTCAACTTCCTTGTGTACCCGTGGATCTTCATCATTTTTCAAGGTCAAGGCCAACGAGAGCCGATCCACAAAGCCCTCATCGGAAATGATGGGCGGGTATTTCCAAACTTCGATTTTATACACACCATCCCATGAATTGATTCGCTCGAAATTTTCCTGTTTGGCCTTGTCCGTCCGTTCGACCGCCACTAAAGTTTTCACTGCATCAAGTACGAGCATGGAATAATGCGCCAATGCACTGATGCCACCTTGCAAATAGGATGTTTCTTCTTTTACATTGTCGCAATAGAAGCTTTTTTTCAAAGGTGACTTCAACAACGGCAAGACCTTTTCCCATAACGCTTTTCCTCTCAACTCGAAATGCAGCCTTTTTTCTTTGTTGGCATCTACAACGAGGGTGCATAGTTCCAAATCTTGCAACACCTGTAGAGCCAAGGTCAAGGTGAGATATTTGTATGGCATAATTTCAGACAATTCCTTTGAACTGTGACTTTCCAAGTTCTTTGCTTGCAAGTGATAGAGCAGCACATATTGGGCTGGTGCAGTCAATTCCGTTGCTGTTTTCCTTTCGTTACGGCTGTCCATCACCAATCCAGGCAGGAAAGCATATTTATCTGAAACCACAAAATATACGTTCTTTTCCATCAACCTCGTCCGTTGGTTGAAGTCCAACGCATCAAACCAAAAGGCACAAGGCGAGCCGTTACTTTTCAATACCATTTCAGACATCTTAGCACAAGCTCTTGGTGTGTAGCGTTCCAGGGTATACTTGGGTTTGAGAAGGATGATGCTTTGTCCAACAATTTCCATTTTGAAGAAAACAAAACTTGTCCGTAATTCCAAAGAGATTCCCTTTATTGACTTGGCATCAATTCTCTCTACATCGTATGCTTTATGGGCGATTATCAGTTTATTGCACATATATCTGTAGTATTTTGCAAATTTTATAAAACGCTGCAAAAATAATAAATAATCCGAAAACAAGAGAGCAAAACGAAAGATTTTTGGATATTCATGCTATCCTGTCAATACATACATCCTTCCGACCACAATTCTTGCAATACGCCCCTATCCATATCTTATCAAACTGGTTGATGGCGGCTTCGACAAACTCAGGATCGTTGGTGAGAATGCCCGCTTCGAAATTGCGCCGGTTTTCACTCTTCATACCCATACCTGCACCTGTTAGATTTGCAGACCCGATGTAAGTTGTTTCCGTGTCAAATATCATCAACTTGAAATGAACGCGCGGACAACACACTCTTTCCAAGTCAGTTGCAAGTATGGGATATTTGTCGAAGTCATCCCGGAACATCTGCCCTGGTTCTTTGGCATGTATCAATCTCACATCAACGCCTTTTTTCAATAGTTCGGCGAGGGTTGAAAGAAAAGGAACTGCATCATTACCCTTTGTCACATACAGGTCTTTAATATCAGCCGTACCTATCCACAACGATTGTTTCACCGAGGCAACTCGTGATATTACCTCGGTGTAGTGCTGCTCGTTTTGGATGTATTTGATAAATGGTGATGGCATTGTGGCATCTTTTGTTTTCAGTGGTCAAAAGTACGAAAAAATGATGTACTTTTGTGCCAATTATTAAAGCATAAATATGAAAAGGATTGTAACAATTATTGCGTTCGCGGCTATAATAACGCTGTTGATCTCCTGCAAGAAAAAAGAAATCCATGTGGTAATGGAAACTACAAAAGGCAACATTGAACTGAAACTATACGATGCCACACCTTTACATCGTGACAACTTCAAAACGCTGGTGGAGAAAGGAGCCTATGATTCACTGCTCTTCCATCGTGTGATTCACGACTTCATGATTCAGGGTGGTGATCCCGATTCGAAACATGCAGCACCCGGCACTCTGCTTGGTGATGGTGATAGACCATACACTATACCAGCCGAATTTAGGCTCGATGAAGGGATCTTCCATCGTCGTGGAGTGTTGGCAGCGGCACGGGAAGGTGATGATGTGAATCCAGAGCAGCGCAGTTCCGCAATGCAATTCTATATTGTGTGGGGTAAAATCTTTGACGACGAGAGTTTGGATTATGTCCAGAAACGAATTGACAACTATACAAACGGTCGGGTAAAACTCACTCCTGAAATGCGTGAAGTTTATAAAACAATCGGAGGAACGCCACACTTGGACGGGCAATATACTGTCTTTGGCGAAGTCGTTTCTGGTCTCGATGTGGTAGATGCCATTCAGCAAGTAACTACCGACACCAACGACCGGCCTATTGAAGATGTCCGAGTTATCCGTGCTTATCTGCGATGATGGTATGGGTAGCGGGGGTAGCTTTGTTTTATTTCCATTTTATCTCTTAACAACAAATAACTATCATTTTTATTCATGGCTTCGATAAGAAGGATGCTCTTGACCGGTAGTGTTTCACCCAGTGTGTCCGAAGTCTGCAGACTTCAGTTCGTTCATACGCAGATGTTTTTTACTTTTTGATTTCGTTATAGAGTGCCAGTCCCTTTGCCGTCAGCAGATACCTTTGGCGGGGATGGCGAGGGGATTTAGGATACAATAGCCGAACATACCCCTCAGCTATAGCAGGATTAAGATAAAGATTCAAGAAGTTGTCACGTCCCTTTAGTTCCACACCATTCATCATCTCTTTAACTGACCATTCTTGCTCACCAATCACTTGCACAAGTTTTACGATATTGGAGTTTTCCGTATGCAGCTTGTCCTGTACTTGTCCTGTACTTGTCCTGTGCTCATCCCGTGCTTGTCCTGAGCTTGTCGGGGTACTTAGCACGTACCAGCGCATTGCGGAAATACCAGGAATGGCGGGCAAACTGGTCGTTATCGACATCAAATCCCAAAGAACGCAGGTGTTGGATAGTGAACACGGCAGTAGTGCGTGTATTGCCCTCTCCAAAGGCATGTATCTGCCACAAGCCAGAGACGAAGCGCGTCAAATGACTTATCATTTCGTCACGACTCTTCCCTTTATAGCTGTAAGCACGTTCCTGTTCAAGGTCGTAGTCAAGGGCACGACGCAGGTCTTCCCAGTTCAGATAGAGCACGGTGTCGCCTTCAATTTCTTTCATGGCAACGATTTATCAAAAATAGGAGAATTTTTGAGGCATTATATGTAATATGCAAGGCGACCCTCGTTTGTACTGAAGGTCGCCTTGGTTGGTTTTTGTGCGGCTGCCAAGGTGTGACAGCCCTGTGGGTGAGGGGCGAGGGCGTCACCTCTATAGGCTTAGAGGAAGAATGGTCCAATGCCCATGCAGCTCGTGGTGGTGATGGCGGTCACGAAGGCCGTCAGGGCGGCCACAATGACTTTCACGATGATTTCTAGGATGTTTTTCTTTTTGGGTTCCATAGTGTTTAGATTTTAAAGGTTTGTTTTTTTGTTTTTCGTATACTCCTTTCCTCTTGAAAGGAAAGGACCAAAGGTTCAAGGCCGCCTCAATCGGACCT
>CALEMB010000097.1 GCA_937902805.1 uncultured Bacteroidales bacterium
GAGATCTACACTCTTTCCCTACACGACGCTCTTCCGATCTCGATCTTGGAAAATGCGCGGAAACGCAGTAAATTTGCACGCTTTATAAGAATCATTAATTTCAAATTTCAAAACATAACAAATTATGAACAAGCAGATTACATTAGAGCAGGCCGTCGAGAAGGTTCATGACGGCATGACGATTATGTTTGGCGGCTTCCTCGGCGTGGGAAGTGCCACTCAAATCATTGACGCCATCGTTGCGAAAGGCGTTAAGGACCTCACCATCATTGCCAACGACACGGCCTATGACGAAGTGGCCCACGGCAAGCTGGTCAGCAACCACCAAGTGAAGAAGGCCATCGTGTCGCACACCGGCACCAACAAGCAGACGGCCATCCAGAAGAACGAGGGCACCCTCATTGTTGAATACGTCCCGCAAGGCACCCTGGCAGAGCGCATCCGCGCCTATGGTGCAGGTCTCGGCGGCGTGCTGACCCCCACGGGTCTCGGCACCATCATGGCCGACGGCAAGCAAGTGGTCAACGTCGATGGCAAGGACTACCTGTTGGAGAAGCCCCTGAAGGCCGACATCGCCTTCCTGCGCGCCAACATCGTCGATGAGTTCGGCAACATGGTGTTCCTCGGAACCACCAACAACTTCAACCCGCTGATGGCCACCGCCGCCGACTATGTCGTCGTCGAAGCCGAGAAGCTGGTGAAGGTCGGCGAGATCAAGCCCGAGTGCGTCCACGCCTCCGGTATCTATGTCGATGCTATTTATGTGGAAAAATAATCGATAGGGTAGAGACGTGCCATGGCGCGTCTCTACAACAACAATTAAACAATTAAACGATAAACAATTCAACAAAATGGAATACAGAACAAAGATTAGACTTCGCATGAGCGCGAAGGATGCCCACTACGGTGGCAATTTGGTTGACGGCGCCCACATGGTTCACCTTTTCGGTGATGTGGCTACCGAACTTTTGATTATGCGTGACGGCGACGAAGGCCTCTTCTGCGCATACGACATGATTGAATTCAAGGCCCCTGTCTATGCCGGCGACTTCATCGAAGCCGAAGGCTGGATCGACCGCGAAGGCAACACCTCTCGCCACATGATGTTTGAGGCCCGCAAGGTGGCCGTCGCCCGTCCCGACATTTCCCCGTCGGCCGCCGACGAGCTGGATGAGCCCATCCTGGTTTGCCGCGCTTCGGGAACTTGCGTGACACCTAAAGACTGCCAGCGTAAATAACTGATGGTCTGGATTGCCACGCTTCGCTCGCAATGACGCAAAGCGCGTCTTCGTCATTGCGAGGAGGAACGACGAAGCAATCCAGAGATCG
>CALEMB010000098.1 GCA_937902805.1 uncultured Bacteroidales bacterium
CGCACATGCCTCTGCAGGAATGACATGTGCAGCGCGGCTTTGACATGGAAGGCTAGTTTTTACATGATTAAAGCAGGCTTCAGAAAGTATGTCATCCCCACGCTGGACGTGCGGTGGCATGGGATCTATGCTTTCTGAAGCCGTCAAATAAAATCATTCAAACAAATCCCTTCTTTCAGGATTGATAGCATCTATTAATCTTTCTTTTTCTGCTCTAGATAGACTCTTTATCAACTTTTCTCTCTCAATGGCCTGATCTATCAACCCAAAAGTTTCATAATATACCAACTTATGGCACTTATACTTTGCCGTAAAAACAGACCCGCCACCTTCCTTGTGCTCTCTAACACGCCTATCAAGATCATTGGTGACGCCAGTGTATAAGGCCCTGCCATTCGCACTTTGCATCATATATACCCAGTAAGTTTTCATTTGGCACTACTTTTAACCGCCTCTTATAGGTTCTTATTCTACATCCCGCCTCCCATAGATTCCCGCTTTCGCACATGCCCACGTTGGAATGACATGTGAGGCTATGTCTGGCAGGCCTCAACAGGTATGTCATCCCTGCGCAGGCAAGTGGGCAAAGGCATGGGATCTATAGCTGTTGAGGCCGTCTATAAAGGTTTTGCTTCTTTGGACCGCCTCCCATAGATTCCCTCTCTCACACATGCCCACGTTGGAATGACATGTGAGGCTAGCTCTCATCTCTCCGCCCGCATTGGGTTATGCAAAAAGTCCTCATAAGCCAGCCAGATGCCATCCTCCAGCTCGGTCTTGTAAATCCAGCCCAAGGCCATTGCCTTGCTGACATCCAACAGCTTGCGGGGCGTGCCGTTCGGGCGCGAGGTGTCCCATTTGATTTCGCCTTCATAGCCGACTACCTTAGCGACCAATTCCGTTAAGGCTTTAATGGTCAATTCCTTGCCTGTGCCCGCATTGACGGTCTCGTTGCCGCTATAGTTATTCATCAGGAACACACAGAGATTGGCCAAATCATCCACATAAAGGAACTCGCGTAGCGGCGAGCCATCGCCCCAGCAGGTCACCTCTTTCAACCCGTCGACCTTGGCCTCGTGGAAACGACGTATCAAAGCAGGAAGCACATGGCTGTGCTCGGGATGATAGTTGTCGTTAGGGCCGTAGAGGTTGGTCGGCATCACGCTGATGTAGTCCGTGCCGTATTGGCGGTTGAGGTATTCACAGTATTTCAGGCCACTGATTTTCGCTAAGGCGTAGGCTTCATTGGTCTTCTCCAGCTCGCCCGTGAGCAGACAAGATTCCTTCATAGGCTGTGGCGCCATGCGAGGATAGATGCACGACGAACCAAGGAATTCCAACTTCTTGCAGCCGTTCTTCCATGCGGCATGGATGACGTTCATCTCTAGGATCATGTTATCATACATGAAGTCGGCCAAAGCGCTCTGATTGGCTACGATGCCTCCCACTTTAGCGGCTGCCAAGAAGACGTATTCGGGCTTTTCCTCTGCAAAGAATTTCTCAACAGCCTCTTGACGAGTTAAGTCCAGTTCCTTGTGGGTCCTTGTGATAATGTTAGTATAGCCCTGACGTTTCAGTTCTCTGACGATGGCGGAGCCTACCATCCCATGGTGCCCTGCAACGTATATTTTACTCTCTTTTTCCATATTCACCTCTCACCTTCCATGTCATGCTCCACCATAATCTTAACAAGCTCCTCAAACGAAGTCTTCCGAGGGTTCCAACCCAACAGCGTCTTGGCCTTAGTAGGGTCACCAAGCAGCTGTTCCACCTCGGCAGGGCGGAAGAAACGAGGATCAACCTCTACGAGCACTCTACCCGTGGCCATATCGATGCCCTTCTCATCCACACCTTCGCCTTCCCAGCGCAGCTCGATGCCAACATGATGGAAGGCCAAAGTGCAGAACTCACGCACAGTATGGTACTCACCCGTAGCGATGACGAAATCCTCGGGCTGCTCCTGTTGCAGGATAAGCCACATGCATTCCGCATAGTCCTTGGCATAGCCCCAGTCGCGGAGGGCGTTGAGGTTGCCGAGGTAAAGCTTGTCCTGATAGCCCTGCTTGATTCGAGCAGCGGCCAACGTAATCTTACGCGTGACAAAGGTCTCGCCACGGCGTTCGCTCTCATGGTTGAAGAGGATGCCGTTGACGGCGAACATGCCATAGCTCTCACGATAGTTCTTCACAATCCAGAAGCCGTACTGCTTGGCCACACCATAAGGTGAACGCGGATAGAAGGGTGTCGTCTCCTTCTGCGGCACCTCCTGCACCTTACCGAAGAGCTCCGAAGTGGAGGCTTGGTAAATCTTGCATTGTTTCTCCAAACCCAAGATGCGCACGGCCTCAAGGAGGCGCAACGTGCCGACAGCGTCGGCTTCAGCGGTATATTCCGGGCAGTCGAACGACACCTTGACATGGCTTTGTGCAGCGAGGTTGTAGATTTCGTCGGGCTGCACCTTTTGGATGATGCGCACCAGCGACGACGAGTCGGTCATATCGCCATAATGTAGGGTGAGCAGGCGCTTGTTCTTCATGTCGCGCACCCATTCGTCAAGGTAGAGGTGCTCTATACGGCCAGTATTAAATGACGACGAGCGGCGGATGATGCCGTGCACGTCATAGCCTTTTTCCAAAAGGAACTCGGCAAGAAAAGAGCCGTCCTGCCCCGTGATGCCGGTAAGTAATGCTGTTTTTGACATAGTCTTTTTTTATTTTGACAATACAATCAAATCCTCTCACCACCATACTCCATCCTCTTTCCCAACACGGTGCAACATATCATCTGTATATCCTTGATGAAAGAATAATTCCTGTAATAATAACAATTGATCCTTACCTTGTCGGGCCAAAGGACATTGTCGTTGTACCAAAGGGCGATTTCTTGTTCAGAGCGAGGGTCTCCCTGAGCCTTGGCCTGCTTGACATAGTCGGCAATCATTTCTTCCTCGTCCCGGTACTTGAGTGAAGCCGGACCTGTTATCCCTGGCCTCAACTTCAACACATCGCGGTCATCCCCTTCCAACTTGTCGGCATAGCCTGACACGTCGGGACGAGGGCCCACGAAACTCATCTTGCCAATAAAGACATCCCATAATTCGGGTAGCTCGTCCAACTTGTAGTGCCGCAACTTAGCCCCCAAAGGCGTGATGCGTTCCTCCCCCGCAATGCTGACAGGCGACTCGTCAACACCCGCCCCCATGGTGCGGAACTTATGTATCTTGAAAGGCTTGCCTTCTTTGCCGATGCGTTCCTGCACAAAAAGGACAGGCCTTCCAATCTTGACCCTCACCATCAGTGCGATGACGAGCAGCAAAGGCCAAATAAGCAGCAAGCCCATAAAGGAAACGATTCTATCGAAGAAGGGTTTGAGGAACATCTGTAATGTTTTACGGGGCAAAAATAAGAAAAAAAGCAGACCCGATTGAAATGAAGTAAACCTCGCATTTTTTCTGTCCTTTCCTCTTGACAGGAAAGGACCAAAGGGTCAAGACCGACATCAATACCCACCCGCGGTCAGCCTAAGGACCTGAGCCTCAGGTCGCGGAGTGCCTTCTGCGAAGACAAACGACAAGCGCCGCTCTGTGAGGCTCAAGCCCTTAGTCCGCCCTTTGCAGGCGCAGCCCGGATGTCGGCCAGGCCAGCGCGCCCAACCCGGTGAAAGATAGGCGTTCCCAATACCAAACCACACCCCAACGCCCCTGGACGTCATCGCGGGCGGTCGGTGAGCCTGTCGAACCATGAAGCGATGCAGAAACCCCTGCCCTAGTATCACCACTGAACCTCAGGGCGTCATCGCGGGCGGTTGGTGAGCCTGTCGAACCATGATCCGCGATCTCCTAAACAATAGGAACACCCTTATACTCAGAAGATTGCGGGTCTGCGCCCGCAATGACGGTCTAGGATGAGGCCGGTATGACCTGTGCAGCTAGGTTTTAGCAGGCCTCAACAGGTATGTCATCCCTGCGCAGGCAAGTGGGCAAAGGCATGGGATCTATAGCTGTTGAGGCCGTCCAAAGCACAAAAAAAGCGGACCCGATGGGATCCACTTCATTATTGTATAAAAACACCATGCATCACAGCCTATACGCGTTGATTCTTTCGTAAATCAAATCTTTAGGCAAACGGCTATTTTGATGCAACAAAGCCTCAAGACAATCCGCCATATCTGTTTTATCCACCACACCCTCGTCAACCATTAAATCAGTTATATATAAGATTCCAGAAACCACGACACCTTCATCACCAGCTTTAATGCGCAGGTCGGACTATAGCAGATTCAATTCTTTCCTTACCTCGTCAATGGGCAAATCCAATAATGAAGCGGCTTTTGAAAAAGAAATCAGTTCGCTTGCCAGCGCCTTATACACCAATCTGTTAAACCGGTTACTATGTTCATCGTACTTATACACGCTTCTTTTTACTTCTGCCCTGAATTCTGGAAACTTGTTCATTTTCTTGTAGAACCCCTGGAAACGACTTTCGGTAATGATATTCAACTGGTTGGCCTTGGTCATTAAAGCCTCTATGGAGATGCCGTACTCTATTTGAATGGATCTCAATTCCAACAAGGAGATATCCCTTCTTGAATGTCCCATCATTGACACGAACACATCCGAAGGAATCAACACTTCATTGGCAAAAACATTGCAAAGTTTTTCCTGTTTGGTGGGATTGGAGATATTCATTACCAGATGACCCAATTCGTGAAACAGGGTGAAACGCTTGCGTTCAGGAATCATTTTCTTATTGATGACAATAACGGGAACCGAACCCGCCATGATACAAGTGCCATAAAATTTTTCGTCGGCATCAATCTCAACAATTCTGATTCCTTGATTTTCAAGCAACTCGATGGGGAACGAGATGGCGTCCCGCCCCAGCTTCAAATCATCCCTAACTCTAATAGCAACAGCTCTTGCATCTTCTTCGGTATCAACAGCCATGTCTTTATAGTCCAACGAAAAGGGTTTGGTACAACCCAAAACATCCTCTATCTCGGCATATTTTTCAATCTCAACCGCCACCATCTGTTTGATGGCCTCAACCTTTTTCGCTCCCAATACCGATTTCTTCCTGAACTCCCATGCATCAGGATCTATAGTAATCGTAAATGGACGGAAGAAATAATCCAACCCCATATCCAAAGCGTCGGCTATGGCAATGAGAACCGTACTAGAGGGCAACATTTTACCCGTTTCGTATTTGGCGATGGCATTTGCCGACACCAAACCATTTAACCTATCGCACAGATCTCTTTGTGACAAACACCGTATCTTTCTGGCATTCATCAATCTATATGCAAATACATTGTTTCTTTCTTCCATTTTTTCATTGTTTCGGTTTGCAAAAATAAACAATTTTTGATAATTTGCATACCAAGGATGCTATTTTTCAATCCCCCGGCCTTAATACACAACACATTATACAGCTCAAAAAAGATGTCCCAGACTCTTTCCTTGTTTGCGAAAACACTGGGACTACTGCCTTTCTGCCCATGTCATCCCTGCGCTGGCTTGTGCGCTGGCATGGGATCTATGGGCAGAAAGCCTATAAGATCTATGGCTGCTGAAGCCGCCCATTCAAAAGGAGGGGGAACTTTATTTTCCAAAGATCTTTCCAAGGCCTCCGAGGATATTGCCGAGGCCGTTGCCATTGCTGCTTTGGTTGCTGCTCGAAACGCCACCAAGGAGCACACCCAACATGCCAGCCAGACCTGCTGCGTTGACACCGCTGCCTTGTTGTCCCTTACCCAACAGGGCGAGGAGGCTGGGGGCGATAGCGGCGAGGATGCTGCTCACCGAGTTAGAGGCTACGCCCGTCTGCTGGGAGATTTTGCCGATTACCGACGACAGGCTACCGCCAAAGATATGGCTCAATATCTTGGTGCCATCAGTCAAGTCAGCGGCTTTCAGGTTGTTGAGGATGTTGCCAGCGTTGACGGCGTGGTCACCGAGGGCTTGTGCCAAGGCTTCGGCACCGCCTGCGGTGGAGGCATTCTTCTGCATCGCACCGAGCAGCGACGGCAGAGCATTATTAATGACGGAAGACACTTGTTTCGAATCAAGTTTGAGGTTGTCTGCGATGGCACCAATGGCATCATTGCCGGTCAGTGCGCCTAAAATGTTGTTCAAGTCCATGGTTTTTGTTTTTAAGTTATGTTGATTGCTTTGTTTGTTGATTGCAAATTTAGGAAAGTATTTGATATGATGAAAAAAAAGAAAAACTTATTTATCGCCTCCTATAGATTCCCGCTTTCGCACATGCCCACGTTGGAATGACATAGGAGGCTATGTCTAGCAGGCCTCAACAGGTATGTCATCCCTGCGCAGGCATGCGGGC
>CALEMB010000099.1 GCA_937902805.1 uncultured Bacteroidales bacterium
TATCGGTCTCGGCATTCCTGCTGAACCGCTCTTCCGATCTCGATCTCAGGCTCAGGGACCTGAACTTATGCAGGTCGTTGAGCTTGTCGAAATCGAAGATTCAACGTAGTTAAACGCTGTCTTTATATCAATGGCTCTTAAACCTCGGATGATACGTCGTCAAAGTATCGCGCAGCAATTCATCGGAGATATGTGTGTATATTTCCGTTGTACTTACGCTGGCGTGACCAAGCATCTGCTGAACGGCGAGCAGGTTGGCACCACCTTCCAATAGATGCGTGGCGAAGCTGTGCCTAAAGGTGTGTGGACTGATGGTCTTGTTGATGCCGTTTTTCTCAGCCAATTCCTTCACGATAAGGAAAACCATTTGTCGGGTGAGGCTTGTTCCGCGGCTGTTGAGGAAGACCGTATCGGTGAATTTGGGCTTTGGTGTGATGTGCAGCCTTGCACCTTCGATATATTGGTACAAAATCTTCAAGCTGCTGTCGCCGATGGGCACGAGTCTCTCCTTGCTGCCCTTGCCGATGATGCGCAGGAAGCCGTCTTGACGGTAGATGTTGCTGATTTGCAGGCCAATGAGTTCGGAGACACGCAGGCCACAGCCATACATTACCTCAATCATGGCCTTGTTGCGGTGGCCAGTAGGTTGGCTGAGGTCAATGCTGTCAATCATCTTTTGGATTTCCTCGTAAGTCAGCACTTCGGGCAGGTGCCGCCCAAGAGTGGGAGAGGAGATGAGAACCGTGGGATCAGTTTCTGCGATTTCTTCCTGGGTCAAGTAACGCCAAAACGACTTCAGCCCTGACAAAATGCGCGCCTGCGAGGTGGCACCGATGTGCAAGTCGTAGAGGTAAGCGAAGAAATTCTCTATGGTCTCCTGTTTGATGTCATTGATTTCAGTAGAGACGGTGTGCACACCGTCTCTACCATCTAGGTATTGCATAAACAAAGCGACATCATGGCAGTAGGCCTCCACGCTGTTGTCTGACAGCGAAAGCTCCAGCCGCAAGTAGTCGGCGTAGTGTTTGATGAGGTTTTTGCTGATATTGACAGGCTGCTTTTCCATCGTTTTGTTTCTGCAAAGGTACGTTTTTTTATTGCTAAGGTGGTGTTTTTTTCCTATCTTTGCCACGAAAACCAACCTTAAATCTTATCAAAACATGAAAAACACTAGATTGAATCTTCTTTTCGCAGCGACTTTGGCATTTTTGATGCTCACTGGCTGCTCAAACAAAGAAAACAATACTGAAACTGCCACTTCCGATGTGGTTTCCTTCGATGAAGTGTTGGCAACAAGAAGAAGTGTCCGTAGCTATGATGCCACCAAGACCATCAGCGAGGCCGAGGTGCGCGAGTTGCTTATTACCACGCAGGAGGCACCCTCTTGGGCAAACCAACAGCCTTCCAAGTATTATGTGGCCATGAGTCCGGAGAAGATTGAAGCTGTATCTAACCTCGTGGGAGAGCGCAACAAGCAGAACATCGCTGGTGCCCCCGTGCTGATTGTCTCCACTTACGAGAAGGGCAAGTCTGGCTTCTTCCGTGGCGAGCAGACCAACGAGGTGGGCGACGGCTGGGGTGCCTACGACAACGGTCTCAGCAACGCCTATTTCATCCTGAAGGCCCGCGCCAAAGGCTTCGACACGCTCATCATGGGTATGCGCGATTCCGATGCACTTCGCACACTGTTCAACATCCCTGAGAACGAAGCCATCATGGCGGTCATCTCGTTGGGCTACAGGTCGGGCGAACCTCGCCAGCCTGAACACCGTCCGTTGGAGGATGTGGTGGAGTTTTTCTAATTTGCGAATTGTTTAAAACAAAAAGGGACGCGAGGCTTTTGTCTCGTGTCCCTATTAAATTAGTGTCATAGCCTATCAATCCAAAGTGTGAATCACAAGGCCCGAGCGCAGTTTAGGCTCAAACCAAGTGGTCTTGGGAGGCATGATGTTGCCCGTATCGGCGATGTCGATGATCTGCTTCATGCTCACTGGATATAGCGCGAAGGCGACCTTCATCTCACCGCTGTCGACGCGACGCTTCAGCTCGCCGAGGCCACGGATACCGCCAACGAAGTCGATGCGCTTGTCGGTGCGGAGGTCCTTGATGCCCAAGATCTTGTCGAGGACAAGGTTGCTGAGGATGGTGACATCCAACACGCCGATCGGGTCGTTGTCGTCGTAGGTGCCGGGTTTGGCAGTCAGGCTGTACCACACGCCTTCGATGTACATCGAGAAGTTGTGGAGCTTGTTGGGCTTGTACTCGGTGTCGCACTCGCAGTGGCAGGGGAACTCGCAGTTGCAGGTGCCGCCGTCCTTGGTGCAGTCGCACTTGCACTCGATGTCGAAGTTCTCTTGCAGAGCCTTGAAGAAGTCCTTGGTGCTGAGGCCGTTGAGGTCTTTCACGACGCGGTTGTAGTCGATGACGTTCAACTGGTTGTCGGGGAAGATGACGGTCATGAAGTAGTTGTACTCCTCCTTGCCAGTGTGGGCGGGATTGTGTTCCTTCTTCTCTTGGCCGACGAGGGCGGCAGCGGCGCTACGGTGGTGACCATCAGCGATGTACATGGCTGGAACCTTCTTGTCGAAGAGTTCAACCAAGCGGGCGATGGTGGCCTTGTCGTCGATGATCCAGAAACGATGGCCGAAGCCGTCTTCCTTGGCGATGAAGTCGTAGATGGGCTTCTCAGCGGTGATCTTGCTCACGATGGCGTCGATTTCGGCGACGGCAGGGTAGGCGAAGAACACAGGCTCGACGTTGGCGTTGGTGAGGCGGACATGCTTCATGCGGTCCTCTTCCTTGTCCTTACGGGTCAGTTCATGCTTCTTGATGACCTTGTTGACATAGTCTTCGCTGTAGGCGCAGGCCACGATGCCGTACTGCCAGTGGGCATTCGGCTCGGTGGGGTTCATGCTCTGGGCATAGATGTAAAGCTTTTCCTCTTGGTCTTGCTTGATCCATCCGTAGTCTTTGAAGCTGTTGAAGTTCTCAACGACTTTCAGATAGGTCTCGAGGTCGCTGTCCTTGTGGCCTTCGGGCAGGTCGATTTCGGCCTTGGTCACGTGGAGCAGGCTATAGGGGTTGCCCTCGCATTCCTTGCGTGCCTCTTCGGTGTTCAGCACGTCGTAGGGACGGGAGGCGAGTTGCTGGACGATGTCCACGCCGGGACGCCATCCTTTGAACGGTTTGATAACTGACATTGTATTAGGGTTTTAATTGTGATTCGTTCGGTGTTGACAAAGATTAATATTCAGTACCATTGGCTGAATCATGTTTCTGAAAAGAAATGATCAGAGCGCCAATCATCTTGGTGAGTTCCATCAGTTCGTTGCGGATGTCGTTCTCCTGAGTTTCCTCAATTAAGGACTGCTTTGAGGCCAATGTGCAAATCATCACGCACTTGCCGATGTTCGACTTGGCTTTTTGCAGATACTCGATGAACTCCGTTTTTGAACGGTTGGCACCTTCAATGATATTAGCAGAGATATGGCCAGCTTCGGTAAGAAACTGGTCGATGATGATTTTTTGTGCAGGGGTTTGCACCGTGTTGCTGAGGGAAAGGATAGCATTAGTGAAGTCCACAGACTTATGATAAATGCGGAGTCCCTCAAATTTGAAGAAATTGGTGGGTTTTGTGTTTTCAGGAATCATTATCAGGCAATTAAGGGAAAGGCACCGCAAGAGGCTTGCGGTACCTTTCTCAGTTCGTTGAAAATTATTTGTTCACTTGGAAGCGCTTGTTGCCAGTCTTGAAGAAATCAGCGATTTGGTTGGCAGCGGCCAGACCAGCGTTGATGTTGGCTTCTTCGGTTTGGGCACCCATCTTCTTGGGTGTGGCGAAGTAGCGGCCTTCGAAGGCTTTGAACTCGGCGTCGGCATCCGGCATGATGTCGGTGATGTACTTGAGGTCCGTGCGCTCGGCCATCAGTTTGAGCAGTTCAGGCTCGTTGATGACTTCCTTACGGGCAGTGTTGACGAGGATGCCACCTTTGTGCATCTTGTTCACCACAGCGTAGTTGATGCTCTGCTTGGTCTCGGCAGTGGCCGGGATGTGCAGGCTGACCACATCGCAGGTCTCGAAGAGGGCGTCGCGGTTGGCGACGGCGTGAACGCCAGCCTCTTCAATCTTCTCGGCGGGGACGAATTCGTCGAAAGCATAGACTTCCATGCCGAAGCCCTTGGCGATACGGGCCACGTTGCGACCCACGTTACCGAAGGCCAATAGACCGAGCTTCTTGCCCATCAGTTCGCTGCCGCTCTTGCCGTTGTAGAAGTTACGGACGGCGTAGACCAGCATGCCCATGACGAGTTCGGCAACGGCGTTGCTGTTCTGGCCGGGGGTGTTCATGGCGACGATCTTGCGGGCGGTGCAAGCCTCGAGGTCGAGGTTGTCGTAACCGGCGCCGGCACGGACGACGATCTTCAGGTTGTTGGCGTGGTCGATGACTTCCTTCGTCACCTTGTCGGAACGGACGATGAGGGCATCGGCGTCGGCAACGGCCTTATAGAGGTCATTGACATCGGTATATTTTTCCAAAAGAGCCAGTTCATAGCCGTTCTTCTCAACGACTTCGCGGATGCCGTCAACGGCGATCTTGGCGAAAGGCTTTTCAGTTGCAACTAAAACTTTCATGTTGATGTGTTTAATTTGATGTTTGTTTTGCTTTCAGCTTTCAGCAATCAGCTTTCAGCAGGCCGAAACCATGCTGATAGCTGACTGCTGATGGCTGACAGCTGAAAAATTTATTTGTTAGCTTTCTCAAAGTCTTGCATGCACTGGACGAGGGCTTCGACGGCCTCAATCGGGCAGGCGTTGTAGAGGCTGGCGCGGAAGCCACCGACGCTGCGGTGACCCTTGATGCCGACCATGCCGCGCTCCTTGGCGAAGGCCATGAAGGCGTCTTGCTTGTCCTCGTAACCGGGAGCCATGACCCAGCAGTGGTTCATGATGGAACGGTCTTCCTTCTCGGCAGTACCGACGAACATGCTGTTGCGGTCGATTTCTTCATAGAGCATTTGTGACTTCTTGGTGTTGATCTTGTTCATAGCCTCGACGCCACCGATGGTGTCCTTCAGCCACACGAGGGTCTCGTGCATCATGAAGATAGGCAGTACGGGCGGGGTGTTGAACATGCTGATGTTCTTGGCTTCTTCAGCAGCGTGGGTGCGGAAGTCGACCATTGTCGGCAGCGGGTTCATGTAGGCACGGTCGCCGATGTTGCCGAGGATGCTCTTCTTCACGATGACGAAGGTCACGCCAGCGGGGCCGACGTTCTTCTGGGCGCCACCGTAGATGAGGCCGTATTTCTTCACGTCGACGGGACGGCTCATGATGTCGGAGCTCATGTCAGCGACGAGCATGATGGGGCAGTCCATGTCGTATTTGATCTCAGTACCGTAGATGGTGTTGTTGGTCGTGATGTGGAAGTAGTCGGCATCCAGCGGGATGGTGTAGCCCTTCGGGATGTAGGTGTAGGTCTTCTCTTCGGAAGAGGCGACGATGTCGACCTTACCGAACAGTTTGGCTTCCTTAGCGGCCTTCTTGGCCCAGACGCCGGTCTGGAGGTAGGCGGCCTTGGTCTTCATGAGGTTGGCGGGCACAGTGAAGAACTGTGTGCTGGCACCACCACCGAGGAAGAGGACTTCGTACTCCTCAGGGATGTTGAGGAGGTCGCGCCACAGTTGACGAGTCTCAGCCATGATGCGCTCCCAACCCGGGGTGCGGTGAGAAATTTCGGCGATACCGATGCCAGTGTTGTCGAAATCATAGAGCGCCTTGACGGTGCTTTCGATAGCCTGCTTGGGCAGTACGCAGGGACCTGCGTTGAAATTAAAAGCCTGTTTCATTACAATTAATGCTTTAAATGTTTGATTTATAATTTGTTGATTAAGTTTAACTCGTTTATTTTGCTGCAAAGATAAGAAATAAAACCATGTGCCACGCTTTTTTTGAAATATTTAGGTTTTTCTATGGAATAACGCGTGTTTTTCATGAAAATCGCTATTTTTGCAGCTCGAAATCAAATTATCAAAATCAATCATTGTGCGAGGATTTACGAAAACTACGATAGTCATGTTGTTGATGTTGGCAATGTTTGTTATTGTAGGATGCAATAAACAAGAAGATAAAGATGTTCGCGTGACCACATATACGCCTCAAGATGTTTCGCAAACGATGGCTGTATGTGGAGGAGATGTGATAGTAACTCAAGGCCTCTCACTGAATGAACTTGGTGTTTGTTGGAGTAAGGAACGTAATCCTACAGCGGATGATGCACATCTTTCTACGACGATATGGAACGAGCCGTTTGTTTGCACCATTATGGGATTAGAATCGGGCACTACCTATCATGTGCGTGCTTTCGCTTTGCGAGGTTTGGAGTATTTCTTTAATGGTTGTCTACAAACCAGCCCAATTCGATAATAACTAATAAATACATTCTCTAATATTTCTTGACGAAGATGTGAAAAATTGATTAATTAAATGCTCTATGGACAGCAACATCATACTATACACAACAGACGCAGGAAATGTAAGCGTACAAGTTCAATATGAGGACGGCACTTTTTGGCTTACGCAGAAGCGAATGGCGGAATTGTTTGGCGTTGAGGTTCACACAGTGAACTATCACTTGAAAGAGATATTCCAAAGTGGTGAATTACAAGAAGACGCAGTTATTCGAAAAATTCGAATAACTGCCGTTGACGGAAAAAACTATCTGACGAATTTCTATCATCTTGATGCCATTATTGCCGTAGGTTATCGTGTGAACAGCAAACAAGCCACGCAGTTCCGCATTTGGGCAACAAAGACCTTGAACGAGTTTATAGTCAAAGGCTATGTACTCGATAAGGAAAGGCTAATAAAAGGGCCTTCCTTTGGACATGATTATTTTAAGGAGTTGCTAATCGAAATCCGTGAGATTCGTGCCAGTGAACGTCGTTTTTATCAGAAAATCACTGACTTGTATGCGCTTGCCATCGATTACGATAAGGATGCTCCTCAAACCCGAACCTTTTTTGCGACAGTGCAAAACAAATTGCATTGGGCCATTACTGGCAAAACTGCTGCCGAAATCATATATGAATCAGCCGATGCCACCAAACCGCACATGGGATTGACCAATTGGAAACACTCGCCCGATGGGAAAGTGCTGAAATCGGATGTGACCATAGCCAAAAACTATTTGAGCGAGAAAAACATCAACGCATTGAACCGATTAGTAACTGCCTATATCGATTTGGCAGAAGATCGGGCGGAACGAGAGATTCCCACGACGATGAGTGATTGGTGTAATATCCTAAATGACTTCTTGAACCTTGCACAACGTCCCATTTTGGAAGATGCTGGCAGCGTTACTGCGTTGGAAGCGAAGATTAAGGCGGAAAGTGAGTATGAGGTTTTCAGAAAAATACAAGACCAAAATTATGTTTCAGATTTTGATAAAGAAATTAAACGTTTAAAAGGAGAATATAATTAAATCAAAACTTATGCAAAACCACACAAAAACCACAGCAGCCCTAATCCTATCAATAGCGTTACTTTGCGTAGCAGGATGCAAAAAACACAATAGTGGTAACGGCTCTTACAACGGCCACGATTACATTGACCTCGGCTTGCCGAGCGGCACGATGTGGGCGACTTGCAACGTGGGAGCTGACACCCCTGGAGAACACGGTGATCATTTTGCTTGGGGCGAGACCCAACCCAAAGCCGCTTACACCGACAGCAACTACCTTTACACCCATGGCGGTTATTTCGAATTCACAAAGTATTGCACAAAACCAGAGTATGGCTACAACGGCTTCACCGACAACTTGAAGACTCTGGAACCGAGTGACGATGCCGCCACGGTCAACTGGGGGGAGGGCTGGCGCACTCCGACTATTAATGAATGGATTGAACTGGTGACAAAGTGCAGCCATTCTTTTACTACAATAAACGGAGTGAATGTATGTGTGTTCACTGGACGTAATGGCAACAGTATTGCCCTGCCCGTAAGGGGCAGAATCGGGGACGACAAGTCGACTATCGAGGATGATATAGGCAATTATTGGTCAAGTTCACTCAACACGGGCTTACCTATATATGCGAAGGGCTTCCAATTTATCGTTGATAATGACTGCGACATTTACGACGACTTCAGCAGGTGCGCTGGCTATTCTGTTCGCCCAGTGCATGATTTCAAATAGAATATTGTGTGTAAAATATTGATAAATAAGTGATTGTATTATTTGGTAAAAATTTTTCTCCAAAACGATTGCCATTCCAATAAAATGTTGTACTTTTGCACACTCAAAATCAAAAGGAAAGAAAGCGATGAAAAAAGACATTCACCCCAAGAATTATCGACTGGTTGTTTTCAAAGATATGTCGAATGATGTGACCTTCATGTCGCGCTCGACCATCAACACTAAGGAAACCATCAAGTGGGAAGACGGCAACGAATATCCCCTGGTGAAGCTCGAAATCTCCAGCGCATCACACCCCTTCTACACGGGTAAGATGAAGCTCGTCGACAGCGCCGGTCGTGTTGATAAGTTCAACAACAAGTACAAGAAGTTCCTCGAAAAGAAGGAAGCCAAGTAAGTTGGACTACATCAGAAAAAATGAAGCTCTTGCCAGTCGCGAGAGCTTTTTTTGTGTCTTGGCATTATTATTGTCGTATCTTTGCGCCGTTATAATATAAGGTGTGGAAAGGCGGCACACTGACAAAATGTCGCCCAATGATATTTCAAAAGTAGATTATGAGTTTAAAGCTAGATACAGAATTGTTTTCCGATATGATGGAATCGAATGCCGAGTTCATCCCTGTGCTGACCATCGAGGACGAACGCCTGGGACAAGACGAAGAGGTGCCGGAGGAACTGCCGATTTTGCCTTTGCGCAACTCGGTGCTTTATCCGGGTGTCATCATTCCCATCACCGTGGGGCGCGACAAGTCCATCCGTTTGATTAAGGAATATTACCGCAAACGCAAGGCCATCGGTGTCATCGCACAAATCAATCCCGAGGTTGAGGACCCGACAATCGACGACCTGTACAAAGTAGGTACGGCGGCACAGATTATCAAGACCTTGCAGATGCCCGACGGCAACACGACCGTCATCATCCAAGGCAAACGCCGCTTCGAGGTGGTGGAGGCCACGCAAACCGAGCCTTACCTGAAGGCTGCCGTGGTGCCTTTCGTTGTAGCGGAAGATACACCCAATACGCGCAAATTCAATGCTTTGGTGCAATCTGTTAAGGAGCTGGCAATCCAGGTCATCGGTCGTTCACGCAACTTGCCGCAGGAGGCAGGTTTCGCCATCAAGAGCATCGAAGATCCCGTCTTCTTGATGAACTTCGTGGCCAGCAATGTGGAGGCCGACATGCCTACCAAACAAGCCCTCCTCGAAGCCCGTACGCTGAACCAGATGGCCACCGACCTCTTGGCTGTGTTGACCGACGAGCAGCAGATGATAGAACTGAAGCAGCAGATCCAGAGCAAGGTGCGCGTTGATATGGACAAGCAGCAACGTGAGTATTACCTCAACCAGCAGTTGCGTACCATTCAGGAGGAGCTGGGCGGCAATCCCAATGAACAGGATGTCAAGGAATTGACGGAGAAAGCCAGGAAGAAGAAATGGTCGAAGGAAGTGGCTGAGGTGTTCGAGCGTGAGCTGAAAAAACTGGAACGCACCAACCCGCAGGCAGCGGAATATGGTATACAACTCAACTACTTGCAGTATCTCGTCGACTTGCCTTGGGAAGAGTACACCAAGGACAACTTCGATCTGAAGCGCGCCCAACGCATCCTCGATGCCGACCATTTCGGCTTGGACAAAGTGAAAGACCGCATCGTTGAGCATCTGGCCGTGTTGAAGTTGCGCAAGGACATGAAAGCCCCGATTCTCTGTCTTGTTGGACCTCCTGGCGTGGGTAAGACCTCGTTGGGCAAATCCATCGCCCATGCACTGAACAGAAAATATGTCAGAATGTCATTGGGCGGCGTGCGCGATGAATCGGAGTTGCGTGGTCATAGGAAGACCTATATCGGTGCCATGCCAGGCCGTATCATCCAGAACCTACGCAAGGTGAAGTCGGGCAACCCCGTCTTCGTCCTCGACGAAATTGACAAGGTGAGTGGCAACAACATCAGCGGTGATCCGCAGGCTGCCTTGCTTGAAATCCTTGACCCCGAGCAGAACAACGCTTTCTACGACAACTTCATTGAGCTGGACTACGACCTCTCGAAAATTCTTTTCATCGCTACGGCCAACAACCTCTCGACCATCCATCCCGCCTTGCGCGACCGTATGGAGATTATCGATTTGAGTGGTTACTTACGTGAAGAGAAATACGAAATCGCCAAGCGTCACCTCGTCCCCAAGCAGATGAAGGAACATGGTCTCGATGCCAAGCAAATTGTCTTCCCGAAGGACGTTGTCATGCACATCATTGACGACTACACCCGCGAGGCGGGCGTGCGTAACCTGGAGCGCCGCATCGGTGACATGATGCGTTTTCGCGCCAAGCAGGTCGTTACAGAGGATGCTTTCGACAAGAAAATCACGATGGAAGACCTTCGCAAGGTGCTTGGCGTGCCGATGCACCACGACGAGGACGAGGTGAAACACACCATGCCAGGTGTGGCTACAGGTTTGGCATGGACGCAGGTGGGCGGTGAGATTCTGTCTATCGAGGTCAGTCTGAGCCGCGGTGGCGGTCACCTCTCTCTGACGGGTAACCTTGGTGACGTGATGAAAGAATCCGCCACTATTGCTTACGAATTCATCAAGGCACATGCCTCGCAACTGGAGATTAACCCCGATGTGTTTGATGCTTGGAACGTCCATGTGCATATTCCCGAAGGCGCCACGCCTAAAGATGGCCCCTCGGCAGGTATCACCATGCTCTCCGCTTTGACCTCGGCCTTTACCCAACGTAAGGTGAAAGGCCAGCTGGCCATGACGGGCGAAATCACGCTGCGTGGCAGGGTGTTGCCCGTGGGTGGCGTGAAGGAAAAGATTCTTGCCGCCAAGCGCAACGGCATCACAGACCTCATCCTTTCTATCGACAACGAGCACGATATCAAGGACATCAAGGAAGACTACATCAATGGTTTGAACTTCCATTATGTGGAGAATATGATGGAGGTGCTCGACCTCGCCCTGGAGAAGGAGCAGGACAAGAACGACCTGGATTACAACAAGTATCTGAGCAACTTGCATCCTGAGGTGATTGGCTTCAAAATGAAATGATGATGCGTAAGGCGCTCCTTGGGATATTGACCTTGTTGTTGTTCGTTTCTTGCGGCAAACGCCAAGATTCCGAGGAGGGCTTGTCCATCTTCAAGTACAACGAAAGCGCTGGCATCCTGACCCTTGACCCGATTTATGCCAAGGACTTACCGCATATCTGGGCCTGCAATCAAGTGTTCAACAGTCTAGTGGCCTTTGACGACCACATGAACCTGGTTCCAATGGTGGCCAAGTCGTGGGACATCAGCGAGGATGGATTGGTTTATACCTTCCATTTGCGGGATGATGTGTGGTTTCATGAGGATACTTGCTTTGTAGAAAAATCGGCGTTTCGACAAGCTCAGGGACCTTCACAACACAATGAAGCTAAGGTCGTTGAGCCTGTCGAAACGCCGACAATTCAAGGTCAATCTCGTTTTGTCACTGCCCAAGATTTCGTCTATTCCTTTAACCGTGTGGTTGACAAGCAATTGAACTCACCAGGCTTGTGGATTTTCTCGTCCGTCAAGCATGACAACGACCAATATGCTTTCACGGCCTTGGACGACACTACTTTCCAAATTGAGTTGTCGAAACCTTTCCCGCCGTTTTTGGGCATCCTTTCGATGACTTATGCCTCGGTGGTGCCACATGAAGCCATCGAATATTACGGTGACAACTTTCGCCGCCATCCTGTCGGGACGGGGCCGTTCAAATTCCAATACTGGAAAGAGAACGTGAAGCTGGTCTTTCGCAAGAACCCCAACTATTTTGAGCGTGACGAGGCAGGGGAGAGGTTGCCCTATATCGATGCCGTCTCCATCAGTTTCCTCATCGACAAGCAGGTGGCGTTTTTGGAGTTCATCAAAGGCAAGTTCGACTTTATGTCGGGCATCGATGCGCGTTATAAGGACGAATTGTTGACCTATGATGGTCAACTGAGGCAGAAATACGAGGACAAAATCGACCTCATCACCGAACCTTATCTGAATACGGAGTATTTCTCATTCTTCATCGACCCCAACGACAGTCTCGGTCCTGACCGCTCCCGTGCTTTGCGGCAGGCGGTCAACCTCTGCATTGACCGTGAGAAGATGCTGCGTTACCTGCGCAACGGCATTGGTGAGCCTGGCACGGGTGGCATGATTCCCGTGGGCTTGCCTGGCCACAGCAATACGATTGGCTATGGCTATGACCTGAAACGCGCCCAGCGTCTGGTGGCAGAGAACCATTTGGAAAGCTATCTGCTGCAACTCTCCACCGTTGCCGACTATGCCGACATCGGAAAGTTTGTGCAAAGTCAGGTGGAGCAAATCGGCCTACAGTGCAAGATGGAGGTGATGCCGCCAGCCACGATGCGAAGCATGAGGTCTAACGGGAGCTTGCCATTCTTCCGTTCCTCGTGGGTGGCCGATTACCCCGATGCGGAAAACTACCTTTCTCTATTCACGACCTCTAATTTTGCACCTTCGGGGCCAAATTATACACATTACACCAATCCCAAGTACGACAAATTGTACGACAAAGCCTTGTTGTGCAACGATTTGCAGGAGCGCGCTCGCTATTACACCGAGATGGACAGCCTGATGATGCAGGATGCCCCTGTTGTGGTGCTGTTCTATGACGAGGTGTTGCGCTTCGTCAACAAGCGGGTGACCAACATGGGCAGTAACCCTACGAATCTGTTGGATTTGAGGCGAGTGAGGATTGAAGAATAATTCCTAAAAGGATTGTATTGAGCAAATTGTTTTTGTATCTTTGTCGGACAACCGACAATGACACAAATTTTTAATACTATGAAAATCAAATCCTTACTTCTTTCAATCCTATTGATGGGTGTGTTCACCATGACCGCCCAAGAGGAAGCCAAAATGTTGCGTTTCCCAACCATCCACGGCAACAACGTGGTGTTCAGCTATGGCGGTGACTTGTACTCCGTCGACATCAAAGGCGGCATTGCCCACAAAATCACTAACGATGCCAATGGCTATGAGATGTTTGCACGTTTCTCGCCCGACGGCAAACATTTGGCTTTTACCGCTCAATATGACGGCAATACCGAAGTCTATGTTATGCCTTATCCCGAATGCGGCACGCCCACGCGTCTGACCTACACGCCCACTTTGGGTCGCGACGACATCAGCGACCGCATGGGACCGAACAACATCGTCATGGCGTGGAAGGACAACGAGAACATCGTCTTCCGTTCCCGCAAGGAGAGTTGGGACGACTTTGTGGGTCAGCTTTTCATTGCCAATATCAATGGCGGTATGGCAGAGCAATTGCCTTTGCCAGAAGGTGGCTGGATTTCCTATTCGCCTGATGGCAAGCAGATTGCCTATAACCGTGTGATGCGTGAGTTCCGCACATGGAAATATTATCGTGGCGGCATGGCCGACGATGTGTGGATCTACGATTTCAAATCGAAGAAGATTGAGAACATCACCAACAACAACGCGCAGGACATCTTCCCGATGTGGGTGGGCAACAAGGTCTACTTCTGCTCTGACCGCGACCGCACGATGAATCTGTTCTGCTATGACAGAGCCACCAAACAAACCATCAAGGTGACGGACTACACCTATTATGACATCAAGTGGCCCTCATTGGGAGACAAGGACATCGTCTATGAAAACGGCGGCCAATTGTTCCGTTATCATCTGGCTGATGGTAAGGTGTATCCCATCCCTGTGCAAATGGCCAATGACAACAAATCCACCCGTACCAAATATGTGGACGCCTCCAAGTTTATCAATACAAGCAGCATTTCTCCTGATGGCAAGCGTGTGGCTTTCGGTGCTCGTGGCGATGTGTGGACGGTGCCGGTCAATTCAGGCATCACTCGCAACCTGACCCAATCCGACAACGCCCACGACCGCAATGTGGCTTGGTCGCCTGATGGCAAATACATTGCTTACATTAGCGACCGTACTGGGGAGGATGAGATCTTCATTCAAGCCCAAGATGGCAAGGAGGAGGCCATCCAACTGACCTCAAATGCCGACACCTATAAATATGAGCTCCTCTGGTCGCCCGACAGCAAGAAGATCCTGTGGTGCGACAAGATGAACCGCATCAATATGGTCGATGTGGGCACGAAGAAGGTCACTGTGGTAGCGAGCAGCATGGCTGGCGAAATGGATGAATTCTGCTGGTCAGCCGACAGTCGCTGGATAGCATACGCCATGCCGAGCACTTTCTCGGTGAGCCGCATCCATATTTACAACGTGGCATCGGGACAGGATGAAGTCGTCACTGATGGCTGGTATAATGCCTCTTCGCCTGCCTTCGACAAGAATGGCAAGTACCTGTATTTCATCTCTGAGCGTGATTTCCACCCGACTTACGGCTGGCTTGAATGGAACCATGTCTATACCGACATGTCGAAGGTCTATCTGCTGACCTTGCAGAAAGACACGCCATCGCCATTCCTCACAGAGAATGACGAGGTAAAAGCGGAAGGTGATAATGAAGACGGCCCTTCGACAGGCTCAGGGACCTTCTCTGGTCCCAAGGGCGGCAAACCCGATGGTCCTGGCCCAAAAGGTGGCAAACCTGAAGGCAAGAAGGAAGCCAAGGAGGTCAAGATTGACTTTGATGGCATCAGTAATAGGGTAGTGGCGCTGCCTGTCAATTCGGGACGTTATTGGAATCTGACCGGTGTTGAGGACGGCTTGTATTTTGTGGGTGCAGGTCGTAACGGTAGAGGACTCAACTATTTTGACGCCAAGTCAAAAAAGGTCACGAACATCAGTGGTGGCATGGGCTATGAACTTTCAGCAGATGGCACGAAGATGCTGCTGCGTGATTTCAATGGCTACAAGGTGGTCAATACGCCCAAAGGCCCGATGCCTGGTGGCGGTCCTGGGATGAAGCCAGGTGAATCAAATGATGAAACTATCGACCTTAGCAACATGAAGAAATGGGTCGACTTGCGTACCGAATGGACGCAGATTTACAACGAGGCATGGCGTCAGATGCGCGACTTCTTCTATGCGCCTAACATGCACGGTGTGGATTGGCCTGCCATGAAGGAGAAATATGGAAAGCTGTTGCCCTATTGTGCCGACCGCAACGATGTCAATTATCTCATTGGTGAACTGATAGGTGAAATCAACATCGGTCACGCCTACGTTGGTGACGGTGACCGCCCGAAACCTGAACGCATCCCGATGGGTATGCTGGGCTGTCGCATCCACCGCGATAAGTCGGGCTATTATCAGATTGACAAGATCCTGAAGGGTGAGAACTGGAACGAGAAGACGCGTTCGCCGCTGACTGAGGTTGGCGTGAATGCCAAGGAAGGCGACTATATTGTCGCTATCGACGGTCAAAGCACCAAGGACATGAAGGATATGTACGCCGCCCTTATCGGCAAGGCCGACAAGGCAGTGCTGCTCACTTTGAACAGCAAGGCTTCGGAAAGTGGCGCTCGTGATGTGGTGGTGAAGCCGATTGCTGATGAAACGGGCCTGTATTATTATAATTGGGTGCAAGGCAACGTTGAGAAGGTGAGCAAGGCCACCAACGGACAAGTGGGCTACATCCACATTCCCGACATGGGCGTGGAAGGCCTGAATGAGTTTGCCAAGTATTTCTATCCGCAACTCGACAAGAAAGCCCTCATCATCGACGACCGTGGCAATGGGGGCGGCAATGTCAGCCCGATGATTGTAGAGCGCCTGCGCCGCGAGCTGTCGATGTACGACGTGATGCGCAATGGTGAGCCTGAGACCAAGCCTACCAGGATGATGCTCGGCCCCAAGGTGTTGCTGTTCAACAAGTATTCCGCTTCCGACGGCGACCTGTTCCCGTATCAGTTCAAGAAGCATAAGATCGGCACGACTATAGGCATGCGCTCATGGGGTGGCGTGGTCGGCATTCGTGGCAGTCTGCCCTTCATCGATGGTGGTAGCCTTACACGTCCCGAGTTCGCTCCTTTTGACGAGAAAGGCAACTGGGTCATCGAGGGCTATGGCGTTGATCCCGACATCGTCATCGACAACGATCCTGCACATGAGTTTGAGGGCATCGACGACCAGTTGAATAAGGCCATCGAGGTTATCCTTGAGCAGATGAAGGACTATCCGGATATACCTGAAATCCCTGCATGGCCGGATAAGACGAAGTGATCTTAATT
>CALEMB010000100.1 GCA_937902805.1 uncultured Bacteroidales bacterium
AGGCCGCTGCTACCTGTGTTGGTGAAAAATCAGTCTTGAATGAAACTATAGCGTTGTTTTTTAATCCAATGCCTCATATTTGAAATCCGACGGATAGCAGTTGACATCCAGACCTCGTTTGTCAAGAGAGGCCGGTTGTTTGAAAAACCATACGATGCCCGGGGATTTGTTACAGCATGACTACGGCTAATGCTTCTTCCAGTGGCGCAAGCACATCTTTGCCGAACTTCGGGACAAAGTATCGCCATCTACTTTTTTCGGTAAAAAAAACCAATATTATCCGATGGGGTCTCCACAGAACTCCTTCCTTTTACAATTCTTACAGTACTTTCCAATCCAAACATCATCGAACTGGTTCATGGCTTGCTCGACCAATTCGGGGTTGTCGGTGAGGATGCCAGCCTCGAAGTTCCGAGTGCCATCGCCTTTCATGCCTATGCCTGCTCCGGTGAGGTTGGCGCTGCCGATATAAGCCACTTGGCCATCGAAGACCAAAATCTTGAAATGTACCCTTGGACAAAGCACCCTCTCCAAGCCTTCAAACAAGACTGGGTATTTGTCGAAGTCCTCACGAAAAGCTGGGCCCGGCTCCTTGGCATGGATGAGCCTTATCTCGACTCCTTTTTTGATGAGCCGTGCCAAGACAGCCAAAAAGGGCATCGTTTGAGTCCCTACCTTGACATAAAGGTCTTTGATGTCGGCGGTGCCAATCCATAGGCTGCGCTTGACCTTTGGGACTCGTGCAAGGACTTCGGAGTAATGGGCAGAATCGGTGATGAGTTTCAACATGGCTGTCGCTGTTTGTTTTGTAATGCAAAAATAGCATAAGTTCTTTGAAGGTAGCGAAACAGGTCTATTTTTTGAATGAGTGAACAAATTGTCTATTTTTGCAACCATTATGCGCAAGACATTTCTTCTCATTGCAACACTCTTGTTAATTGTCGCATGCAAGCGAGTTCCCTCAGCTGACTGGACTGAAGGCCCAGCAGAGCCAGACGGTCGTGCCTTGCATACCCTCGTGCTGCACGATGTGCCCCAAGGCTCGCGTGTGTGGTTCCAAGAGCTTTTCGACGGCAAGACCTCCGTGGAGGGACCTGCGATGCACCATTATCAAGGGACCTCGTGGTATGTCGACATTCCTGAAAGCGGAACGGTTACCTTAAAGTATTATGGTCGCCCGTTGCCAAGGCATTCCTGGGCACCCGAGGCCTTCATCCTGCAGCAAAAAGGAAGGCCTCACACCCCGATGGAAGTGCGATATCATTTTCTGGAGCATCCTAAAACTGATAACGACGAAGGAAGTTTTGTCAGCGACTATGAACTCCGGCCAGCCGACATCATTCCGCAAGTTAGTGCGGTGAAATACGGGAATGAGCCTATGGAAAGGATTGATATTCTTCCTTCGCGTCCCGAGGGTTGGTACCGAATCACAATAGGAGAGGAGGGTGAACCTCAAGTGGAATCCTACGACGCAGACGGCGCTTTCTATGCTCAAGTCACACTTGAAAAGTTGCCACAACCTCTACAGCCCATGACCATCGAGGACTGGCCTGATTACGCTTACCGTGGCTTTATGCTCGATGTGGTGCGCGATTTCCGCACGGTGGATGAGGTGCTCGAAATCATCGACTTGATGGCCTCGTGGAAACTCAATACACTGCATTTCCATATTGCCGATGACGAATCTTGGTGCTTGGAAATCAAGGATTTTCCGGAACTGACCGATTTTGGTGCCCACCATGCGCTACCTGATTGGAATTTGCAGGAAACCTCTGCCTTGAAACCCACTGCTAATGGCCAAATAGGGAATGTGACGTTCTATACTGCTGAGGAATACACGCGCATCCTCCGCTATGCTTGGGATCGCCGCATCAGGGTGATTTCCGAGTTCGACACGCCGGGCCATTCACGGGCTTCCATCAAGGCGATGCAGGCCTACGAGCGGCGCACGGGCGACAGCAGTTTCCGCCTGCAGGACCCTGCCGATACTTCGCGTTACTGGTCGGCACAGGATTTCACCGATAATGTGCTGAGCGTTTATCTTCCAAGCGTTTACAAGTTCTATGGCAAGGTCTTCGACGAAGTCATCCGTTTGCATAAGGAAGCAGGCGTGCCGCTTCCTGCCATCCATATCGGTGGCGACGAGGTGCCAGAAGGTGCGTGGTCGGGCCGCAACCGCCATGAGATGAAGGAAATCTTCATCAACGGTATGCTCGACCTTGCCGAAGCACGCGGCATCCTCCTGGCTGGTTGGGAAGACATTGCCAAAGGGTTGGAGCCTGAAACACAAGAGAGGCTCAAAAATTCGCTCTATTTCATCAATGTATGGAACACCGAAGGCATTGAAGGCTTCCCCGTGGTGCTCTCTCCAGCGGCCTATACCTATCTGGATCTGGCCTATAGCGATGCCCCCGAAGAAATCGGCCTCCATTGGGCAGGCTATGTCGACGAGCGCAAGACTTTCGCTTTGAATTCCAATGATTACAAAGGCGACATCATCGGCGTGCAGGCGCAATTATGGTCGTCGCAGTTGCGCAGTTTTGAAGATGTCACTTACCAGATGCTTCCCAAGGGTCTTGGCGTGGCGGAAAGGGGATGGAATGGTGGGTATCTCGAACCTTTTGAAACTGCATTCAACCGCTTCTATAGCATCATCGTAGCTCGGGAAGTGCCAGTTTGGGAGCAAAAGGGTTATGCCTTTAAGAAAAGATAACCTTGTTATTACTCTTTTAATAACTGATCCTGTAATAATCTAATACACCTTTGAAGTTGTCCTGCGCTGTGAGGCAAGTGTCACGCAAATAGCCGTTGATATTGCCCCAATTTTGAATGCCACGGTAGTAGAACAGACGCAAGTCATCGGTGATGATGAAAGGCACAATATTCGACTGCAAGCATTGCCAAAACATTATTAGTCTACCGACACGTCCGTTTCCGTCTTGGAAGGGATGGATGCGCTCAAATCTCACATGGAAATCCAAAATATCGTCAAACTGGATTTTCTTAATGGCGTGGTATGTGGCAAGCAATGCCTTCATCTTTTTGTGCACTTCTTCGGGCAGGGTGGTCTCTTCTTCGCCTACTGCGTTGGCCAAACGTTTGTAGTCACCTACGGCAAACCATGGCTTTTGGCTGTCGGAAGTGTTGGCTTTCAGTATCAAATGCAGTTGTTTGATGTGTGTTTCAGTGATCTTGTCCATGGCGTGGTCGATGACATAATCGATGCAACGGAAGTGGTTGACAGTCTCCATAATATCGTCGATGCGCGTGTTTTCTGAGGTGATGCATAAGGTGTTGGTCTCAAAAATGAATCGGGTTTGTTCCTTGGTTAGGCGGCTTCCTTCGATATGGTTGGAGTTGTAGGTCAAATCAATTTGTACGCGATGATAAATACCGCCTTTCATCTTGGCTTCTTTTTGTTCGCGCATAGCTGCAGGTAAGGGCGATACTTTCCTTTTGCTTCGTCGGGGCAAGTCGGCATCGGCAGGAATGTTCCATGTTTTTCCTGTCAGAAAAGCGCCTTCTATCTTTCCCGTAGCGCAATAGTTACGGGCAGTACGCTCACTGATGCCATATTTTTCGGCAAACTGACTGACTGAAATGTATTCCATTTATCGGCAAGTTTTTCTCTCAAATCCGCTGCAAAGATAGCGATTTTTGCCGATAACGGCAAGATTTATGCTAATAACACTCAGTTTTTGCCGATAACGGCAGATTTCTAGAGCATTATTTCCACTCAGCAATCCATTCCTCGATTTCCTTCACCCGTTGTGCATATTTCTCTAACTGTCCCTCAATGAAATCGTCGCTGTATTTGCGGTCGCAGAAGCCGTTGCCGCGCGCCACGTAGTCATCATCCTCAAGCGAACCAAGGACATCTTGATAGTTTTCGTAATACTGCTGGTTGTCACGCAAGAGGCGTTGCAAGTCCTCAAGGTCGGCCTCGATGTGCTCACCGGTGGAAAAGGTGAAATGCTTTTTCATGGCTGGTGTTAGGCAATGGACTGCAAATCGGTGAGTTTCTTGTAAACGCCGCCAAGGGCGATGAGGTCGTCGTGCTTACCTCGCTCGATGATTTGGCCTTTTTGCAGCACCACGATTTCATCGGCGTATTGGATGGTCGACAAGCGGTGCGCAATGACGATGGAGGTGCGCTGACTCATTACTTTTGAAAGAGCATCTTGCACCAATCGCTCGCTCTCAGTGTCCAACGACGAGGTGGCTTCATCGAGGATGAGGATGGGCGGGTTTTTCAGCACAGCAAGGGCGATGCTCAGGCGTTGGCGTTGGCCGCCGCTGAGGTTCATGCCTCGGTCACCGATGCGGGTGTCGTAGCCGCGCTCCAGCTCCATGATGAAGTCATGCGCATTGGCGATCTTGGCGGCTTCAATGACCTGCTCTTTCGAGACATCCTTCATGCCGAAGGCGATGTTGTTGAACACCGTGTCGTTGAAGAGGATGGTATCTTGTGAGACGATGCCCATCAGGCCTCTCAGGTCACTGATTCTATAGTCGCGGATGTCGTGGCCGTCGATACGGACAGAGCCATCTTCCACGTCATAGAAACGAGGCAAGAGGTCGGCCATGGTGGATTTGCCGCCACCGCTTTCGCCAACGAGGGCGATGAATTTGCCTTTAGGAATCTTCAGGTCGATGCCTTTCAAGACCTCATCCTTGCCATAGCTAAAATGCACGCCCTTGTATTCAATGCTGTCGTTGAAGTCTTTGATTTCCAAAGCGTTTTCTTTCTCTGTAATGACCTCATCGGCATCCAAAATCTCGAAGATGCGTTCTGCCGAGGCGATGCCTTTCTGCACGTTGTAATAGCCTTGCGAGAACGACTTGGCAGGAGAGATGATTTGCGAGAACACCACCACATAACTGATGAAGCTGCCTGCGTCGATGTGGTTGCTGCCACCCAAAATCAGCGTGCCGCCAAACCACAGCACGAGGATGACGACCATGGAGGACAGGAACTCGCTCATCGGAGAGCTCATGTCGCGCTTGCGATGGATGCCACGCAGCACCTTGGTATAGTCGCTGTTCTGCTCCTCAAACTTGTCTTCCGAATAGCGAATGGCGTTGAAAGCCTTGATGATACGCAGCCCAGAGATGGTTTCTTCCACAGTGGAGATGATGCCTGCCAGCTTGGTTTGTCCTTCCTTCGACTCTTTCTTCAGCATCTTGCCGACCTTGCCGATGAGCAATCCCGCGATGGGCAGGACAAGAATCACAAAGAGCGTCAACCTGGGACTTAAAGTCACCATGAAGAGGAAGAAAAACAAGATGGTCAGCGGGTCTTTGATGAGCATTTCCAAATAGTTCAGAATCGAGACCTCCACTTCCTGCACATCCGTAGTGATGCGGGCTATGGTGTCGCCTTTCTGGCGGCTGTGGTAGAAGGAGAGGGGCAGGATGAGGATTTTGTTGTAGACGTCGCGGCGCAGGTCGTGGACAGCGCCCACACGCACGTTGGCCATGAAGAAACAGGCGAAGAAACGTCCCAAGTTACGGAAGAAGAAGGCCACGACAAGCAGCAGGCACATGAATATCAAGGCTTGGTGCTTGCCTCCGCTGGCGATGAGGTTGCTCATGAACCAGTTGAGGTAGCCCATCAGGTAATCGGCGGTGAGGGAGAATTCGGGCTTGGCCATGACCTCCACCGCGCCTTCCTTGAAGAGCAGGTTGAGGAATGGCCCGACAAGCGCAAAGCTGAACAACGAGAAGAAAATGGCCATCAGGTTGAAGACCAGATTCAGGACGATGCTACCCCAATAGGGTTTGACGTAGGTGAGGACGCGGGAGAAGGTTTTTTTCTTGGCCATAACAGATTAGTTTTCGTTGTCGTAATTCTCGTTGAGGAGTTGCTGTAGCTCTCGGAGTTTGTTTTCAAGAATGGCTTTGTCTGGCATCGGGTTTAAATTTTTCAGTTTTCAATTCTATGGCAACCAAACATTGCAATTCACGGTTGTAAAACACATACTATCAAGTTGGCGTTCAAGTTCACGCTTTGAATAGCCGTTTTTTATGGATAGATTTATGTAAAACTCACGGGCTTCCTCCGTTTTTGCACTGACCATAATAAGTATGTTGTTGGTCCAAGGCAATTCTCTCACCAGTGGTGAGAGTTTTTCGTTTCCAGCGTAAGTTTCGTAAAACTGCTTCATGCGCCAGATGTTTTGCGCTGAAAAACCTTTTATACCCACGTACTTCGATTGCACAAACGAGGCGAATTCTGTCACGATGGATTTGCCCCAAGCATTGCTTTTCACCTTTTCGCTGATGTATTGACCTATTTGCCAATACATTTCAATCAATTCCCGATTGACGGCACGAAAAGCCTTTTGCCGCGCTTGTTCGATGATTGCGACAATCTCGTCAAATTCGTTATTTGTGCTTGGTACAGAGTGCATTTGTTTAATTGTCAAAAGGTTATAATTCTCTCAACAGTGGTGAGAGTTTTTATAACATACATAGTCATTTCAGTTTCATTCCTTCCAAGTCCTCGAAAAACAATTCTTCAAAGTAGAGTTTCTGGTCACCTTTGCTCCAAACATTGAATACTCTACCTGGAAGATTTTCATTCATATACAAGCCTTCTGTCCCACCAATAAACCCAAGGATACCTTTTATAATATACTCATCTTCGACGTCGACTACTTTGATTGCAGTTTCGGGACTTTGCCCTGTACCTTTCGAAAAGATGGCATCAAGCAGCTTGGATAGCAAGCTGTTATAATCTTCCCATCTTTCGTCTTTTTTGTCGTTCATGCATTTGCAAGTGTGAAGCAAGACGGTCAAATCAACAGGATTGCTCTCCAAAAGCGGTATTCCAGATGTGATGATTTTGTTGCAGTTACCTCTTGCGATGGCCTTGTTAAAATCCATACGCTCGGAGGAGGCTAGAAAAGGTAATCCTTTGTGCTCGTTTTTGAAGAGCCGTCCATAATATAGATAGTAGCACTCTTCAACGGTCATTTCTGATTTATTGTTCCTGACTTTGTCTTCAAGTTTTGGATAGTAATACTCTGATGCAGAATTGCTTACCATATTATATACGATATGCGTGAAATCTGTGTAAACTTGATAGGAGGGATCGTCAACAACAATGTTGGTTGAATCCGTGACTTGTCCGTAGGATAAGACAAATCCCAAAAGCAAAATGAGCGTTGTGATTATCTTTTTCATAGGGATTGCATTAGGTTAAAAAGAATATCCTGTATAATTCTCCGGTGTAATCGCAGCCAACTCCATCTTGATCTCCTTGCTCACCGGCAGGCCCTTGATGAACTCGTCAATGGCCGCCTTGTCGATGTGCTTGTTGGTGCGGGTGAGGCCTTTCAGGAGTTCGTAGGCACCTTCGATTTGCTCGCGGCGCAGGATGGTTTGGATGGCTTCAGCCACCACGGCGTAGTTCTGTTGCAGGTCTTGGCGGATCTTGTCCTCGTTGAGCAGTAGCTTGTCCAAACCCTTCATCAGCGACTTGAGTGCAATCAGCGTGTGGGCAATCGGCACGCCGATGTTGCGGGTGACGGTTGAGTCGGTGAGGTCGCGCTGCAGGCGGCTGATGGGCAGCTTGGTGCTGAGGAAAGTGAGGATGGCGTTGGCCATACCGAGGTTGCCTTCGGCGTTCTCGAAGTCGATGGGGTTCACCTTGTGGGGCATTGCCGACGAGCCGACCTCGCCCGCCTTGATCTTCTGCTTGAAGTATTCCATCGATACATAGAGCCAAATGTCGCGCGACAGGTCAATCAGGATAGTGTTGATGCGGCGTAGGGCATCGAAATAGGCGGCCATATAGTCGTAGTGCTCAATCTGCGTGGTGGTCTGCTGACGTTTGAGTTTCAGGCTCTTCTCCACGAACTTCTTCGCGAAGGCGGGCCAGTCGATGTCGGGATAGGCCACTTTGTGGGCGTTCATGTTGCCCGTGGCACCACCGAACTTGGCCGTGAAGGGCACGCTGTTGAGCATCTTCAGTTGGTCGTTGAGGCGCTCTACGAAGACGTAAATCTCTTTACCCAGATGTGTCGGGCTTGCGGGCTGACCGTGGGTCTTGGCCAGCATCGGGATGTCGCGCCATTCTTCGGCCATGCCTTTCAGCTTGTCGACGAGGTCTTCCAAGGCGGGTTTCACCACCAGTTTGTGCGCCTCCATCATCGAGAGCGGTACGGCGGTGTTGTTGATGTCCTGCGAGGTGAGGCCAAAGTGCAGGAACTCCTTGAATTCGCTCAGGCCTAGTTCGTCGAAGCGGCGTTTCAGGAAGTACTCCACGGCTTTCACGTCGTGGTTGGTCTCTTTTTCTATCTCCTTGATTTCCAAAGCGTCTTCTGTTTGGAATTCCTCATATATGGCGCGGAGGTCGTCGTAGTCGCCGTTGAACTGCTCAAGTTGGGGCAGGGGCAGTTCGCACAGGGCGATGTAATACTCCACCTCGACCATCACGCGATAACGGATGAGGGCAAATTCACTGAAAAAGTCGTCCAACTCAACGGTCTTGGAACGGTAACGCCCATCGACGGGCGATATGGCGGTTAAAGAATTGAGGTTCATTTTTTATGTGTTTATTTTATTTGCTGCTTCAGTACACCTAGAAGGACTATCCTGACCCTATGCCGTCATTGCGGGCTTGACCCGCAATCTCCCAAGCAGAAGGGATATCCTTCAGCATAGGAGATGGCGGATGTTCCTCCGCCATGACGGCAAGAGGCTCGGTTTGTCTCTTGCGGTTAATATCAAAAGTATCGCAAAAATAGTGCTTTTTGCGATACTTTTCCCTTTTAGCATGAAAAACTTCCCTGTTCCAATGCAAACCATAGGGTATTACATGCAATCAATAACTCTGACAAGTGCTCGGATATGCTCTGATGACTTTGTGACTCTCTAAATTGAGGTTAATATATACATCGTCGTCACAGCCATCCCAAAACTTACTGAATCCGACATAAGAACGAGGAAAAGAAGGATCAGCTAGTTCCATTTGGATATACACGCATTTCTCCTCATTTTCATTGTAATAGAAGCCGTATGTTCGCTCATACTTCGTGTAGTTGTTAAGGTTTCCGATGTTTCGGTTGTATCGTCCCATCTTGGGAAGAACACCGTCTCTCATCACTTCTGCCAAAACGGACTCGGCCTGTTGTACGTCTGACAAATCTGGCACAAATCTCTTTTGGCTAATCCCTACAGCCTCATCCCAAAGGTCCACAGACACACTTCTGTTGAATATTTGCATTGAATGTTCGTCTTCCTTTGGAACAAGCAAATACCCAACCGTCACTGTGTCACTCATACAAGAAAACACGGTTGCGATGGAACAACCAAATTCCTTGTTGGGCACGATGCTCGATATTTGAATAGGGATAAAGTTTGGTAACTTCCTTTTGTAGATGTTCCACAATAGTCCCATGATGGCTTTAAGTTGTGGTGGAATGGCGCCACTGCTGGTGGTGTATCGATGATATTTGCCATTTATGATGTATTCCAGCATGAATGAGCAACCGTCGATAACATACGGACCACTTTCATCATCGGGGCGTTCGGCGCGATGGAAGGCCTCAACGGTCATCGACACCGAGTCAAGTTCGTCATCAGTAAGTGTATAAAACTCATTATCTTTTAGTTCGTCACCATAAGCGCTTATTCTCTTACGATATATTTGCTCTCCTTCAACGCGATAGATTATCACACCCCAACCTAAAGGGTCGAGTATCATAAGGCGCATAGTGCCATCGGTCGCTATGGGATAGCAGAGACTCTTCTCGTAGGCTATTCCGAGGGTGTGGTTGCGGGCTCTAATGTTTTCCTGTTCATGTTGTTCCCAAAGAGAGAAGAGATTGACAGTAGTGTCCATCCACCAATCTTCGGGCATCTCGGGCTGTGGGAAATAGGTGTATTCATCGGGCTCTTTTGGAGGTTTCATTTCTGTCCTTTTGCCAAAATGCTGTGCCAACTGGCGCAAGGGATAATAAAGGTAGGGGTGTTGCTTGCTTGCATGTAGGCAATAGCGATAGGCACTGTCGGCAGCATGCGGCCATGTCCGCCACGAGGCAAGAGGTGCAATCCAATCGGAATAGTAGAGGCGCGCCAGTTTCAACGAATGTGGTTCTTTGTCAAGCCATGAATGATTCTCATACCATAAAGTGTCGTATCCATCTACATCATGCGACCAGTGGATTGCCCTGCTATTAAATGTGCTGTCTTTTTGGAACTTGGTACTGAACCATTCTTTTTCTCTGGGAATACGCCGCAACACCAATGAATCGATGTACGTGTCTTCGGTAATCGTGAACACGGGATAGTCGTATGACCCCACAACATCGTCGTAAGTGAGATGACACCGTGAACCGATAGCAATGTTGTCGAATCGTACTGAAGCGGTGCTGTCGAACTGAAAGCGTACAGTGTCCTCGCTGTCCACTTTCAAATAGAACGGGAAAAAATAGTCGAGAGGCTCATTCGTGGGCAGAAACACATGCGCAGAGAACGATACTTGCGCCGAGACAACCAACGAAACTAGCAACAAGGCTCCAAGTATAAATGCTTTTTTCATGTTTTTGTTTTTATAAGCAGGAAAACAAAAGTATCGCAAAGGTATGAAACTTTTGCGATACTTTTTCCCTTTGGCTTGAAAAATGTGCTTTTGGAATTAGACTAAAACCAAAAGCAAAACAATGGTTAGGAGCAACAGAAAGATGAAACTCACTCCATGAAAGCCTTCACGATTCTCGGTTTTCGGGAATATTTTAGTGCGATAGGCGAGAAGCCTTGCGATGAAGTAAACCACCGTGACAACTGCCATAAGGATGGCAATTGCCAAAAGACAGTTTTTCCATTGAAAAGGTTCTTTTTCAATAAGCGAGGTTAGGATGCTTGCAGTGAGGACAGAAGCAGCAAACGAAGCCATCGCGATGAAAAACTTCGCAATTGAGCCTTCCTCGTTACTAAAGACGTGAGCATCTTTCAGTTTTCCCATGGTTTAAGCGTTTTCAAGTTTGTCATTCGAGCCTAAAACATTGATAATCTTGTGCTCATAGAGCTTCTTCATGCTGTCTCTGGCGGGACCGAGGTACTTGCGCGGGTCGAACTCGGCAGGCTTTTCGGCGAAAGTCTTGCGGATGGCGGCGGTCATGGCCAAGCGACTGTCGCTGTCGATGTTGATCTTGCAGACAGCACTTTTGGCGGCCTTGCGCAGTTGCTCTTCGGGGATGCCAACGGCGGCCTTCAACGCACCACCATATTTATTAATGGTGTCCACCTCGTCTTGCGGCACCGACGACGAGCCGTGCAGCACGATGGGGAAGCCGGGCAGTTTCTTTTCGATGGCTTCGAGCACGTCGAAAGCCAACGGAGGCGGCACGAGGCGACCTGTGGCGGGGTCGACGGTGCATTGTTCGGGAGTGAACTTGTAGGCGCCATGCGAGGTGCCGATGCTGATGGCCAAGCTGTCAACGCCGGTCTTGGTCACGAAGTCGATGACTTCCTCGGGCTTGGTGTAGTGGCTTTCTTCGGCGGAAACTTCGTCTTCCACGCCGGCCAACACGCCGAGTTCGCCTTCCACGGTCACGTCAAACTGATGGGCATAGTCGACGACCTTTTTCGTGAGGGCTACGTTCTCGTCGTAGGGCAGGGCTGACCCGTCGATCATCACCGACGAAAAGCCCATGTCGATGCAGCTCTTGCAGGTCTCGAAGCTGTCGCCGTGGTCGAGGTGCAGCACGATTTCAGGATGGGCGCAGCCCAGTTCCTTGGCGTATTCCACAGCACCTTGGGCCATGTAGCGCAGCAGGGTCTGGTTGGCGTAGTTGCGCGCGCCTTTCGATACTTGCAGGATGACGGGTGACTTGGTCTCGACGGCAGCCATGATGATGGCCTGCATCTGTTCCATATTGTTGAAGTTGAAGGCCGGGATGGCATAACCGCCGTCAACCGCCTTGGCGAACATTTTACGGGTGTTCACGAGCCCTAATTCTTTGTAGCTTACCATATTGTATTGTTTAATTGTTGATTAACTTCGTTGAATCTTCGATTTGTTGAATCGTTTAATTGTTGAGGTCCCTGAGCTTGTCGAAGGGCCGACTCAGAAATTAGTTGCGCAAAAATAGAAAATACTTCCGTTTCTTCGTCACCAGACACTCACTTTCTTGGAACAACAACCATTTTCGGAGCGTAACGTGATGATATACAGTCCTGAAACGAGATGATTCAAGTCAAGTGTGCAGGTCTCGCCTTTTTGCAAGTTGCTGATGTTTTTCTCCATCATGCGCTCGCCCAACAGGTTGTAGACTTCCACGACAGACTTTCCTTGTAACGCCTCGCCAATGATAAGGTTAACCTTGCCGTCGGTGGGGTTGGGGAAGAGGTCGAAATTGGTTGTAGCCCATTTGGGAATGCTATATCCGATAAGGCTGATGTTTTTGGTGACTGGTTCCATGGTACAGCCATTGTCAGCGGTTACCGATAGAGTGGCTTCAGCATCGCCGTCAGTCAAGTTCCATAGGATGTCGATTTCGTTGCCTTGGTCGAAGATGGTGCCCGCCTCGGCTGGGGCGAGCTGCCAAATGTAGTGGATACCCTCTTGTCTGTCAACGGAATAATGGCTGACATGGCTCTCGTACTTGTTGACGACGCTGTCACCAATGATGCTGCCCAAGCTGATTTCGTCAGCAAACTGAATCACCACCGAATGGGTAATGGTTTCATTGCTATATGCTGTGAGAGTCAATGTCACTCGTCCGTTCGAAATGTCTTGGCTTCCAGGAATGTACATGGTGTTGACAACGGCATCGTCCTCAAATCGCCCGTCGCCATCGGTGGTCCAGCGCACCGAGTCGCAATAGTATGCGTATGCGTCGCCGAGGTCGATAGGCGCTTCGTTGCAGACGATTCTGTCATTACCCGCAGAGGCGATAGCCGTAGGCATGGGCGGGAAGCAGATGTTGTCGAGCTTGGCTTGCACACTATTGATATCTGACAATTGGTATCTCCAGTTCATCTGCATGTCAGTCCCGTTGTAGAGTACCTCGCCGTATTTCCATTCGGTGTTGGAGAAACCCTTGCTTTCCTCTTGGTTCATGGTATAGAATTGTAGCACATCTTCGTAGCCCGTTTGGTAATAAAAAGAGATTTTGCAGTTATGCTTAACGTAGTGGTTCTTCAGTCGAGCCTTTAGCAAGGAATAGTTTGTAGTGTCAGCCGTGGAGACCAGGCATCGTTGTCCTTCGTATGGGGCTTCCGTGCAATACTCCCACGCATTCCCAGTGTTCGTCCATCTGAAATACGGGTTCAACGCATCGTTCTCGAAGTTCTCGAAGATACCGCCGTATTGCACGATGGTGTCGAGATAGGCATGATGCTCGCCGTATTGGATGTCAAGATGAGCTTGCAGCCATGCTCCTGTGATGTCGTTGGGTGTCGTGTTCAGTTCAAAGGTAAAGTCCTTTTCCTCGTTTGGCATTATTTCTTCGGAATGGAGCACATTCATCACCTCGACAAAGGGCGCCTTGATGCCCAAACTGGCTTGTAGCAGCTCGGCAGACGAGTGGCCTGTGTTTTTCACCGAGAAAACGATGGAAGAAGCACCTTCGGTAGTGATGTGTGTCGAAGGCTCGCCGTCAGCTGATTTGTGCCAAAACTCGGGCGCGATGGAGATGACAGGCGCGTTGGCCGTGACAGCGATGTCGTCTTCATGTGTGTTCTCGTTTTCATTGAAGCGTGCCATGAGTTGGATGTTGGCCTGGTCCGGTACATCGTTGGACAACTTGATTCTGAAGGCATTGGCAATATGGAGCGTTGCATTGGCAGCCATTTGTGGATAATGCGTTGTGCCTTGCACGATTTCGACGTATGGCGACTCACAATGTAGGGTGATTTCACCACTTTCCGATGCGATTTCGCTGTGGTTGTTCAGCGTGACGTCGATGTTGGCGTATTCTCCATAGTCGAGTTGGCCATTGCCGCCTTGGTCTTTGATGTCGGCGTTTTGCACGAAAACGAAAGGCAGTTGGTCTGAAATAACCATGACGGTTTGCTCATAGCGGAAACGGTTTTGCTTTGTTGCTGTCACGACAAACCGCTCGCCAATGGGCAGATTCGGCAAGGCGATTTCTTGTGGCTGTCCAGTGGCTTGGACCACTGCGATGATTTCGCCGCCATGCGAAAGGCAGATGTTGGCTCCCTCTTCTGCCGTCATGGTGTATTGAATCGGACTATTAGAGAAAGGACTGGCGTCGACAGCCATCTGTTGCGGTACTTCGGTATAAAGGTTGAGATAAGTCTCGCCCAGATAATGAAATACATTTTGGGTCGTGGTGATTTTTATTGGCCACCAGTTGGGCAAGAAGGCATGTTGGTTGAGGAACAGTTTGCCTGCGATAAGAGCATAGGCGGGTCTCGTGAAATCAGGTTGTGTCATTGTTCCCATATTAGGCATATAGCTGGGCCAGAAGTTGTCGATAATGCCCCAGGTGAGGATGTCGTTGAAGTGGGAGTGCGTGACCGTGGTCGCTCCAATGCCACCGAGGGCACCCACCTTGGCTTTGCAGAATTCGTAAATCATGGGATGTTCTCCCATTGACCAATAGCCCTCGGAAAACTCATAGAAAATCAGGTCAGAATATAGCGCGGCGTCGCAGCCGATGGAAAGAAGGAAGGAAGGGTCGGTGTTGGTTAGGGTCTTGACTACATTGTTCTCCATCCATGGGCTGCACCACAAGTCGTATGAGGAATGGTCGCGATATAAAGTCAGGAAGGCGCTTTCGTTGAGCGCGTCAACGAGATAGGAGTAATCGAACATGTAACGCCAGCTGTTGAGGGTGTCGGGCCGTTGGGCGATGTAGTTTTGTCCGTTAGGCCCGAAGTAATCGACTACAGCATCGGTGTTGTAGGCTGATGACCATGCTGTTTCGGGCGGCAATATCTCATCACTTGTGTATTCATAAAGCATATAGAAGTTCTTGGGCTGTAAGCCAAGTTTGTTGCGGTAGAATCCGTTAACGCTTTGGGAGGTAATCAGGAACCATTTGTTTTCTTCGTAGCTGGACGTAATGATGGGCTTGTTGTAGTAATCTGGTCGGGTGGGAGGGTCGGTTTCATATTGGATGAGTTTGTTTACTTGGGTGCGGTATTCTTCCAAATTCAAGGCTGGAAGGCGGCTGAGCGCCATGTCGGGGATGCTGTCTTCGTTCATGTCGGCGTATGGGTTGTCGGAACTATAATGATAGTCCCGCAGTTCGAAACCATTGTCGTATCCTTTGAAAAGAAGTGGGAAACCTGGAATTCCAGAGGAACACCAATAGTATTGGCTACCGACTTCTATGGTGTCGATGCCGCTGAATATCATCACTGCCGCTGGCGGGATGGCCCAGTTGTCGTAGGCGTTTTTGATGTAGCTTTTAATGGTGTTTGCATCGTTGCCACCACATTCCGTAGTGGACACCACCTTGGTGAGGATGCCTTGCTTGTTGCGGAACTGCCTCAAAGTGTCGGCGTAAGCAAGAATGTCTTCATCGTCGGGCGAGATGATGAGGTATTCGCAGCCTTCTTCACCGTTTCGAATGGCTTCATTGAGGAGGTCGTAATAATGTGCTTCGGGCAACATGTCGCTGTTGACGACCAGGTCGCGCAAGATGCCGTCCCAAGCGGAGTTGCGATAACGGGCCTCGCCAAACTGTCCGTTGCCGCCTTCAAAATGGACCTCAATGTCCATGTCGTAGATGACTTCCAAGGTTTTCTTGACTGGGTTGTAGCGGAATGGTGTTACGCTGAGCATTACCACGTCGAGGTCTCGGATTTGGGTGGTTTGGACGATGGCAACATTTTGGTCTGGGAAATTGGCATCTTTTCCGAAAACACTCATGTTCTTCAGCATTTTTGGCATTCCAACGGCTGCATTCCCTTGCACGGCAGCGGCGGGAAGCAAGTCGATGCCACGTAACGTCTGGCTTCCATTCTCTTTGACTTCAATGTTGACTATTGCACCTCTCGGGATAGCGATGTAATGGTTTTCAAAGGGAAGGTTGGGCAAGCCCTCAGCAAAGGAGCCGAAACTACCTTTCAATATGATTTCCTGGCCTTTGGCTTCGCCGTTGTCGATGGTGGCAATGCCGATTTCAGGGATCGCATAACGCAACGAGAGTCCTGTAACAGAGCTGTTTTCGATGCTTAGGCCTTGGGGCGCGTTACTGCGGAAACGAAAGACCTCTTGTGCATTCAGAATATTGAATGCTAAAAGAATGCTTAAGAGTGTAAATAACCGTTTCATAACTGAAAAAGTTTAGTTTATGTCGCAAAAGTACAAAATAGAAAAAATCTGTCAAGGTTTTGACAGATTTTTTTTAGAAATTTTTGGCGTATAGGTCAAAATGCAGGCTGAAAAAAAACGAGTTGTAGTTCAATGGGT
>CALEMB010000101.1 GCA_937902805.1 uncultured Bacteroidales bacterium
GAAGTGATCTTAATTATATTTGCATCCGAAAACCGCTCTTTATAGGGCGGTTTTTTTTTGATTTTTTTACTATAAGGAATTGTACAAAGTTAACAAAAAAGTGGTCTAAACTTTACAATTCGAAGTATAGGCGAAGTATAGGCGATCCGTAGGCGAAGTGTAGGCGAGTAAAACACAACCCAAATCACCTTCTCTAAGATCTATTTTGTATTATGCAAAATAAATAGTAAAAAATAAAAGCGAATGCCTTCAACACTCGCTTTTGTTTTGCGGAGAGAAAGGGATTCGAACCCTTGGAACGCAAAGCGTTCAACGGTTTTCGAGACCGCCCCGATCGACCACTCCGGCATCTCTCCTTACTGCCTTGTTAGACAGGGTCTTTCATTATAAAGGCGACTTGCGCCGCCTTGCGGAGACAGAGGGATTCGAACCCCCGAAGCCTTTCGGCTTAACGGTTTTCAAGACCGCCGCTATCGACCACTCAGCCATATCTCCGCTGCAAAAGTACAACATTTTTCCTTTGGTTGCGTTTTTTTGATGAAAAAAATCCTATTTGGCCCATTTTTATTATCTTTGCAAAATGAAATAATCCGTTTGTTATGAAAAGATCATGCATTATCCTTCTGCTTGCACTCTTGACCCTCACTGGCAACGCCCAAGTGAAGGCAAAAAGACTCAAGCCTTACCTTTCTACAACGACATACGACGCTCCGGGCATGACGCCATACGTGGAGAACGCTATCGCCTTTGAATGCCGCACGGCTGAATACAAGGAGTTTGAGCCAGGCAAATTCAAGGCCTCGGTGGAGATTACCACCATATTCAGGAAAGGGGAGGAGACGACTTTCTCGAAAGTCGCCCTCGATAGCCCCGTGGTGACCGACACGAGCAATCTCGATGGTGCCTTCATTGGGCAACAGCGTTTTGCGTTGGACAACGGCAAATACGATATGGAAATCAGCATCACCGACATGAATAGTGGCGATGTCCTGCCCACAGAAAAGGTGATAGTGGAACTGAATTATCCCGACGATGTGCCGTCCGTGTCTGACATCCTGCTTTTCGACTCCTACGCCAAGGCTGAAACGCCGTCGGAATGCACCAAGAGCGGTTTTGATTTTCTGCCAAGGGTGTATCCCTTCTATGGTGCCAACGACAACAAGCTGAATTTCTATGCCGAGTTGTACAACAGCGACAAGCTGTACGATGAAGGCAAGTTCCTTGTCAACTACTACATTGAAACCGTGGAGTCATCGACACATTTGCGGGATTTCTCATATAACAAACGCTTCGATGTTGCCAAGGCCAATATCTTGCTCAATACCATAGATATCAGCGAGTTGCCTTCTGGAAACTATTATCTGGTAGTGGAAATACGTGACCGTAGCAATACCATGATTTGCTCCAACAGCTGCTTCTTCCAGCGCAGCAATCCTGGCAAGAACTATGACATGGACGACCTTTCAGGCGTGAACGTCGCCAACACCTTCGTTAGCACCATCACCGATGTGGACACGCTGCGCATGTATCTCAGCTTCCTTGAACCGATTTGCTCCGACATCGAACGCAGCTATACCAAGGGCCTTGTGAAGACCGAAGACGTGAAGACCATGCAGCAGTTCCTCTTCAATTTCTGGACGGCCCGCTCGCCGATGAACCCCAAGCAGGGTTTTGAAGAATATCTCGCTGCTGTCAAGCGTGTCAACATGTCGTTCAAGACCTCTTCCTATCCCGGCTATCGCACCGACCGTGGCTATGTGTTCCTGAAATACGGCCAGCCCGACAAGATCATGCAAGAGCCTAATGAGCCTGGTGCCTATCCTTATGAGATTTGGCATTATTATGAGGTCGCCAACCAGCACAACAAACGTTTCGTCTTCATGGCAAAAGACTCTGCCGCCAACGATTACCATCTCATCCATTCCAACATGATTGGCGAAATCAACAACCCGCGTTGGCAGCTTGAGATTTATTCGCGCATCTATGGTGAGGGCTACGACCAAGGTGTCGACCAAACCGAGTACGAAAGAGGTTGGGGCTCGCACGCCGGCGATTTGTATAACAACCCAAGATAACATAAATGAAGAGAATCGGGTTTTATTTGGTGAAGTGTTGGGCTGATTTCCAGTCCATCCAGCCTTATTGGCTGCTTTACCTGAAGTCCGATTTATGCTATCTTTTGGTTTACCATGTCGCACGCTACCGCCGTAAGGTGGTGAGGGAGAATCTTTTGCGCTCATTTCCAGAGAAGGATGTAGATGAGATTAAGACCATAGAAAAACGTTTTTACCGTAACCTCTGCGACTTGTTCGTGGAGGCACCTAAGATGATGTGCGTGGGTTCTAATGGCTACAGTAAACGTGTCACCTACGCCAATCCTGAAGTCCTGGAGCCGCTTTTCGAACAACAAAAGAGCATCTTCTATGCCATTCCCCATTCAGGCAATTGGGAGTGGTTTGGCAAGAGGATTCCTTCGTTCGCCCCTCATCATAATGTGGCAGTATATAAAAAGGTGAAAAATCCCATTTTTGACGAGCTGATGCTATACATGCGCACCAAAGGCATCTCTTTGGAGTTGGTGGAGGCAGATTCAGCCTTTAAGCATCTGGTGAAGCATCGCAATAGGTGGAACGCTGTGTTGATGATAGCCGACCAGACGCCTCACGGCCTCGATTCTGACTATTGGACGGAGTTCCTGCATCAGGATACCTGCTGGTTTACGGGCATGGAGCGCATGGCCAAGGCACTAGATTATGCCATCGTCTTCGTGGCTATGCAGAGACAGGGTAGGGGACGCTATAAGGTTCGTTATGAGTTGATTACTGACAATCCGAAGGCGATGGGAGAAGGCCAAATCATGGAAAAGTATGTTAGCTGCGTGGAGCGATTCATCCAGGCCAACCCTGACAATTGGCTGTGGTCGCACCGCCGTTGGAAACACCAAAGAAACCAAGTTGCAGTATGAAAGTGGCCGTCGTCATATTGAACTACAACGGAAAGAAATTCCTTGAGGAGTTTCTGCCCAATGTCATTGCCAACTGTGACCCGACTTTGGCAGAGGTCATCGTGGCCGACAATGCCTCCACAGATGACTCCGTTGAGTTCATGCGCAAACGTTTCCCATGCATTCGTTTGATTGAAAACGGTAGTAATGGCGGTTTTGCAACAGGTTACAATTTGGCTTTGCGACAGATTGAGGCCGAGTATTATGTGCTGCTCAACTCCGATATAGAAGTGGCGCCCAACTGGATTGAGCCCATCATCGCCATGATGGATGCCGATCCGCAGATTGCCGCCTGCCAACCGAAGATACTCTCTTATTATAAAAAGGAACAATTTGAGTATGCAGGTGCCAGTGGTGGCTTCATCGACAAGTATGGCTATCCTTTCTGCCGTGGACGAGTGTTCCAAAATTTGGAAAACGACGAACATCAGTATGACGACCCGATGGAAGTCTTTTGGGCTACGGGTGCATGTATGTTCGTCCGTGCCGAACTCTATCATCAGATTGGTGGCTTAGACGACAGTTTCTTTGCCCACATGGAGGAAATCGACCTATGCTGGAGACTGAAAAATGACGGCTATAAGGTGTATTGCTGCCCGCAGTCAAGGGTGTATCACATCGGTGGTGGCACCTTGCCCAAGAACTCGCCGCGCAAGACCTATCTGAACTTCCGCAACAACCTTTCATTGCTGGTGAAAAACCTGCCTAAGAAACGGGTACACCGCACCATTTTCTATCGCATACTCCTCGACTGGGTGGCGGCGTTCAAGTTCCTTTTTGAGGGTTGCCCCAAGGATTTCAAGATGGTGTTTAAGGCGCATTGGGATTTCTATCGACGCCTGAAGTCGCTGAAAGAGAAGCGAAAGGAGAATACCCACCAGTTGGTGAGTTGCGTCTATATGCGGAACATCGTTTTTGACAGTGTCATCAAGGGCAAGAAAAAATTTAGCGAGTTGAAACCCAGCGATTTTACCTTGTAGAGACGCAATGATGGCGTCTCGTATCGATTTATCGCGTCTCTAACGCAATAATCGCCTGTGCATACCCTTCCAACCCCATACCCATGATTCTTTTCACACAGGCTTCGCCAGAATAGGAATGCTGACGATAGGGTTCTCTTTTCGAAAGGTCGGAAATATGTACCTCAACGACGGGGATACTGATGGCGCGGATGCAGTCAGCCAAGGCGATGGAGGTGTGGGCATAGCCTCCCGGGTTCATCACCACGGCATTGTACTGTCCATCAGCTTCTTGCAACTTGTCTATCATCACGCCCTCGTGGTTGGTCTGGAAATAGGCAATCTCATGCTGGGGGAAACGCTCGCGGAGTTGTGGTAGATACTCGTCGAAGGAAAGGCGACCGTAGATTTCGGGCTCGCGTTTGCCTAACAGGTTGAGGTTGGGTCCGTTGAGGATGAGGATATTCATCTTTGAAATTTTTGCAAAAATAGGCTTTTTTGTTGTGTTCGGAGGAGAATTTTACTGGAAATTTGGTGCGTATCAATTCTTTTTCTATTTTTGTGCGAAAATCAGGCAGTTATGAAGATTATCACATTAGGGAAGACCAACCTGAAGGTCAACAAGAATGGCTTCGGTGCCTTGCCCATCCAAAGGATCAGCGAGAAGGAAGCCGTCTATCTGTTGCACAAAGCTTACGACAACGGCATCAACTTTTACGACACGGCACGATTTTACACCGATAGTGAGGAAAAGCTCGGTGCGGCGTTTGCCGACAGGCGCAAGAAGGTGATTATTGCCTCTAAGACGGCTGCCACCACCATCGAGGATTTCTGGAAAGACCTTCATACTACCCTGAAAAACCTCAAGACCGACTATCTGGATTTGTATCAGTTCCATAATCCTGACTATTGCCCACGTCCTGGTGACAAGGATGGCTTGTACGATGCCATGAAGGTGGCCAAACGTCAAGGCAAGGTGCGTTTTATCGGCATCAGCAACCACCGTCAGGCCGTGGCCATGGAAGCCATCGAGCGCGACTGCTACGACACGTTGCAGTATCCGTTCTCCTATCTGTCTTCACAGGAAGACCAGAAGATTGTGGAGGCGTGCTTCAAGCACAACATGGGCTTCATCTGCATGAAAGCCATGGCGGGCGGTCTCATCAATGACTCGGCTTTGGCTTACGCCTTCCTCAATCAGTTCGACCATGCCTTGCCTATTTGGGGCATACAGCGTGAGAGCGAGTTGGATGAGTTCCTGTCCTATCAGGAGCATGAGCCAGAGCTTTCTTCCGCTTCATGGCGTAAAATTGAGAAGGAACGCACTGAGCTGTCGGGCAATTTCTGCCGCGGCTGTGGCTATTGCATGCCTTGCCCTGTGGGCATACAAATCAACGACTGCGCCCGCATGAGCCTCTTGTTGCGTCGTGCTCCACTTGAGGTGTACCTCACTGAGGAATGGGCCGAGAAGATGAAACTCATCGAGAAGTGCAAGCACTGTAATGCCTGCCATGAAAAATGTCCGTATGGTCTGGAGACACCTACCTTGCTTGAAAAGAACTATGAGGATTTCAAGCAGTTCTGGGCAAAAAAACTGGCTGGGGAATTGTGATATTTTAGAAGGATGAAAGAAAAAACTCCGCTGCTCGTCGAGTAGCGGAGTTTTTTCGTTTAGGTTGGTAGAGACGGTGTGCACACCGTCTCTACCAACGTGTAAATCATTCACCCTTCAGCGGGCTAGGCGTGTGATATTGGCGGGCACCCAGCTCTTTGTCGAGCATGATCATGCCACCGATATGGTCGCCAATCATCGTGGCTTGGTGTACCAGGTCGCGGGCGTTCTCTTCCTCTTCCACTTGTTCATCGATGAACCAGGCGAGGAAGTTGGCGGCAGCGCGGTCTTTGTCTTCGTCGGCGATGTCGCAGAGGTTGTTGATCATGGCGGTCACCTTCTTTTCGTGTTCAAGGGTGTCTTCAAAAGTGGCTAAGACGCTCTTCCATTCGGTCTGTACCTTGGCGATGGGAGCCAAAACGACCTTGGCATCTTGTGAATGCAAGTAATTGATCATAATGGCAGCGTGGGCTTGTTCCTCAAGGAACTGCACCTTGTACCAATGGGCGATACCCTTGAAACCTTTGGCGTAGATGTCTTGCGACATGCTCAGATAGAGATAGGCCGACCACATCTCAGCATTGATTTGGTCGTTGATGGCCTTGGCTAATTTCTTGCTAATCATCTTTTTTCAGTTATTAGTTGTTCAGTTATTCAGTTTTCAGTTGGCTTTCAGCAATCAGCAGTCAGCTTTCAGCTTTGGTCGAAACCGTGCTGATAGCTGATAGCTGATTGCTGACTGCTTCTTATTCAAAGTAGCGTTTGTACAGTCCCTCAAAGCCTTTGCCGTGGCGGGCTTCGTCTTTGGCCATCTCGTGGACGGTGTCGTGGATGGCGTCGAGGTTGCGTTCCTTGGCCACGCGGGCGATGCGCATCTTGTCTTCGCAGGCGCCGCATTCGGCGATCATGCGCTTGTATAGGTTGGTCTTGGTGTCCCACACCACGTCGCCCAGCAATTCGGCGAACTTGGCGCAGTGCTCGGCCTCTTCAAAGGCGTAGCGCTTGAAAGCCTCGGCAATCTCGGGATAGCCTTCGCGGTCGGCTTGGCGGCTCATAGCCAGATACATGCCTACCTCGGTGGCTTCGCCCATGAAGTGTGCGTTGAGGTCCTTGATCATATCCTCGCCGGTGCCTTTGGCGATTCCGACGACGTGCTCGGTGACAAAGTTCAGTGCTGCGCTTTCGTCAACGACTTTCCATTCGACGATTTGCTTGCATTGAGGGCAGCGCTCGGGGGCTTCCTCTCCTTCGTGTACGTACCCGCAGATGGGGCAGATGAATTTTTTCTTCATAGATGTTCTTATTTAATGAGTTAGTTTTCGAAAAAAATGCAAATGCAAAGATATACATTTTCTTTCAAATCAATATTGCGGAGGAAAAATATTATTTCAAAGAAAATGATAGAGTTTTTTTAGTATTTTTGCATTTTATTTTCATGCTAAACGACCAACCTTATGTTGAATAGAAGATTTTTGAGAGTCAAGGCGTTGCAAGCCATCTATGCCTATCATCAGTCGGAGAGTTCCAATCTGCCCCAAGCCGAGCGTCAGCTGCTCGATAGGGTCGACGACCTTTATAAGCTTTTCGTGTACCAGCTGTCTTTCTGGGTGGAAATCAAGCGTTTTGCCGAACGCCGCATCGAGGAGAACAAGCAGAAGCATTTCCCGACCGAGGAAGACCTGAACCCCAACATGAAGTTCGTCAACAACAGGATTCTCGTGGCTTTGGACGACAACAAGCACCTGATGAAGCTGGAGGAACAATACAAAATCGACTGGACCGACTCTCGTGAGGACTTCATTCGCAAAATGTTTGTGAAGCTGACGGAAACGCCAGAATACCAAGAGTATATGTCCAATGGGAAGGATTCTTTCTCCGACGACAAGCGTTTTTTGGTCACGGTGATTGAGACCTACATGCCGGAGAACGGGTTGCTTTACGACTATTATTCTGACCGTGATTTGTCGTTCACCAGCGACTACCAGTTGGCCATTTACCTGCTGTGGAAATTCATCAGCGAGCTGCCTGCCAACTTTGACGCGTCCAGCATGCTTCCGCCCGTCTATAAGTCGGAGGAAGAGGATAGGGAGTTCGTCACCAAGTTGTTTGAGAAGACTATCCTTCATGCCGACGAATACATGGAAATGGTGAAAGACAACATTTCCAATTGGGATTATGAGCGTTTGGCCTTGATGGACAAGATTTTGATTTTCATGGCGATGACGGAGTTTTGTGAGTTCCATTCCATCCCCGTGAAGGTCACTATCAACGAGTACATTGAGATTTCGAAGTTCTATAGCACGCCTGAGAGTCGCCGCTTTGTCAACGGCATGTTGGACCGCCTTTCCACCATGTTGAAGGAAGAAGGGAAGCTGGTGAAGACGGGCTTGGGGCTGGTGGACAAATAAGGTGGCGCTGCCACAATATAAAGCAACAGATTTCGTTATCTTGAAAATACGGAACTATGAAGCGAACAAAATACATGATATTGGCTTTGGTGCTGTCAATCATTGCTTTGCAAGCCAATGCGCAAGTGAGCAATGGCCTCTACCGCGCCTTGACCAATGCCCAATCGGCACGAGTGGCAGCCTTGGGCGACATGGTGCTGCCCATGCACGATGGCGACTTGCAAACCGTACTCTTCAATCCGTCAAGCATTTGTCCGAGCATGAACAACCAGATTTCGCTGTCGTACGTCGGTGATTTCAAGTTGGGCACGCATTACGGCATCGCGCAATACAGCCACACTTTCGACAAGATTGGCAGTTTTGCGGCCACGGTGCAATACAACAATTACGGCACGATGCAATACGCCTCTGAAAGCGGCACCACTGACGGTAGCACTTTCAATGCGTCTGACTATGTCGTCGTCCTCGGTTGGGGCCGCGAGCTTACTGACAAATGGAGCATCGGCGCCAATCTGAAATATGTGGGTGTGCAATATGAATCCGGTCGTGCGGGTGCCTTGGGCGTTGATGTGGCCGCCACGTATTGGTCCTATTCCAACTGGGCTTTCACCCTTGCGGGTCGTAACATTGGCCGTCAGCTTTTCATCGTCAACATGCAGAATGACAAGAAATGGCTTCCGTTTACCCTTGATTTCACAGCTTCCAAGAAGTTAAATCACCTGCCACTGACTATCATATTGGGTTACAGGGATATAACGCATTGGAACAAGATTTACGATGACCCGTTGCACCTGTATGATACTTACGATCCCATTACGGGTGATTACACGACTCCTTCGAAGACGTCGCAATTCTTCACTAATCTGGGATGCCACTTTGTCATCGGTGGTGAACTTGAGATTGGCAAGAACCTGTTGCTTCGCGTTTCCTACAACTATGCCGACCATCATAACATGGACGTGCCACAGAAACGTACTTTGGTGGGCTTGTCGGCTGGCTTTGGCGTGAGAATCAAGGCGTTCCAAATCGATTATGCCTATTCGCGCAGCAATATCGTCGGCTCGCCGCATTTCCTGTCGCTCCGCCTGGATTTGAGCAAGTTCTGACCATGTATCTCCACGAACTGAAACTGGCGAATTTCAAGAACTGCGAAGCAGCCGACCTGCTGCTTTCGGAGAACGTCAACTGTTTCGTGGGCCTCAACGGAGCAGGAAAGACCAACATCCTGGATTCCATTTATTACCTCTCATTTTGCAAGAGTTTTTTCAGCGCCACGGATAAGCAGAATATCCGTCATGGGCAGGATTTCTTTGCCATACACGGCGTGTATTCGCACGACGGAAAGGATGATGAGATGGTTTCGTGTGTGCAGAAAAGCGATGCCAAGAAGTCGTTCCGCTTTAACAAAAAGGAATACGAACGCCTCAGCGACCACATCGGCAAGTTCCCTTTGGTGATGATTTCGCCCTACGACCGCGATCTCATCAACGAAGGCAGTGACCTGCGCCGCAAGTTCATCGACGGCGTGATTTCGCAGTTCGACCCTTTGTATCTCAACGCGTTGCTGAAATACAACCGCGCCTTGCTGCAACGCAACATGCAGCTGAAACGGTTTGCCGAAAGCCGCACCTTCGACCGTGAGTTGCTCCGTCTTTGGGAAGACCAGCTGGCGCAGCATGCCGCCGACATCCACGGCAAGCGCAAGCAGTTTTTGGAGGACTTTCTGCCGATATTCCAGCATTACTATGAAATCGTCTCGGGCGGTACGGAAAAGGTCAATGTCGTGTATCAATCACGCTTGGACGAAAAACCGCTCAACGAGTTGCTGGAGGAAAGCCTGATGCAGGACCGTTATTCGGGCTACACCAACGTGGGCATTCACAAGGACGATTTGGAGTTTGCCTTGGACGGCCATCCGTTGAAACGTTTCGGTTCGCAGGGGCAGCAAAAGTCGTTTGTGGTGTCGATTCGTTTGGCGCAGTTCGAGTTCAACTACCAAAAGATTGGCTACAAGCCCATTTTGCTGTTGGACGACATCTTCGACAAGCTCGACGACCAGCGTGTGATGAAACTCGTTCGTTTGGTCGGTGACGAGCATTTCGGTCAGGTGTTTATCACTGACACACAGCAGGGTAGGGTGGAGAAGTTATTTGAAAATACCAACATCGACCACAAGATTTTCGAGGTGGTGAAAGGCCAAGTTAGGGAGATAGGAGGTGGTGATGCTGTTCTCTGACGTGATGCCGTTGAGCGAACTCATCAAGGAGTTTTATGAGCTTCACAAAGGGTCAGGCTATCTGGATGAGCAGAAAGCCATACAGTGTTGGCCGCAGGTGGTGGGGCAGTTCATTGCCACGCATACGATAGACTTATCCATTAAAAACGGTGTGCTCTATGTCCGTGTCGATTCCGATGCCTTGCGGAATGAACTTTCCTATTCCAAATCCTTGCTAATGAAGAACCTGAACGAGCGGGTGGGAAAGGAAGTGGTTGCTGAAATCGTGTTGAGCTGAGCTATTCCCTTTTGCAAATCATTTTAAATTCGCAATACCCACATTTCTTGTCGTCTTCGGCTTGAACGAAGGGGATTTCTGTGTCGAGCATTTCGCCTACAACTGCCTTTAGCATCGCTTCCATGTCGTGCATGAAGGTGTTGTCGTCAAGGAAAGTGTTGTCGGCATCGGTGTCGTTTCTCGTTGGGTTAGTTTTCGTCAGGCTGAATTCGATGTTATTGGCGTATTTCAATCCATGGATGGCGGCGGTGACTTGTTCGGGCGCGATGTTCGGATTTTCCTTGAGGTACATGTATTTGTAAAGCAGCAATTGTAAAGCTTTCTCAGGGATTTGCTTCAGGAAGTCGAGATCGGTTTCGCTTTGGTGATGAACGGGTACCTTTAGGTCGGAACTGTTGACATGGCCGGTCTTGTAGTCGATGACACGGATAAGGCTGCCGAATTGGTCGATGCGGTCGGTGCGACCTTTGAATAGACAATCACCGAAAGGTGTCGCCAAAATGGCTTTCAACTCGCCTTCTGTTTCAAGGATGGCCAAGTTGTTGTGTTCCAATTGCTTGGAAGTGTATTTTAAGTAGCTTTTCAGTTGCTGTTCAATGGTGACACGGTTCAAATAGTTGAAGCCCACATCGGGGAAGCCATTGGGGAATTTGTTGGCAATAGCTTCTGATAGCTTTTCCTGCCATTTGGGTTGTATCACATTGTCAAACAATACTTTGTCTATAATTTCCAGCTTGCCGTCATGGGGTAGGTAGTCAGCGAACAGCAGCTCCAACGTGTCATGGATGACCGTTCCGATGTCGTTGATACCTACATCTTCTTCAACGCTATTGTCTTCAATTTGGGCTATATAACGCAAGTAATACTTTAATGGACAGGTGATGTAGGTGGACAAGGCTGAAGGGGAGAGGCCTTTCTCCTCGATGAGGTAATGGAGACGGTCTAAAGCGTTGTCTTTCTGGGCACTGATGGCGGTAGTCTCAATAGAGGACTGAGCAACGCTATTGAAGGTTTCTTCCTCAATCGTGATATTGGCGTTTTTGGCCAACTCGTTCTTGATTTGCAAGATGAAACGGCTGGCTTCACCGCCAAAGGTCTCGTCCAAATTGTTATAATATAAGTAGATGTTTTCTCCATTTTGTAGCAGGCGATAGAAGTGGTAAGCCACAACAGCTTGGCTTTCGGCATACCCAGGCAGACCGCAGGCATAGCGTATGAACTGGGGAATGAAACTGCCTTGGGGCTTGTCGGGTGGCAACATGCCTTCGTTAACGCTGAGTACATGTAGCCGCTTGAAGTCGAGATTACGGGTTTCGAGCAATCCCATGATTTGCAGACCTTCGGTGTCGCTGCTGTTCAGTTTCACCGTTGCGTTTGAGGCCAAAAGCTTGTATAGAATTTCGACGCTTTGTAGGTCTTTAATATACTTTGTGTTGTGTTCTACAATGGTGGTCAGGCGGCTGATGTGTTTTCCTGTCTCGCTGAGTTGGTTCAAAAGGAAATTCATCTTTTCTTTGTCGTCACGGCTCAACAGTATCTGCGAGACGAAAGCCAACAATACTCCAATGCTTTCAAGAATGGATTCATGTGTTTTCTTCCATGCCTCGGTCAAGATGATGCGTAAAAATGCTTGTATTTCAGGGATTTGAGCCAATTCTTCAAGGTCTTTCTCCTCGAAGATAAACTTGCCGGATTGCACGGCGTTGGTTTTCCAACGGTTAAAGGCGGTATTCTCGGCTTTGGGGAAGACAATCTTCACGATTTCGAGGTCCATGAGGTGGAGGATGGGCCAGAGGTACAAGCCTTCGGCCTTGCGTTCCGATCCATTGTCGTTGATGTTTCGTGAGATAGTCTTGAGCCTACATAGGGAGAAAACCTCTTTAATAAGCTGGTTGACAGGTGTTTTGAAAATGGGATAGCCCATCGAGACCTTGAAGCTATCATAGGTATTGTTGTTGGGAATGGCGTTGAGCACGGGAATTAGCAGGTGCTCGTCGGCTAGGATGATAGCTTGGTTGCTGTCGCTGCTTTCTTGTAGCTTGGCTTGCAAGGCTTTGGCTTGCAGCGTGTTGCCGTTGGCACTGATGATGTGGATGGTCTTGGCCTCGCAGGAAAGCGCATCGGAAATGCCGTTTTCCAGCCATTTCGGTTGACGTTGCTTGTACTTGCGGGCGAAAAGACCTGCTTCGTTGTTCTCGTCGTCGACATAATAGGCATCATAGTCGAAGATAACTTTGGCCTTGCCGTTTTTAATCAAGGTGTCAATGATGCGCTCTTCCGTGGTCGTCAAGGCGTTGAAGCCGGCGAAGAGGATGCGCTTGTCGCCAATTTTAGCCATCAAATCGGTCTCGGGCAGCTCCGACAAGTACTTGGTAATCATACCGTAATAGCCTTTGCCTTGTTCGGTCAGCCTGTCGCGCAACCTGAGGTAATAATCATGGAGCGAATGGAAAAATTGCAAGTATTTCTGCTCTTTTTCCTTGCTTTTCAGTGTGTCGAACTCCCATAGCCCCAACTTTTTATGCTCCAATACATAGTTGAACAGATTTTTCGCATCGATGCCATACTGATCAATTTCGTCAAAGTCTTTAGCCATCTGTGCCGCTTGGCTGCCGAAGACGCTAAGGTCGCTGTCTTGCTCTACATGCAGCTGTGCGTCAATGTCGATGAGTTCAAACAGCAGATCGACGTTGTCGGCAAGGGCGATGCCGCTCCATTGGGTGATGGCCTCTTGGATGGAGATGATTTGAGGCAGCCAGATGGTTTGTTGGCAGTTCTCCTTAAAGGCGTTACGCAAATAAAAAGCAGCGCGCTTGTTCGGGAAGACCACCGTCATCTCCTGCTTCGAAAGGTCGTAGTGGCTTTGGATGTGTTTTGCCAGCTTGGATATGAAGGAGTCGTGGCTCATTTTGTAAGGTTGTTAAGGTAGCTTTCAGCGGCTAGTATTTGTTCGGGCTTGCCGAGGTCGAACCAATAATTGGGTTGTATGGACTTGGAAATGATGCGATTGTGCTTTGCCAGATGAAGATATAAATCTATGACGCTTCGGCGTTTGACATCGAACTCGGCAAACAAGTCGCTGCGGAAGAAATGCAGGCCACTGAAAGCCATCTCTTTATAGTTGAGGGCCGTTGAGCCTGTCGAAACGTCCGACGCGGATTCATCCACCCACTTAAACTGCCCTTCAGCTTTATTTGTCCATCCGACAAGCTGGTTCTCGTCATCAAACAATAGCTTCCTGTTGGTCTCCCTGCCTTGTGTCAGCAGCCAGGCGTCGTCGCCCGATGCCAGGAATTGCTGGCTCATCTCGCCCAGGTTCTCGTCACTGATGATGTCTACATTATGCACCAACACGGCTTTTGAGTCCTTAAAAAGGGGAGAAGCCTTGATGATGCCGCCTCCTGTGTCCATCAGTTGGTTGCGCTCGTCGGAGATTTGGATGACAGCATCGAACCTGTTATGCGTCACAAAATCAATGATTTGTTCTCCAAAATGATGCACGTTGATGACTATGTGATAGAATCCATTGGCAATCAGGTTTTCGATGCAATGCTGCAACAAAGGCTTGCCATTGAGCTCGACTAATGCTTTGGGCTTGTCATGGGTCAGGGCTTGAAGCCTTGTGCCGAGACCTGCTGCCAAAATCATTGCGGTAGTATCGTGTGTCATCATGCGTTATGTTCCTCTTTGATTTTGCGTTCAATGTGGTTCAGTACCAAGTGGATGTCTGGATAAGTCGATTTGAGCCATTCGTAAATCGTTTGGGCGAAGAAGACGGAACGATGCTGTCCGCCAGTGCAGCCAAACGAAACCATCAGGTTGCTGAAATGACGCTCACGGTAATTGTCAACGCTTTGTCCGACGATGGCTTTCACATGGTCAAGGAAGACGTGGACGGGCGGCTTGGCCATCAGGTAGTCGATGACCTCCCAGTCGCGGCCGGTCTTGGTCTTGAATTCGGGTTCGCGGCCAGGATTGGGCAGGGCACGACAGTCGAACGTGAAGCCGCCGCCGTTGCCGCTGAAGTCGTTGGGATAGCCTTTTTTGAAGGAGAAACTGTTTATGGTTACTGTGAGTTTAGAGTTTAGAGTTGAGAGTTGAGAGTTGAGAGTCAGTGGATAGTTTAGAGTTGAGAGTTGGGAGATGACGTTTTGGAGTTCTGGGTAATCGTTTAATGGGTGTTTTTCGTTCCAAGTTTTCAACTCCTTTAGCGCGTAAGGGATGCTCTCGATGAAATGTGATTTCTTTTGAATCAAGCCCCTGAAGCCGTAGGCACCGAGGACTTGTAGCAGTCTCAAATACACGAAATAGGGTTGGTAGGTGTCGAATTTGACTTCTTCTGGATTGACGAATTGCTTCAACTCCTCTTTGTAGTATTGGATGAGTTCGTCGCGGACAGTTTGCGGAATCTGCGCTTTCACTTGATAAAGCAAAGAAACCACATCGTAGTTCAGCGGACCTTTTCTACCACCTTGGAAGTCGATGAAATACAGTTCATTGTTCTTCACCATGATGTTGCGCGACTGGAAGTCGCGGTACATGAAGAAGTCGCAGGGCGCTTGGCTGACAAAGTCGGCGAAAGCTTCGAAGTCCTTGCCCAAGCGTGTCTCGTTGAAGTCGATTTCCTCGTGCGGCTTGACGAAGTAGTACTTGAAGTAGTTCAAATCATCTATGATGGCCTGGCGGTCGAAGCGCTCAGTAGGGTAGGCCTTGCTGTAATCCAAACCTTGATGACCTAATACTTGCAGTCTGACCAAATGATTCAGAGCTTGCTTGTAGAGTTGGATGATGTTTTCGCTATATGCGGTCCCTGAGTCTGAAAAAGCTGAGGTCCCTGAGCCTGTCGAAGGGCCGACTGTTACCAGTGACCTTTGAACATGTGCAAACAGGTTGTCATCCCCGAAGTCGCTTTGAAGATAACAAGTCTTGTCCTCGTTGACTGCGAAGACCTCGGGTACATTCAGTCCCAAGTCGTGGAAATGCTTACTGAATGTCAGGAAAGCCTCGTTTTCCTCCGTATTTTCGCTGTAAGTGCCTATCAGCGTGCGCTTGTCGGTGATAATCCGGTAATACTTCCTCGCTGAGCCTGAGGCTGCGATGGGCAGAATGTCAATTGGTGTCTCGCCAAGGGAACGGGTGAGTTCTGCTAGAATATTCTGTATTTCTGAGGGTTGCATAAACAATTCCATTTTTTCTATTGCGCAAATTTACAAAGAAAAATGGAATTACGTGTAAGGGGCTTTATTTCTTCCCTCGATTCTCAACCCACACCCACAGCCGCCACATCAAATAGCCCCAGGCGAAGAAAAAGACGTAGAAAATCCATTTTGGAATGGAGGTTTGATAGGCGCCTTCCTTGTCGATTTCGCTGTATTGCTCGGTAGGAATGTCGGCATAGTAATAGGCCCCCGCACCGAAGTCGTAGCCTTCGACAAGGCCGAGTCGGTTGGCCATAATCCAACCGGCCAAAAACAAAGTGATTACCACCACTGCGATGGTAATCACTTTGAATATTTTGTGGCTTTTGTTCATTATTTGAACATGTCAAGTACCGGGACCTCGAAGACAACGCCCGACAGCAGGAACCACACGGCAAACAGGGTGAGGAGGATGTTGAACACCTGGCCTGCGATGTAGAGCCAGAGCACCTTGCCGCCTTGCATCTGTTTGAAGAGGCTCTTGAAGTTGGTGTCGAGACCGATGCTGGTGAAAGCCAGCACGAAGGCCCAGTTCTTGTATTGGTCGAGGACGCCGTTGATGTTCTTCACGGTAGCACCATCAGTGAGCGGCAGCACGATGAAGGAGGCGACCAACGAAGCCACGAAGAAACCGATGATGAACTTCGGGAAGCGGTTCCAGATTTCGCCAGCACCAACCTTCTGACCTTCGGTCTTGTCGACCTTGGTGGCAAAGAAAATGGCCACGAAGAAAGCGATGAAGCCGATGAGGATGTTCTGGATGGAAGATCG
>CALEMB010000102.1 GCA_937902805.1 uncultured Bacteroidales bacterium
ATCCATTGGGCTTCAGCATACATCGCAGCCTGCAAAATGACCTATAAGTCAAATTCCAACTGTTTTACTTGAGTTTGAAATTCACTTCCACCAAGCCTTCATCTCTGTCGCTGCCCTCATACACATAATTTTCTGTATAACACTCTTGGTCATTTAGAGCTTCTGAACGGCTACGGCTATAGGCTTCAATTACATTCAGTGCATCGTCCTCATAATAGAAATAGAGGTGTCCAGTTTTGCCGTTGATACTAATGTTGTGATCTACGAGCGGGATGTGTGCCAAAATGACTTTGTCTTCGCCAGTGCTTGTCTGCCAGAAAGCCTCTGGGTCCGGATTCCGTCCCTCCCATGTTTCTCTGAAAGTAACCGTATTCACCTCGCAGTGGTCGTATGGCTCTGCGAAACCAGTTATCATAATGGATACCTGAAAGTCCTTGTCGTAGTAAAGGTCTCCATTCGGGGACTGTTCATAAATGTCTCTAGCCCAGAAAGTGAGGGTGTCGTTTGAATGTGTTACGTTCATCTCGTCCCAGTCTCTATGCCAAATGTAGAGCATTTGATAGGTGTCAAAACCTCCTCCATAGTCAGTATGGTACCGGTGAGCCTCGGTCTCGAAATTGAATCTCACAAAGGTGGCTTCCGTAACCTCCATCTTATAGGGGTTTTGTGTCACCAGAACGGGCAGGATTACTTTTTCAGATTCTGTGGGATTTTGCACGTTTGCCACCCAACAATTCACGTAGCAGGTACGTATCGTGCCTGAGTTGATTGTTACGGTGATGTCAATCTTACCGCTTCCAGGGGCTGCAACTGAACACCAGCCTTGGCCGTCAGCATCAACTGATGCGCCATAGTAACTATAGCCAGGGCCTCTTACGGTCACGCTTTGTGTGGCACTCTCGCTCTCGAAGATGAGCAGTTCAGGCGTTACGGAAGCTGTGGTGTTATTGCCGCCGCCATTATTGCCGCCGCCATTGTTTCCACCATTGTTGCTCGGGTCATCGATTTTTGTACATCCTACGGCAATCATTGCCGTCACTGCCAGCATTAAAGCTGTTTTAATCAAGCTGAATCTTTTCATTGTTCTGAAATTTTAGTTGTTGTTGATTTGATGAGTTGTTGCATAACATGGTGGCAAAAGTAGTGCAAAGCACGGGTACGGGCTGCGATAATACACGAAAATCGACTTGCAAAGTGTATTTTGCAAGTCGATTTTACGATTTGTCAGTCTTTTTTGGGGTCAGGAAACGCTCTGTTGCGCCACCCACTCTTTTGGGGTCATGCCAGTGTCGGCCTTGAAGGCACGGAAGAAGGTGCTCTCGTTGGCGAAGCCCGACTCCGAGGCCACGGTGGAAATCTTCATGTCGGATGTCTGGCACAGCAACTGCTTGGCATGCTTCAAACGGTAGTCGTTGACCAACTGGCTGAATGTGCAGCCTTGGGCGTTGATGCAGGCAGAAACGGCATTGCGGTGTACGCCAAGGGCATCGGCCACGTCGGTAATCTTCAGTTCGGGGTTCAGATAAAGGTGCTGTGTCTCCATCAATTGGGTGATACGGGTCATCAGTTCATCAGAGGCATTGTTGGGCTGTGGTGAAGGCTCCGTAGGACTGTCACAATGTGGCAGCCGTACATAACGACGCACAATCACTACTGCAATTCCGACCAACAACATTCCGCAAAGCACCCACAGCCAAGTCCTATATGGTTGCGTCTCAGCCATCATCGCAGTCGTTGTCCGTGTCCCCGTATGCAGCAGCCATACTGAGGCGAACGGCGAGAAGTTGTCGTCAGTGATGCCTCCCGCGACGACGAGGTCGCCGTCGGGCGTCAGCACGGGTGTGGCATCGCCGAAATCGTCTAACGGGCCTATATTATATAAGGTGAGCGGCGCAGGCTGTTTGTCGTAGTCCACCGCCACGACGTAAACGCGGCTTGTCGAGTCGTGGCCTATCAGATAGGCACGCTTCGCCTTTGGGTCTGCAATGGCAGGGCGGTCGTACTTGATGCCGCCATAGTCCGACATCGTGGGCACTGGAACAGTGGTTTGCAGAAGCGAAAAAACGGTGTCTTTTATGAGAATGAAAGCCACTCCGCCATCATGATTGTATGCCGCGACGAGATAGGAGTAGTCGCCATGGGTTTCATCTCCGATGAAAGACTCAACGGCATGGTTGTTTTGGGTGTACAGAAACGGCATCCAATCTTTCAGTAGCGGCACGGTGAACGGCTCACCATTCAGGCAATCGACGGTGTCGCAAGGCTCGAAACGACCGCGCCACACCGCACCGAAAGCGATAACATCATCGGAAACAGGCAACAAATAAGGAGAAGAACGCCATGCGGTCACGTCCTTCACGTGATGGAAAAACTTCTGCCCGTCGAACACCTCGAAGGCGTCGTTGTCGCAATGGTTGCCCGTGATGAGTACCCGTCCGCTGTCGAGTTCAACGCCTTGCGCCAAGGCCCTCTTATGGTCGAGGCTGCCGAAACCCTCAAAGGTGTGCGTCGTACTGTTGTATATCTCCGCCTCGTAGCTCTGCCCGATGCCGAGGTTCTTGTCGTGGCCTCCGGCGAGAAGTACACGACGGCCCTCGTCCAACACCACAGCCATGCCGTTATCGTGCTGATAAATTGTGGGAACCACATGCCACGCTCCGTTGCTGAAGTATTCGCTGGTGGGAGTCATCACGAATCCTGAAGTGTGGCCGCCCACCACCGTCAGCTCTCCGTTGGCATAAAACACGTTGTGGCCCGAACGCGGCAGGTTCATATCGGGCAGGCGCTCAGCCTCCAGCTTCTGCCACAATGAAATAGTGTCCCCGCCGACAGGTTGGCCAGTCAGCAGGGACACTGATGCGAGCATCAAAAACAATAGGCTATGTCGTCTCATACGATGAACCATAGCTACGGTTTTTGGTGGTTTTACTTAATGTTCGGCTCCTCAAGTCCGAGGTGCTTCTTGGCATCCACGCGCTTCAGGATGATACCGATAATCAATGCGGCAACGCCGAGGCAAGCAAGCATGATCAAGGGCCACTTGTAGTTGAGAGCCAGCGGGTCGTTGACGCCGGGGTTGGTGTTCTCAAGGACCTTACCGATCAGCAGCGGGAACAGCCACAAGCCAATGTTCTGGATCCAGAAAATCAGGGCATAAGCAGAACCGATAATCTTTTCGTCCACCAGCTTCGGCACACTCGGCCACAAGGCGGCAGGTACCAACGAGAACGAGGCACCCAGCACCAAGATGGTCACATAGGCCACGATGACACCCGCCACAGCGCTTCCCTTGGTCATCGGGAGGATGAAGGCGAAGGTGAGGTGGCAGATGATGAGCAGCAAGGAGCCAATCATCAGCATGGAAGCGGCTTTACCCTTGTTGTCTACATAGCTGCCGAGGATGGGGGTGATGGCCACAGCCAACAGCGGGAATACGGCGAAGATGGTCTCAGCGGTGCCACGCATGTAGCCCATGTAGCAGTAGACTACGAGAGCGACAACGGCAATGGCCATCAGACCGAACTTCATGCTCTTTTTCTTCGAGAAGTTGCTGGCAAACGAGCAGATAGCCACAACCAGCATGATGATGTATTGCACGATGGTAACGCTGTCGCCAGCCCAGAATGAACCTGCTTCGGGCGTGGTTAGCGTCAGGTTGCATTGCAACATGTTGACGGCGTACTTCTGGAAGGGGAAGATGGCGGAATAATAGAGCACGCAAAGGAGGGCAACCAGCCAGAAGCCGAGGCTAGACAAAATCTTGCCGATGTCGCTGACCTTGAAGGGATCGTCCTTCTCTTCGGCCTCACCGGTCTGCGCGTCAAGCTTCTTGTCCATGAAGAAGTAGACAACGAACATGATGAGGGCGATGCAGAGCAGCACCACACCAAAGGCCACGGAACGGCTCACGTTGACGCTGCCACCGAGCTTGGCGAAGTAGGGCGAGAAGATCATGCAGGTGGCCACACCCAAGCGGGCCAGTGCCATCTCGGAACCCATAGCCAAAGCTGTCTCACGACCCTTGAACCACTTCACGATACCACGGCTCACGGTGATACCGGCCATTTCCGTACCGCAGCCGAAAATCATGAAGCCGACGGCGGCCAGTTTGGCGGAGGCGGGCATACCTCTATAGAAAGGCGACACGCCCAGCTCATCGAAGACCGGGATGTAGTTGAGGTTTTCAGTGAACCATCTTTCGGCACCGCTACCATAGAACGACTCGCTGATAGCGTAATACTTGATCAAACCACCAACCAGCATCACAGCACCAGAAAGCACGGCGGTGAAACGCACACCCATCTTGTCGAGGATGATACCAGCGAAGATGAGGAAGAACACGAATACGTTCAGGAAGGTCTCAGCACCCTGCATGGTACCGAAGGCGAGGCTGTCCCAGCCACGTTCGGTTTGCATCAGGTCCTTGATGGGGGACAAGATGTCCATGAAGATGTAGGCGCAAAACATGGCCAAGGCCAAGAGCAGCAAGGCAATCCACCTATAGGTGGGGTTGTCTCTCATTGTTGCGAAGTTTTCTGACATAATTATTTGATTTAAAATTTAATATTCAAGATTTAAAGATTGAGCTTTCAGCCTTCAGCAGTCAGCAATCAGCTTGTCTTGCTTGTGATGTATGCTGATAGCTGATGGCTGACTGCTGATAGCCGTAAACAATCATTCGGGGATTTGAACCACTTCCTTCAAGTAGCCTTTCAGCACGGCCTTCGCCATATTGGCCACGTCGTCGCCGGTGATGCCGTTGATGAGGTCAGTGTAATTCTCCATCGGGTTGTAACCGTCGCGTTCCTTGGTCTGGATGCAGTTCATCCAATAGCGGTTGTTCTCCAGGTCTTCGCTGTGCTTCTTGACGAGGAATTCCTTCACCTTCTTGAGGTCTTCGGGACGCGGGCCGTTGTTGGCCACGTTCTGCAACTCGACTTTGGCGATGCCCATCAGCTTTTCGTACATTTCCTTGTTGGTCTGGAAACCGATGAGGAACATGAAGGTCTCTTTCGGACGGAGGCTCAGGTTGCCTTGGACGCCAACACCGTAGGTGCCGCCTTCGTCTTCACGGATCTTCTCGGTGTAGACGATGTCCATCACGTCGCTCAAAGCCTGCATGATGAGTTGGTTCTTGCGGTTGAATTGCATGTCGCCGTTATAGACCATGTAGCAGGTCACCATGGGGTTCTCCATGGCCTTGGTGTAGTGGCAGTTGACATCCTTGTCGGTGAGGGTGGGGCAGTTGGCGGTCCAAGTCTCGTCGTTCTTCTTGGTCTTCAGTGAGCCGATGTATTGCTCAATCAGGGGTTCGAAGGTCTCGGGGTTGATGTTGCCCACGAAGGTGAACACGAAATTGTTGGCATCCTTGAAACGGTCGGCATAGAGCTTCAGGGCCTTGGCATAGTCGACCTTGTCGTAGTCCTCAGCTTTCATGCGCTTGGCAAGCGGATGGTTGTCGTACATGGCAAACACCATGTTGTCGCGGAAGGCAGTGTTCGGGTCTGACTCGATGTTAGCTACCATCGACTTGGTGCGGGTGATGTAGGACTGGAAGGCTTCTTCGTCGCTGCGGGGGCTATTAAAATATAAATAGGTAAGTTGCAGCATGGTCTCCAGGTCGCGGGCGGAGCAGTTGCCGCTCATGCCTTCGGTCAGGGCGCTGATTTGGGGATGGACAGAGGCTTTCTTGCCAGCCAAGACCTTAGGCAGGTCGATGGCGCTGAAGTTGCCCACGCCACCAAGGGTGGCCAACTCGTTGAGCTCCTGCAAGGTGTAGGGGTCGCTCTGGTCCATGGCGCTGTAGCCACCGAAGCTGTAGGCCGTCATCAGGATTTCGTCGTCTTTGAAGGTGGTGGGCTTGTAGATGACCTTCACGCCGTTCTTCAAGGTGAGGATGGTGGCATCGAAGGTGTCGTCATGCTTCTTGCTGCTGATTTCGCCTTTCACAGGCAGGGTGGCGATGAGAGGCTCGTTGCTGACGGTCTCCACATAAGGCTCAACCTCTTGCTTGTTGGCTTTTTCGAACATGGCCAGCAGTTCTTCTCTGGTGGGCAGCTTCTCGCCTTCCTTCTCGGGGGCGGTCAGGGTGATGACGATGTTGTCTTCGCGGATGAGTTCAGGCGCATATTGGTTGATGGCCTCCACGGGCAGGTTGGGCAGGATCTGGCTGAGCAGCATATACTCGTTCTCGATGCCCATCAGCGGCTCGTTGGTGAGGAAGTGGGCAAGGATAGGACGGAAGTAGCGGTCGGTCTCTTGCTTGTCGCGCTCGTCGTATTGGTTTTCGATGCGCTTCATCAGGTCGGCTTTGGCGCGTTCAAACTCGGATTCGGTGAAGCCGTATTGTTGCATGCGCTTGTTCTCAGCGATGAGGGCATTGACAGCCTTCTCGATGCCATCCTTGTCCATGGCGACGGCATAGCTCGTCCATGCATCCTTGGTGTCGCTGATGAAGAAAGTGCCGTAGTAGCCATAGCCGTAGATGAAGGGCGGGTTGGCCTTTTGGGTAAGCTCTCTCATGCGGTTGTTATACATGGTGGCAATCAGGTCATCGAGGTAACCTTTGATCCAGTATTGGACGTCGTCTCTTTCTTCGAACGGAATAATGTCATGCTTGTAGGACACCATGATGTTGTAGGTGGTCTCTTCCACGTCGGTAGCGACACTCACGATGGGTTTCTCGTTGTCGGCCACAGGGAAATAGACGCGTTCGGCCGGATCCACGGGAGCAGGGATGTCGGCAAACATTTCCTTCAGGCGGTTCTCGATTTGGTTCACGTCGATGTCACCGATGATGATGATGCCTTGGAGGTCAGGACGATACCATTTGTGGTAGTAGTCGCGGAGGTACTGATGGTCGAAATGGGCCACGACTTCCTCGGTGCCAATGATGGGCATGGGAACGCCGTAAGGGCTGTTGGGATAGATCTCGGGCAAAATCTTGTCGTAGATACGCATCTGGGCGTCTTGGCCTTGACGCATCTCTTCCAAAATGACGCCACGTTCGCTCTCGATTTCATCGTCCTCAAGGGAGATGAAGCTCGACCAGTCGTGCAGCACGAGCATGCAGGTGTCCACCAGACCAGGGTTGGTGGTGGGGACGTTGTTGAGCATGTAGACAGTTTGCTCGAAGCTCGTCCAGGCGTTCACGTTGGTGCCGAATTTCACACCGTTGCGCTCCATGTAGTCAAGCATGGCTTTCTTGGGGAAGTGCTCCAGACCGTTGAAGGCCATGTGCTCCAGGAAGTGGGCGAGACCGCGCTGGGTCTCTTCTTCAAGGATGGAACCCACTTTCTGCGCGATATAGAAGTTGGCGCGCTGGGCGGGTTTCTCGTTGTGACGGATGTAATAGGTCAATCCGTTCTCCAATTTGCCGCGTCTTACGTTTTGATCGAAAGGTGCGGGCATGGCTTGCTGGGCGAACATAGCCGCACTCATGGCAAGCATTGCGATTAAGGTTAAGGTCAGTTTTTTCATTTTAATTAATATTAAGTTGTTAAGTTGTTCAGTGAAGCAGGTCGTTGAGCTTGTCGAAACGCCGTACAAATATTAGTCGGCCCTTCGACAGGCTCAGGGACCTTAGCATTTAATATAAGTGTACTACATATTTCTCCAAAAAGTATTCCTCATCAAACCACTTGCTTACAGCCACTTGCTTATGCCGCCAGTAGCGGTTGAGGGCCTTGTATTCTTCTGTGAGGTCGCCGCCTTTCAGATAGAGGATGCCGCCAGCTTCTTCATCACCTCTGATTCTCAACTTGTTGCCAGCGAGGTTGGCGATTTCAGGCAGGGTCATCACGGCACGACCGGTGACCACATCGAACTTCTCTTTCACTTCCTCGGCACGCTTGTGTTCGGCCACCACGTTCTCCAAACCTATGGCCTCCTTCACGGCATTCACCACCATGATTTTCTTGCCCGTGCCATCGATGAGGTAGAACTCGGTTTGTGGAAACATGATCGCCAAGGGGATGCCGGGGAAGCCGCCTCCTGTGCCGAGGTCCATGACCTTCATGCCAGGCAGTAGTTCGAAGTATTTGGCGATGGCCAAGGAATGCAACACATGGTGCTCATAGAAGTGATCCATGTCCTTCCTTGAGATGACATTGATTTTGGCGTTCCAGTCCAAGTATAAGTCTTTCAAAGCATTATACTGCTCCTTTTGCTTCTCGGAGAGCTCTGGAAAGTACTTGAATAGGCGTGTTGTATCCATAAGGCTGCAAAAATAGGCTCCAAAGATAGGGATTTTTTCCGAGGTGGGTTATTATTTTTTTGGTTTTATACGAATTTAATAGGTTTGTCGTTGTTTCAATATGAAAATAATATACTTGTTTTTGCTGTTGGCGTTGCCGATGTTTTTGACGGCGCAACGCATCACCCCAGAAGAATACATCCAAACCTATAAGGAGATAGCTATGCGCGAGATGCGCGACCATAAGATTCCAGCATCCATCACCTTGGCGCAGGGACTGCTGGAGTCGGGGGCGGGCAACAGTGCTCTGGCACGCGAGGCGAAGAACCATTTCGGCATCAAGTGTCACAAGGGCTGGGAAGGCAAAACCTACATCATGGACGACGACGAGGAAAACGAGTGTTTCCGCAAGTACAACAATGCCGAGGAATCGTTTGTCGACCATTCCTTATTCCTCACCACGCGCAACCGTTATGCCGCTCTCTTCGACCTTGACATCACCGACTACGAAGGCTGGGCCAGAGGCCTCAAGGCAGCGGGCTATGCCACCAACCCCAAGTACGCCCAGCTCCTCATCGACCGCATCAAACTCTATGACCTCGCCAAATACGACGAAATCGCCCTCGGTGAACGTAGCGACGATAACCAACTACCTGAAATTGAGTCAGAAGACGAGTTATTTGAGTTGGCCTATTCCCCCAAAAAACGTTCCGTCTTCGAGCTGGTCGACATGACTCAGGATAAGCGTTTCATCTATGAGAACAACGGTGTGCGTTTCGTCTTTGCCAAAGAAGGGGAAACCCCAGAGGGGTTAGCCAAGGAGTTTGACATAAAATACCAGCGTTTCTGTGAATACAACCTGTTGAAGCATCCCGACGAGATGGTGTTTCACAGCGGTGACATGGTGTATCTTGCCCCTTTGCGCAACAAAAACTGGAAAGCCAAGAAACATACCGTCGAGGGAGGGGAGACCCTTCGCGACATCGCCCTGCGCTTCGCTGTGAATCCGGAAAAAATTCTGAAAAAGAACGGATTGCCGAAAGATGCCAAAATCTTGAAGGGACAGGTTCTGTGGCTGAGGTAACACTCTCAACTCTCAACTCTCAACTCTAAACTCAAAAATCTCCCAGTATAGCTTTCTTGGCATTGTGCTACTTGCTCGGGTGTGCCTGCGCAGACAATGCGACCGCCTCGGTCGCCGCCCTCGGGACCCATGTCGATGATCCAGTCCGCCATCTTGATGACGTCCATGTTGTGCTCGATGATGAGGACGGTGTTGCCCTTGTCGACGAGTTGGTTCAGGACGTTCATCAGCACCTTGATGTCCTCGAAATGCAGGCCGGTGGTGGGTTCGTCCAACACGTAGAGCGTCTTTCCTGTGTCGCGCTTGGCCAGCTCTGTGGCCAACTTCACGCGTTGCGCCTCACCACCGCTGATGGTGGTGGAGGCCTGGCCGAGGGTTAGATAGCCCAAGCCGACATCTTTCAAGGTTCTGATTTTCTGGATGATGCTTGGAATATTCTCGAAAAACTCCACCGCCTCATTGATGGTCATGTTGAGCACGTCGTTGATGCTCTTGCCTTTGTAGCGCACTTCAAGCGTCTCACGGTTGTAGCGTTTGCCTTGGCATTCCTCGCACATCACTGACACGTCGGGCAGGAAGTTCATCTCGATGACACGCAGGCCTGCGCCCTTGCAGGCTTCGCAGCGGCCGCCTTTCACGTTGAAGGAGAAACGGCCCGCCTTGTAGTTTCTGATCTTCGACTCAGGCAACTCGCCATAGAGCTTGCGGATGTCGTCAAAGACCTTGGTGTAAGTGGCGGGGTTGGAGCGCGGCGTGCGACCGATAGGTGCCTGGTCGATTTGGATAATTTTGTCGATCTTTTCCAGGCCTTCGATGCTGTCGTAAGGCAGCGGCTCCTTCACCGAGCGGTAGAATTTCTGGCTGAGGATGGGGGAAAGGGTCTCGTTGATTAAGGTGGACTTGCCCGAGCCGCTGACGCCTGTCACGCAGACCATCACGCCGAGGGGCAGCTCCAAATCCACATTCTTTAGGTTGTGGCCTTTGGCTCCTTTGATTTTCAGGACGTTGCCTTCGATGGGCTTGCGTCTCATCTTCGGCACTTCGATTTGACGGAGGCCATTGAGGTAGTCGCAGGTGATGGAATGGCCGTCTTTTATCTTGTCGGGTGTGCCGGCAAAGACCACTTCGCCGCCGTGTCGTCCCGCGCCCGGGCCAATGTCGACGAGGTAGTCCGCACTGAGCATGGTTTCCTTGTCGTGTTCCACCACGATGACCGAATTACCGATGTCGCGCAACTCTTTCAGCGACTCGATAAGCCGCTGGTTGTCGCGTTGGTGCAGCCCAATGCTGGGCTCGTCGAGGATGTAGAGCACTCCTGTCAGTTGCGATCCGATTTGGGTGGCTAAGCGGATACGTTGTGCCTCGCCGCCCGAGAGCGATGCCGCTGGACGGTTCATGTTGAGGTAGTCGATGCCGATGTCCAGGAGGAAATGCACACGTTTATGGATTTCACGCAGTATTTCCTTGGCGATATCATTTTGTCTTTCGGTGAGTTTTGAGGGTAGTTCATCAATCCACTTGCCAAGTGAAATCGTGTCCATATTGGCCACTTCTGCGATGTTTTTCCCGTCAATGCGGAACCATTGTGCTTCCTTCTTGAGTCTTGAACCACCGCACATAGGACAGCTGACATGGTTCATGAACGAGCCAGCCCAACGTGCAATAGCTGCTGAAGCCTCTTCGTTGTTCTGACTCTCGATGAAATTGATGATGCCCTCGAAATTGATTTTATAGGTCGAGGTGATGCCGAGGGTCTCGCGCTTCACGTCGAAGGTCTCGTTGGTGCCATAGAGGATGACATCAAGGGCTTCGTCGGTGAAGTCTTTCAGTGGTGTGTCCAAGGTGTAGCCATATTTCAGACCTATGGCTTCCAACTGTTTGAAGATCCAGCTGCCAGCCTTATATTCACCTGTTGGGGCGAGGCCGCCTTTGCGGAGGCTCAGGTTCGGATTCGGGATGAGTTTCTCTTTGTCGACGACGGCGATTTCACCTAGGCCGTTGCACTTGGGACAGGCACCGTAGGGCGAGTTGAACGAGAAGGTATTGGGCTCGGGGTCTTCGTAAGACAATCCAGTAGAGGGACACATTAGTAATCGGCTAAAGTATCTCAGTGGGGAGGTATGAGGTTTTGAGGTTTGAGGTATGAGGTGTGAGTCTGCGCTCATGTCATCCCTGCGGAGGGTTGTGGGGGGCATGGGATCTATGAGTGGGGTGTCATTATCCAATACCATCAACAGGCCCTTACCGTAACGGAAAGCAGTCTGCACCGATTTCTTGATGCGGCTGAGACTATCTTCGTGTACTTCGATGCGGTCAATGACGATTTCGATGTCGTGGGTCTTGTAGCGGTCCACCATCATCCCGAATTCAATCTCGCGCATCACACCGTCCACACGCACTCTTGTAAATCCCGCCTGACGGATATGCTCGAACAGCTCGCGGTAATGGCCTTTACGACCTCTAACCGAAGGTGCCAAGATATTGATGCGTCGGCCTTGGAAATCTTTTAGGATTAGGTCTGTGATTTGCTCCTCGGTGTAGCGCACCATCTTTTCGCCCGTGTTGTAGGAATAAGCCTCACCGATACGAGCATACAAAAGGCGCAGGAAATCATAAATCTCGGTGATGGTGCCCACGGTGGAACGCGGGTTCTTGTTCACCGACTTCTGCTCGATGGAAATTACGGGGCTCAATCCGGTGATTTTGTCGACATCGGGGCGCTCCATATTGCCGATGAACTGCCGCGCGTAGGCCGAGAAGCTCTCCATGTAGCGGCGTTGCCCCTCGGCATAAATCGTGTCGAAGGCCAACGACGATTTTCCGCTCCCGCTGATGCCGGTGACGACCACCAGGGCGTTGCGTGGAATGGAAAGGTCGATGTTTTTTAGGTTGTTCTCCCGAGCACCGAGGATTTCTAGGTTTTTATCTTCTGAAAATTCGTTCATTCCGCTTTTCTCATTTGTCCATGCGTCTTGGCATAATCTCCTGTCGGAATCTTAATCTCATAACTGTTGCCTGGCGAAACCGTCAGCGAGTTGCTGCGCAGCCAGGGGTTGAAGTATTTCAACAGCTTGAGGTTGGTGCCTTGGCGGTATGCGAAATCCGTCAAATTGGGAATGGACTGCACGACAGTCACAGTCTTGGTCTCAAGAGGCCGGTACCAGCCATTGTCGCGGATTTGGTAGCCGTATTTCTCTGGGTTCTCCGTGATGAGTTTCAGGGCGAGGATGCGGAACACGTAGCGTTGTGCCTCTTCAGGCAGAATCATGTCGTAGTACGAGTTCACGCGTTGCTCCTCTATGGACCTGGTAATGCGTCCGTTGCCACAATTGAAAGCCGCCGCCGCTGCCGTCCAGCTGCCGAATTTGCTATAGGATTCCTTGAGGTATTTGCATGCGGCAACAGTCTCTTTCTCAACGTTGTAGCGCATATCCACCTCCTTGTTGATTTCCAAGCCGTATTGTTTGCCTGTGGCTTCGAGGAACTGCCAGAAACCGACGGCCTTGGAAGGCGAGACAGCATTGGTCAGTTCACTCTCAATCATAGCGAGGTATTTGAAATCTTCAGGCAGACCGTTTTTCCTCATGATAGGCTCCATCACGGGGAACCAGCGCGTGGTGCGTTTCAATAACAATAGGGTGGCGGAATGTCTGTATGAGTTGACGATGATTTCCCTTTCCAAACGCTCGCGGACATAAAACAGGTCGAGCGGCACTTCCTCGCCGCAGAATTCCATCGTTGCGGGCAGCTCGATGTCGTGTGTGAAGTGGTCGATGCTGCCGAAGGAAAGGTATTCGCGGTCGGTGCCTTCGTAGGCTTCCAGTTGCTCGTCATTGGCTTGTGCCAGCGAAAAAGTGATGGCTGATGCTACACCTATTAATATAATAGCGATGCTGCAAGCGATGAGGAGGGTTCGAGTTTTCATATTTCGGATTTCAAATTTCAATATTTGTCTTGCTTTCAGCTCTCAGCAATCAGCTTTCAGCAGTCGGAACCGAGCTGATAGCTGACTGCTGATGGCTGATAGCTAAATATATGGATCAAAACGGACTAACAAAATCCTTAAACATCGGCGACACCTTATCCTTTTCAGAGAGAATCGGGTTTTCAATGTCCCAATGGATGTTCAAGTCGGGGTCGTTCCAGCGGATGCTGCCTTCCGAGGCCTTGTTGTAGACGTTGGTGCACTTGTAGGTGAACACCGAATAATCCTCCAGGCACGCAAAGCCATGTGCAAATCCTTCGGGAATCCAGTACATGAACTTGTTGCCTTCGGTCAGCACGACCGACTCCCACTGTCCGTAGGTTGGAGAGCCTTTCCGCAGGTCGACGGCCACGTCCATGACGGCACCTTTCACCACACGGACGAGTTTGCCTTGCGCAAAAGGAGGCTTCTGGAAATGCAGCCCACGCAACACACCCTTCATCGACTGCGATTCGTTGTCCTGCACGAAGGTCATGTCGAGGCCATGCTCTTGGAAACGCTGCTTGTTGTAGCTCTCGAAGAAATAGCCGCGTTCATCCAAAAACACGTCGGGCTTAATGACCAGGAGGTCTTTTATTTTGGTTTCAATTATCTCCATAATGTTTCGATTGGGTCGGTAGAGACGCGGCGCGCCACGTCTCTACAAACGACCAATGATTATAGATGCACGCATTCACCAAACGCTGCAGCAGCCGCTTCCATGATGCCTTCCGACATAGTGGGGTGCGGGAACACGGCACGGATGATGTCTTCGCCCTTGGCCCCCAGCTCACGGCAGAGCACAGCAGAGGCCACCATTTCGGTGACGTTGTCACCGACCATGTGGCAGCCGAGCCAGTCGCCAGTCTTGGCATCGAAGACGACCTTGATGAAGCCGTCGCGGTTGCCCGCAGCGGTAGCCTTGCCCGAGGCTGTGAAGGGGAATTTACCGATCTTCACCTCGTAGCCCGCTGCGATGGCTTTGGCCTCGCTTAAGCCGACAGAGGCGATTTCGGGTGTGGTATAGGTGCAGCCAGGGATGTTGGCGTAGTTCAGCGGTTTGGGGTTCAGGCCGCAAATCTTCTCCACGCAGATGATGGCTTCGTGGTCGGCCTTGTGAGCCAAAGCGGGACCATGCACGATGTCGCCGATGGCATAGATGCCCGGCACGTTGGTGCGATAGTAGTCGTCCACGTTGATCTTGCCACGCTCGGTGGTGATGCCGAGCTCTTCAAGGCCGAGGTTGTCGATGTTGGTCTGCACGCCGACGGCGGACAAAACGATGTCGGCCTCCACGGTCTTCTCGCCCTTCTTGGTGCTGATAGTGCAGACGCACTTCTCGCCCGTGGTGTCGACATGCGTCACCGAGGCTTCGGTCATCACGGTCATCTTCAGCTTCTTGAAGGCGCGCTCCACTTGCTTGGAGACTTCTTCGTCCTCGTTCGGGACCACGTTGGGCAGGAACTCGACGAGGGTCACCTTCACACCCATAGAGGTGAAGAAGAAGGCGAACTCGGAGCCAATGGCACCCGATCCGACTACGACCATGCTCTCGGGCAGCTTGTCCAAGACGAGGGCTTGACGATAGCCGATGATTTTCTTGCCGTCGATGGGCAGGGCGGGCAGCTCGCGCACGCGTGAGCCAGTGGCGAGGATGATGTCGTCAGCCTCGTAGAGGGTCTTGTTGCCTTCGGCATCGGTCACTTCCACCTGTTTGTCGGCAGTGAGCTTGCCGTAGCCGGCGATAACTTCCACATTGTTCTTCTTGAAGAGGTATTGCACGCCTTTGCTCATGGTGTCGGCCACGCCACGGCTGCGGGCCACGACGGCTTCCATGTCGGGTTTCACTTCGCCTTCCACCTTGATGCCGTAGTTCTCGGCATGGTTGATGTAGGTGTAGACCTGCGCGCTCTTCAGCAGGGCTTTGGTGGGGATGCAGCCCCAGTTGAGGCAGATGCCGCCCACTTCGGCCTTCTCGACTACGGCCACTTTCTTACCCAGTTGCGATGCTCTGATGGCAGCCACATAGCCTCCCGGGCCGCTGCCGATAACGATGATGTCGTATTTCATATTGGTGTGCTTTTAATGATTTCAATTAAACTGCGAAAATACGAAAAAATCCACAATTGGCAACGAAACCATAAAAGGTAGATTTTCAACCGCTAATGTTGATAAGTTTTCATGCCTATAAGTAAATTTACTTACAACTACTTATGAAAACATTGCTATTTTTGTATGATTATAACTGAATATAAAGATTCATGAGAGATTGTAAGTTTATACGAAATTATATTAAATTGATTGGTTTTCAACCTGTTCCAATCTTACAGAGTAAGGTTAGGATGGTGTGTGGAAAGCTGGTTCTCGCCATAGTCCTTGCCAGTCTTTCACTTGGTTTGAAAGCGCAAGACGTTGATAGCCTAAGGACCATGATATTGCAGTGCTTCAACGAGAGCAAGTTCGTCGAAGTGATTGACTACACCCAGCAGGCGTTGGAACTCTATGAACAGGCGGGCGACAAGTACAACGTGGCGGGTTGCTACAACACCATCGCAGGTGCCTACATGCGCATGGGGCAATATGACGAAGCCATATACAACTACAACATCTGCACCGAGATTATGGATGAAATCGGGGGCGATATGGCTGCCGTCAACAAACGCTATATCATGAACAACATCGCCTCGATTTATTTCGACATGGAGGAATATGACCAGTCGGAGGAGATGTACTGGAAATGTATCGACATGCTGGGAGACCCGGGCGATGACCCGAAGGCTAACCTTGACCTTGCCACCTATTACCAAAATCTTTCGGGCGTGCGGATGATGCAAGTTGGACTGATTGAAGCCGATGACCCTCAACACGACAAAACCCTCACTGATGCCATCGGGTTTGCCGAACAGGCATTGGCCTTGTCGCAACGCTACAACGACAATCAGGAAAAAATCATTAACCGCCGCATTGCCTTGTCGAGAGCTTATCATGCGGCAGGACGACTTGACGATGCCCATGCCGAACTCGACACCGCGCTCGTCATTGCGCAACGTGAAAAAGAACTCTATTTCGAAACCACCATTGTCATGCTTAACGGCCAATATGCCTATGACCGTGGCGACAACAAGGCAGCCGAGCAACACTTCCTCAAAGCCTTGGATATGGCGAAAGGAAACCAGTACAACCAGATTTACTTGGAGTGTCTGCAAGGGGCATATCTATCCACAAGGGACTCAAATCCAGAGCGTTCCATCGGCTATCTTGAGGAATGCAACAAGATGAGGGATTCCATATACAACGAAGACCAGCAGGCTTTGATTCGCGACTACCAGGTGCGGTACCAAATGGCCGAGAAAGAACACGAACTGGAGTTGCAGGAAGAGAAAACCCGCGAAAGTCGCCGCTTGCTCTCCCTGTCGCTGCTTGCGGTGGCCTTGCTTCTCGTTTTGGTCGTGCTGCTGTGGCGCAATGCCGTCCAACGCAAGAAGACGAACGAAATGCTGACCCGCCACAATAATACCAAGGATCAACTGTTTACAGTGGTCTCACACGACATCAAGACACCGGTGCTGGCGCAGGAGAAAATCCTTGACCTCGCCTGTGAGCACATCGATGACATGTCGTATGAAGACTTGAAGGGAAGCCTGTTCGCACTGAAATCGTCAACGAAGGACTTGAAAGCCAAGATAATCAACATCATCACTTGGGTCAAGGGCATGATTGGCGACACCAATAGCCAGGCCGAGCCTTTCAACCTAAGCGAGATGGCCGAAAAGGTGGTGCGCAGCCAAGCCTTCGAAATCGGGCAGAAGTCGCTGAAAGTCACCAATGCCATCCCCAAGGACTGGATGGGCAACGACGACACCCAAATCATAGAGATGGTGTTGCAGAACATCTTCTCGAATGCAGTGAAATACTCTTTTGCCGATGGCGAAATCAGGTTGGAAGCTGAGGACGGTGGCGAGCGTTACCTGCTCAAGGTCATCGACCATGGCCGGGGCATCACCAAGGAAAAGCTAACCAAGCTGTTGAAGATGATGACCGCGTCGACCGAAGGCACCGAAGGCGAGTTGGGTACCGGCATCGGCCTTTACGTCAGCCAGCAGATGATGGCTCGTAACGGTGGAACCATCACCATTGAAAGCGAAGAAGGGAAGGGGGCTACGGTAACCATGAGCATAAGGAAAGGAGCGCAATGACCCAACGACAGCCAATACGAATCCTCTTGGTGGAAGACCATCCGCTATATCGCATGGGCATCCGTTTGTCGCTCAACTACTCGGGCTTGAGTTGCGTCGTTGTGGCCGAGGCCGACGACGTGAGGACTGCCAAGAACTATCTCGACCAACACGGCAACGAGGTGGATCTGATTCTGCTTGATTACTTCCTTCCCGACGGAAACGGCATCGACGTGATCCGTCATGCGCGGGATTGTTACCCCAATATCAAAATAGTCCTGCTTTCGGGCGAAAACAAGAACCCTGAAGTCGTAGCCCGCACCCGAGGCCTTGTGGATGGTAATTTGGGCAAGGATGTGGAACCTGAAGCCCTGAAGGAAGAACTTAATGCCTTGTTCGGCATCGATGGTTACGACGAAGACAAGCAATACCGCATCAGCGCAAAAGCCGACCTCTCGGCGCGCGAAATAGAAATCATCCAACTGTGCGCCAACGGCATGACGGCGCAGCAGATAGCCGACCACCTCGGCCTCAGCCGCCGCACTGTGGAGGTGCACAAAAGCCACATCTTCGAAAAACTCGACCTCAAGACCACGGCAGACCTCGTGAAATATGCCTACGATGCCGGATTGGTGAAATGAAATTGTTGTTTTTTTTGAGTTGCTAAGTAAATTTACTTACAACTGTCCCCCACATAGGCTATATTTTTGTAGACTATAATTTTTTATGGTTCCTGAACAAAAACAACAAACAAAACAACAAATACGTAAAAACTAATTCATTATGAACAAAAAATCTTTACTCATTATCGCGCTGATGGCCTTGTTTGCGCCATTAGGCTTGATCGGCCAGACCCCAGAGGCCGTAATCGTGGATGGGAACAATCCTTTCTTCGACAACTTTGAAGGTACTGAATGCGAATGGGAATTCACCAATGGCGACGGTACCAACGCCTGGTGGTGGGGCACCGTCACCTGCAATGGCGGAACCCATTCCGTCTATGTCTCTAACGATGGCGGCACAAGCAATGCCTATTCGAATTATTCTAATCTCACGTGGGTGTACTTCTGGAAACTCATCACCATTGAAGAGGGTGGCACTTACCGTATCTCCTACGATTGGAGAAACAATGGCAATGGAGATAACTACCTTCGTGTCGGCCTGTTGCCAGAATCAGCAACGCTTACGGCAGGCTCTCAGTATCCCACCTCAGATTGGGTTTCGCTTGACGGCGGCACTCCTCTGTATGGTAACACCAACTGGACTACCAAAAACTCCAACGAAACGCTTACGGCAGGAACCTACAAGCTGGTTTTTGCATGGTACAGTTATTACTGGGGTTCGGTGTACAACCCGGCTGCGGCCGTCGACAATGTCGGTGTCACCAAATTTGAGACGGGCAATCACACCACCTATGTAACTCAGACCCACACCCAAGACTTTATGAAGGGCACAGGCTCGAATGTCCGTATTGCCAACGGTGATGTCGCCCTGCAATACAAGATGGAATCCGTCTCCGACTGGAATGCCACCACCAATCTTTCGCAAAACTTGAAAGACCATCAAGTGGTGACTTGGCACAACTATGTCTATTGCGTGGGAGGTTACAACGGTTCTGCTCCTGTGAGTACTGTCTATCGTGCCTCTCAACAAACTAGCGGCCTCTCAAGTTGGTCAACGCTTAATGCTTTGCCCGTAGCATTGAAGGATATGGCCGTAATCGCCACACAAACCCAATTGATTGTGGTTGGTGGGCGCAATAACAACGGTGTGAGCGACAAGATTTATTCGGCGGCTCTCAATGACGACGGTACCATTGGAACATGGCAGGAACTCCCCGTCAGTCTGCCTCAAGCCTGTTGGGGTGCTCGCCTTGTGGAAGCCATGGGTCACCTCTACCTCATCGGCGGTGCAAATGCCGACACTGAAAACGATGCCACCGACAAGGTGTATCGCCTGACACTGAACGCTTTGGGCGAGGTGACGGGCATCACCGAAGTGGCATCCCTGCCCGAGACCCGCAACGGACATGCTGCCACTGTCTACAATTCCAAGATTATCGTCACCGGCGGTTATGATGCCACCTTCACCCAAAAGAATACGGTGTACACCGCTGATGTCAACCTTGATGGCAGTCTCGGTGCTTGGGAAACCAACACTGCCTTGCCTAACGCCGTCTACGGTCATACCATCCTTTGCACCAACGGCATTTTGGCCGTTATGGGAGGTAAGGAAGGCACCTTGGAAAGCAACAAGTTCCAATATGCCGATGCAGATGCCACAACTTATGACTGGCAGCTTTCTGATATTACTCTCTCCGAACGTTACACCGAAGGTGCTTCCTTTGCCTTCGACAACAAGATTTTCTACTGCGGTGGTGTCAACCTTTCGGGCAACCTCAATAATGCCGTTCGTTTCATGGCTGTCAATCCTTCCACCGATACGCCGGCCTTCGCCAATCACCCCGTTTTTGTCAGTTGGCCTTTCGACATCGGAACGCCCAAGCAGATGGTGGAGATGAACTACCGCTTGGCCAACCCGTCGGAATATGCTTACGAGGTGCTCTATCGCACCGCTGACGAAGACATGGTGTTCAGCAACTGGACTTCGGCGGGCTCCAATCTTCCCTTCGCCATCGGTCAAACGAAGCGTTACATCCAATACATGTTCCGCATCACGGCTACTGGCGAGGACGATTTCACCATTGAAGATGTCACTCTTACCTTGAGTGGATATAGCCAATTGGCAAGCAACCTGAATTATATTGGAACCCTCACAGCCGAAGGCAGCCCCTATTTGGTGACGGAAACCATTAGTTTCAGCTCAGGTACGCACAACATCGAACCCGGCGTCACCATATTGTTTATGCCCAACACAGGATTGAACATCGGGGCAGCCAGTGTCAACTTCAACGGCACCGAAGAAAGCCCCATCCTGCTGACTGCCTTCGAAGCCGGCAGCGGTAGTTGGAACGGCGTGTATTTTCAGGATGCCAGCGACAACAGCGGCTTGGCCTCAACCATGCAGTACACCACCATTGAGAAGGCCGGTAACGGCGACAACGAATCCAATCTGCGTTTGCGCAATACTAACCAACCCACCATCAGCCACTGCTCTTTCAATTTGGCTACTACCGAGGGTGTTTGGTTACAGAGTTCAAATCCTACCTTCAGTGATTGTACCTTTGACGGCAATAAGTATGGTATATGGCTTACTGGCAGTTCACCTGCATGCACATCATGTACGATGAGTAACAACACAAACGATGGTATCGTTCTCAACAATTCGGCCCCGACCATAACCAATTGTACAATGACTGGCAATGGAAATGCAGGTATCTATTTCTATAGTGAAAACTTCAATGCCACCTTCTCTGGCGTGATTTGCTCTAACAACACCTATGGCTATTATTCCTGCACACCCAACCGCACCTTCAATTTCGATAGTAGCATCATCGCCTTTGCCGACAATACGGCTGACATTGCTATGGGTGGTGGAACCATCAGTTCCAACCAAACTTGGAACTATTATACCAATGGTTACGCTCTCTTAGGCTCTGTTACGGTCTATAGTAGCAGTACAAGTTCGCAGCCCAAACTCACCATAATAGCTGGCAACACAATCAAGGTGGCTTCAGGCTATTATATCTATGTGGGCGAAACCAGCAGTAACTATGGTGGCCAACTCTATGCCGTGGGTACGGCAAACCAACCCATTACCTTCACCTCGTTGAACGGCGAACCAGGCGGTTGGAATGGTATCCGCTTCCTCAATGGTAGCGACTACAATTCATCTTCCTCATTGCGCTATTGCGTGGTGGAGAAAGCTGTCACCAACCTCTACTGTGAATACACCAACCAACCTAGTGTGATGTGGTGTACCTTCCAGGATGCCACCAATAATAATATTTATTTGTATCAACAATCCAACATTAGCATTGAGGGCTGCACTTTGAAGAATGCCTTGAGAGGCTTGTCAGTGGAAACCAATTCTAATCCTACCGTGGTGAACGTGGTCTTCGAGAACCATAGCGAGGCTTGCGTCCGTTACTGGAGTACCAACTGCACAGTGACCTACAGCGGCTGCACCATGAAGGATTCGCAGGCTGGTATCTGCTATTCCACACCGAATGTGGATATTGCCGACGTCCCCAATGTCACTTTCCAGAACAATGTCTGCAACTTTGCCGTGCCGGAAGGCACCATCAACGGCAACCGCACTTGGGCCGCCAACTCGTATGCCATTCTTGGCACGGTCAATATGTACAGCAGTAGTTCTAGTTACTTTGGTGTCCTGACCTTATCTCCTGGCTCCGTGTTGAAGTTCGCTGAAGGCAAGCAACTTACTATTGATACTCGAGGCAGCTTAGTGGCCGAGGGTACGGCTGAGCAACCCATTATCTTCACCTCGATAAATGGCGAGGTAGGCGGCTGGGATGGTATCGCCTTCTATGACGGTAGCGACAGCTATTCAAGTCAGTATTCCTCGCTGAAGCATTGCATCGTGGAAAACGGTAACGAGTATAATCTGTACATGAGCGGTACTTCCAAACCTACTCTGATTGAGGACTGCACTTTCCAAAACTCGGTTGGAAAAGGCGTGTATTTGTATCAGAGCTACACCACCTTCAACAACTGTGTTTTCCGCAATGCGGGCACAAGAGGCGTTGACACCTATAGTATGAATGGCACCTGCAACTTCACCAACTGCAGTTTTGAGAACAACGGCGACTATCCCATCTATTTCAGCAATCCCGGTTATATGGGTTCGATGACGAACACGAGCTTTACCGGCAACAACCCCGACGCAGTGCTGCTGAATGAGGGCACCGTCAGTGCAACCCGCACTTGGGAAGGCTACACTTACCATATCTTGGGCAATCTTTATGTTGGAAACTATTACAGTTATTCTACCAACACTTGGACGCTGATGTCTGGCGCCACCCTGAAATTTGCCGAGGGTAAGGGCTTCTACACAGGCAGCAGCAGCTACTGCGCCAATATCATTGCTGAAGGCACCGCTGAGCAGCCCATCACCTTCACCTCTCTGAACGGACAACCAGGTGGTTGGGATGGTGTTTATTTTGATGCCTATGCTGATTATAATGGACGGCAATCTTCGCTGAAACACTGCATCGTGGAGAACGGCAGTGAGTATAACTTGAGGATGTACGAAACCAGCCAGCCTTCTATTGAAAGTTGCACCTTCCAAAATTCCAACGGTTTTGGCCTGTGGCTTGATTATTATTCTTCGCCTGAAATCCGCAAGTCTACCATTAAGGACAATGCTTCGTATGGCATTTATTTGGAAAGATATTCATGTCCCACCGTGGGTGGCACACCCGAAAAAGCCAACAGCATCTACAACAACGGTGACTATGCTGTGCGTTTGAATAGTAGCTATAATAGCAACAATACCATCAACATGAAGTACAACTTCTGGGGGAATATCGGCACTAAGGAAATTGACGACAATTTGATTTACGACAAGCTGGACAACACCAACTTGGCCCGCGTCCTCTTCGAGCCGGTAAGTTGGTTCCCCATCGACAACTTCGGGCACCTGCAAGGCACCTTCACCTATAACGGTGACGCTGCCAAACTGATGGCCAACCGCACGATGGACATCGTCAACACGGGCGACACCATCCAGGCCACCGCAACCACCGATGGCAACGGCGTGTACGACTTCAGCAACTATGCTGTGGAGGTCTATAACGTCATGGACACCCTTACGGGCATCGACATCCTTGCTGGCGTGAACGCCACCGACGCCCTCTTGGCGATGCGCCACTTTGTCCACTTGGATACGCTGGTCGGCAACTATGCCGCCATCGCTGACGTCAATGGCAGCGGCGGCATTAACGGCACCGACGCCATGCTCATCATGCGCCGCTCACTTGGCCAGTCGTTCCCCGCTGGCGACTTCTACTTCTTCAGCCCCAACGGCATTAGCGTCAACGGCAGTACCTGCACCTATGACCTGAGTTTCCTCTGCTACGGCGACGTGAACGGCAGCTACAACCTCCAGACCCGCGACAACACCATCGAGCTCATGACCGAAGGCCAGCTGATGGCCGAGTCGTATCAGGAGTACGAGTTGCCGGTCAACATCAAGAACGCTGTGGAGATGGGTGCCCTTACGCTGTACTTCGACTATCCTGAAGAGTACCTTGAGATTGAAGACGTGGTGCTGGCCGCCACGGGCGAGAGCCTGCTCTTTGCCGCTACTGACGGCAAACTCTCTACGGCTTGGTACAGCCTGGTGCCTGCCGTGCTGAACGAAAACGACGTCCTTATTAATATAAAGGTGCAGACCAAGGATTTGAGCAATATCGACGAGCCTGTGGCCTTCAGCATGGGAGCCTACTCTGAATTGGCTGATGGCACCGCACAAGTGATTGATGACGTGGTGATTGCCATGCCCGAAATCGTCACTGCCACCATGGGCATGAGCGACAATACGACGGACGGTGTGCATCTGTCGACCTATCCCAACCCTGCCAAGGATGTCTGCACTTTGGTATACCAGCTGCCCGAGGTGGGTCGCGTGACGGTGTCGGTCTACAACATGATGGGAGAGAAAGTGATGGATGCTGCTAACTTCCGTCAGGAAGAAGGCCAGCACGAGATACGCCTCAACACTTCGGCCCTTGCCGCTGGCATGTACTGCTGCCGCATCACCTTCGAAGGTGAAAGCAGTTGGATGAAGACAACTATGTTAATCATTGAAAAATAATGCCTTATGACACGGAAGAATAAAATCCTCGTTTTGCTATGCTGCCTCTTCCCGTGGATGTGGGCGGCGGCTCAAACAGTCAATACGACAGCCGGCAGCGGTGGGATTTGTCCCGGGGAGGAAATCACCATCCCCATCACAGTCACCAACTGCAACGGCGTGGCTGCCATCAGCTTAGTCTTGGACTTTGACAATACCAAAGTCACCTACGATGGCTATCAGAACGTGAACAGCACGCTTGCCGGGATGCTCGTTAACCAGAGCAACGGCACGATTTATATGACTTGGGCCAACATGAGTGCCATTGACTTGGGTAACGGCACCCTCGTAGAACTTCGTTTTACCAGCACTGGTGTCAGCGGCAACGCTAACTTGAGTTGGAACACCAGCCAGTGCGAGTATAGCGGCGTTTCGGGAACGCCTCTCCCTGCCAACTACACCAATGGAACGGTGAATGTCTATGCAGTGCCGAGCATCAGTTCACATCCTACGAGTTTTACGCTTACCGAGGGCAACAGCTCTTATTTCCAAGTGAGTGTTTCGGGTCAAGGACCGAGCTATCAGTGGCAAATCTTGCCTCCTGGGGAAAGCACTTGGCTCGACCTTGGCAACGATAGCCATCACAGTGGCGCGACCAATTACAGACTATACGTGAACAACGTCACAATGGCGATGAACGGCAACCGCTACCGTTGTGTGGTGAGTGGCACTTGCGGCTCGCCTGTGACCTCTAGGATCGCCACTTTGACGGTGAATCAGTATGTCCCCACCATTGCCACCTCCTTGGGTACAGTAACCACTTGCTTCGACCAGGTCTTTTCCATCCCTGTCAACGTGACCAACTGCAACAACGTGGGTGCCATCTCCTTAGTGTTGGAATACAACGCCAACCTGGTGACCTATGTCGGCTACGAAAACGCCAACCCCGAGCTGAGCAATGGCTACATGCGTGTGAACGCTTCCAACGGCAGGGTTTATTTCACCTGGGCCACTTCGAGCCAAGCGCTCCAGATGGGCAACGGCCAGCTGATATCCTTTGCTTTTAGGTCGGCAGCGGGCAACTCCCAACTGACGTGGATCACCGACCAGTGCGAATACAGTAACCCGTCGGGGCAGTCCATCCCGGCCTCATACAGCAACTCCAACCTGACCATCTACTATCCGCCTACCATCACCTCGCAACCCTCCAACAGGTCGGTGATGGAAGGCAGCAATACCAGCTTTAGTATCAATGCCACGGGCAATAACCTGGCTTACCAATGGAAGATGAGCCAAGACAACGGCATCTCGTGGGAGACGCTGAGCAACGGCGGGCACTACAGCGGCGTCAACAGCAGTACATTGTATATTAATGATGTGTTGTACACAATGGACGGCTACCGCTACCGCTGCGAAGTGAGCGGTACCTGCGAGCCTTCGGTGGTGTCCAACTACGCCACCCTGGCAGTGGAGATGCAGATGTCCAACATCCAAACCACAGCGGGAAGCCTGAACACCTGCACGCAGACTTCATTCGGCATCCCGATTTCGGTGACCAACTGCAACCGAGTGGGTGCCATCAGTTTGGCTTTAGCTTACGACAACACCAAGTTGACCTACACAGGCTACGAGGGTGTGAATCCAGCACTTGCCAACGGAATGTTGCAAGTGAATGCCGTCAATGGCACAGTCTTTATCTCTTGGGCCTCTGTTGAGGGAGCTAATGTGGGCAACTCTAACCTACTTACCCTCAACTTCACGGCACAAGCCACAGGTTCCAGCAACCTGACATGGAACACCAACTATTGCGAATATGCCAATCCACGAGGTGCGGTGTTCCCAGCGACTTTTGTCAATGGCACGGTAACCGTGGGTGACATGAGTTTCCAAATCACCTCGCAACCTGTTGACCAAACTGTGACGATGGGAGAGAGCACCAACTTCAATGTGGAAGTTTCGGGAACGACCAGCGGATTCCAATGGCAGGTCAGCACTGACGGAGGCTCCTCATGGAACAATGTCATTGTGGGTAATGGTGAACACTATTCCAATCCGAACTCTCATCAGCTCGGTGTCAGCAGCACGACGCTTGAGATGAACGGCTACCGTTACCGTTGCGTGATAAGCGGCTCTTGCGGTGTGCAATATTCCTCATCGGCCATCCTGACGGTGAATCTGCCTCCCAACTATTATGAAATCACCCTTGCCGTTGACCCCGAAGAGGGTGGTACGGTGACAGGTGCTGGAGCCCACATAGAGAATACCCCATGTACGGTGGTTGCAACGCCAGCTGTGGGCTACAACTTCGTCAATTGGACAGAAAATGGCGTGGAAGTCTCGAACGAAGCTTCCTACACCTTTATTCCGACAGCTAACCGTAATTTGGTAGCCCATTTCACCCTTCAGGAGATTACGATCAGCGTCAGTGCTAACCCTATGGGTGCCGGTACGCTCAATGGTGGCGGCACTTATCTTTATGGTAGCCACGTTCTGTTGACCGCCATTCCTATCACGGGTTCGGTGTTTGATAACTGGACGGAAAACGGGGAGGTTGTCTCAACTAACCAGAGTATCAGTTTCACGGCTGAGGCCGACCGTACCTTGGTGGCCAACTTCTCGGTGCAGCAAATCAACATTGCGGCTACACCGGTGCCTGCCGGCAACGGTAGTGTTGAAGGCTCAGGTGTTTATGCATACGGATCTACGGTCACCCTGGTGGCCCATGCTGGAGAAGGCTTCGAGTTCTCCAACTGGACGGAAAACGGCTTGGTGATTTCATCAAACGACACATTGAGCTTCACTGCCGAAGATGACCGTAACTTGGAGGCGCATTTCGTCACCCAATCTTTGACCATTACCACCGCTGTCGACCCTGAAATAGGCGGCACTGTTACGGGTGCTGGTACTTATGAATATGGCGACCCCGTATTGCTGACTGCTACCCCAATAGGCACGGCTGAATTCATTGAATGGAGGGAAAACGGACAGCAAGTTTCCGACCAACCCACCTATAGCTTCAACGCCTACACCGACCGTCATTTGGTGGCGCATTTCAACGTCACCGTCAACATCACAGCTACGACGCAGCCTGAGGAAAGCGGCGTGATTACAGGCTCGGGCACATACACCTATGGTCATACGGCCACCCTGAGCACTTCGCCTAACACAGGATACAGCTTTGTGAACTGGACCGAGAGCGACACGGTGTATTCAACCACCACCACCATCAGCCTCACGGCATACGAAAACCGTAGTTTCGTGGCTCACTATGATTCCATCATGCACCACGTCAGCGTGGCGAGCAACTCGGAAGTGGCAGGATGGGTGTCAGGTGGTGGCGACTTTATCGAAGGCTCACAGGTTATGGTTTCGGCACATCCCAACAACCAGTTTGACTTTGTTCGTTGGACCGAAAACAACCAAACCGTGTCGGTCAATCCGAACTACAGCTTCCAGATTTGGGGCGACCGCGACCTGATGGCCGAGTTTGAGCGACACATCACCGACACGACGGCAGCCTCGTGCGTAGCGTTTGAATGGCATGGTCACACCTATACCTCAAACGGCATCTACTACGACACCCTGACCAGCTATGTGGGGGTGGATAGCATTGTGGCTTTGCATTTGACGCTATATCCGACAATTCTCATCGAGGAAGACAGGTTTGTGTGTGACTCCGCAAGCATACTCTGGCATGGCAAGACATTGACCAACAGCGGTGTCTATTACGACACGCTGACCTCCATACACGGTTGCGACAGCATCCATGAGCTGACGCTTCAAATCCATAGGATACCCGTGGGCGATTTTACGTTCATGACACCTACCGATAACGACGAGATTACCACCATGCCGCTCACTTTGGCATGGAACTCGGTGCCGGGTGCAACACAATATGATTTGTACCTATGGGACATCAACGACCCCGAACCCGAGACACCCTACAGGCCAAACTTGTCGAGCAGCTACACCACGGTTTCAGCACTGATGAACTACCACACCTACAACTGGTATGTAGTAGCGCGGAATGCCTGCCACGAACAGACCTCCGAAATACATTCATTCCATCTTAATGTCACGCCTAACATAAGCGTCAGCCAAAACAGTCTCGATTTCGGCGAGGTGACCCTTAACCAAACCTCAAACAAGAATTTGACTGTAACCGGCTATTATCTCGGATATGAAGTTGATGTCCAGATTACCGGTGAGGATGCCAATGCTTATTCATATACCACCGCATCGGGATGGAACGGCTATTCAGGCGGTATTCTGGTTGTCAGCTTCAATCCGACAATGCCGAAATTCGAATACAACGCAAACCTTGTTATCATTAGCGGTGACTTGACCCAAACCGTGAGCCTGATTGGTAGCGTGGCCAACTTGTTCACTTTCAACACTGTTGTCGATGAGGACGTATTCTCGATGGGCAGTACTATTCCCATCCACGGCTCCGTATTCAACTGGGAGAACGCGCCAGCCGCCGACATTGAAATGGAGGTGACTGTTACGGTCATGAACATGAGACGCACCATCATGACACAAACCGATGCCGACGGACTTTTCACGGTGGAGTTTGAGCCAATGCCCACTGAATCGGGTTACTACACCGTCAACTCGGGCAGGGTTGGCCACTACAGCACGGCAGTGCACGACGAGTTCAATATACCGGGAATGGTTGCCGCGAGCAACGATTTCAAGACCTGTCTCGTTGACCAAGGCTGGTCGAAGACCGACTCCATCCGAATCAGAAACAAGAGTAACCTGCCGCTGACCCACATCCAACTCACAGCATTGACAACCATAGAAGGCTGTTCATGGTCAGCATCGCCCGTTAGTCTCGGCGGATTGGAAGAGGGTTATCTCGTCTACACCATCAGCGGCTCCGAATTGACGGAAGGCAACCAATATCAAGAACTCAAACTAAAAGCCACCAGTGCAGAAGGTGCCGAGATGCAGTTCAGCGTGTGGTACTACTGCAAAGCGGCACGCGGCAACCTCGACGTGTGGCCTAATATGTTGACCACCACCATGACCAAGGGCCAGAGCAAGATTGTTGACGTGATGTTGGTTAATGGTGGCACAAGCGAGACAGGATCCATCACAGTGGAACTGCCTAACGAGAACTGGTTGTCATTAGTGGGTAGCAACACAATGTCTTCGATACCTGTCAACGACACGGCATACTTCTCGTTGCGTCTGTCGCCTAGTGAGGACATCGACTTGGTGCAATACACCGGCTCCGTCGTCATTCACAGCGAACGCGGCGACGACAAGGTGATGTATTACAACATCAATGCCATCTCCGAATCGACAGGTGCCATCCTTGTGGATGCCACAGACGAATACACTTACAACACCAACGGCGGCCATGGTCCGCATCTTGCAGGTGCTTTTGTGACCATTACCAACTATTATTCGCTTGAGACGGTAGCTCAAGGCTACACTGACGAAAACGGACTGTTCCATGTACAAGGCTACACCGACCGAAACGGACAGCGCACGGAAGGTCTGCCCGAAGGCTATTATCGCGTGAAAGTGACTGCCGACCGTCATGATGAATATGTTAACAATATCAGTGTGGGAGCCGGCAGCACCACCAGAGTGAATGCATTTATGCAATATCAGGCCATAACCTATTCTTGGGATGTACAACCTACCGAGATTGAGGATGAATACACCTTCGAGCTTGTAACGGTATTTGAGACCAATGTACCCAAGCCAGTGATTACCATTGACCATACCAGTACCCGTGACCTTGAATACGGCGAGACCGACAATTTCTCGCTCATCATCACCAACCACGGTTTGATTACTGCATATGAAAATACTATTACATTGGATCAGATGGATGAATACAGCTTTGTTCCCTTGTGGGATTTCATCGACTCAATTCCAGCACAAACTACTGTGATTGTGCCATGCCAGTACACCCATTTGGAACCTGGACGCAACTATAATAGAAGTGGCGGTTGCTATGTGCAAGCACATACGAAAAACTATTATCGTTGTGGTATGGATAGACAATGGCAACAATTTAAGAGCGAGAATATTGCGGGACACGAATGTGCATCGTTTAGCATGGATATGGGATATTTGAGTATCGGTGCTGACGGTTGGAGTCCAAGTGCGCCTATTTATTTTGGCGGTGGCGGAGGTGGCGGTATAGGAACAGTTCCTATGTCCACTTCAAGCAAACCAGCAGCAACTACAGACGAGTCTTGTACACCATGCGCACTGACTGGTGTTGGAGTACTTAATTCTATAGCAGGATGTATACCTGGATTAAATGGGGCGAAAAAAGCGGCACAATGTGCAATAACAGGACTTGTCGACGCTGCACTTACTGGATATAAGGACCATCATTCTGGCGCAAGCGCGAAAGACCAATTGAGGAATCAGGCAATGAATGCGGTTAACACAGCCGAGTGTTTGGTCGAAGCAGTCGGAATTAGCCTTCCTCCTATTGGTATGTTTAGTTGTGTATACGGTCTTTTGGGTTCTATAAACGACGCTGCCAATAGTTGTTACAGAACAGAAAATGTTCGAAATGGTTCAGTCATACTTATTGATCCTCTAATTAATAGCCAGGTAAATTGTGGATTCTATCTCAGACAGTCATTAATTATTGAGAGTGCATACGTTGCCAGTAGACTAAGCGGACACCTTTTGCAACTGTTCAGAGAGGATGCTTGGCAAGATGAGGAGAACACGGAGGCTTTTCTCAACCGTATTTTGAGTTTGAGCGACCAAAGTGAAGACGGAACCATATCCGATGAAGATGCTGATAATCTTGCCACAACGTTTGTCGGCACATCTGTCTCATCTAGCGATATCCGTGGATTCATTCGTAGATGGAACAGAACCATTTTATATTGGGATGCAGGTTATTATGAAACTGGAGACGTGCCAGATGGCATGAATTATGATTTCTTAGAATATCCTGAAGAAATATACGAATATGCGAATGCAGTTCAGGAGGCATATCAAGAAGCACTTCCAGATTGCGACTTTTTCTATTCTCATTTTCATCCAAGAGATGGAGAAGGAGGGGATGATGAGGATTCTTTGATTGATGGATTCGTCTATTCAGCGGAATTCGAGATAGAACAGGAAGAAAGCAGTCAAAGCAACAGCGTGTGCGCTCGCGTGACGGTACAATTCTCGCAGACCATGACCATGACGCGCGAGGCCTTCAACGGCACTTTCTCTGTCCACAACGGCAACGAAGTGAACTCCATCAAGGATATTGACCTCAACTTCGTGGTCAGAGATACAGAAACGGGTGAGGACTGTACCCACTTGTTCCAAATCAACACCACATCGCTCAACAACATCACGGGCATCGACGGCGATGGCACCTTGGGTGCTGGCTTGGACGGCACGGCTCTGATACAGTTCATTCCTACAAAGAACGCTGCGCCTACCGCACCTAAGGTATACTCGTTTGGCGGAACATTCGCCTTCTTGGATCCTTACACGGAGGAAGAAGTCGTGTTCGATTTGTACCCCGTTGAGCTCACCGTCAATCCCAGCCCAGACCTCTATGTCGACTATTTCATGCAGCGCGACATCTTGGGCGACGACGCTCTCACGGAGGACAAGGTTGAGCCCAGCATTCCTGCCGAACTTGGCGTGCGCATCCACAACAAAGGCATGGGCATGGCCAAGAACGTGAACCTTGAGACGGCAGAGCCTGAGATTATCGACAACGAGAAAGGCCTCGCCATCGACTTCGCCATGTATGGAGCCTCCTTCAACGGCAATGAAGCCCAACTCGGTTTGATGAATATCCCGTTCGGCAACATCGAGAGCGGTAGTACCGCAGTGGGTGAATGGCTCTTCACCAGCTCGCTGCTCGGCCATTTCATAGCATACGAGGCACATGTGATTCACAACAACAGCTTCGGCAATCCCGAGCTGAGCCTCGTGAGCAGCCTCAGAATCCATGAGCTGATTCATCCGATTCGTGTATACGGCGATATGGACGACGGCATTAACGACTTCCTTGTGAACGACAATGACGATGCCCATGAAATCCCCGACACTATCCATTTCTCGCAAGGCGGCAAAACTGGCGTGGGTGTTTTCGACGACATCACCTTTGACCACTATGTGGAGCCTGCCGATACCATAGTTACCCTTACTATGAATCCTTCAAGGATTGGTTGGAACTATGGTACATGCGACGACCCAGGTGAGGATAAGTACGCGCTGGTAAGCTGCACGAGAGACTTCGACAGTCAGGAGATTCCGCTCCAAAATGTGTGGCAGACTTTCGTCACGCTGCACGACCAAGCTGACCCGCTCTACGAGAACAAGCTGCATATTGTCGACACACTTTCGAACAATGCCGAAAATGTGACTTACACCCTTGTCTATTCTTTGAAGCCTGACCTGCTCGAAGTGGAGGAGATCAGAGGCATTCCAGCCTCGGAAAGCTATATCGATTATCCGCTCACGAGCTTCCAAGTGAAATTTAACAAGCCTATTTATGACTCCACTTTCACATACGAGGACATGACGCTGAAATGCCAGAACGGCCCGAACCGTATGGATTCCACCGTGGTCATTACCAAAGTGGCCGATTCGCTCTATAATGTCAATATCGCAGGTCTCACCAACGACACTGGATACTATGTATTGAATGTCAACACATTGAATATCATGGACACAAAAGGTTATGGCGGTTATTACGGCAAGCAAGCTTCGTGGGTACAGGTACTAACACAAGTCAACCAAATGATGACCCTGCAGGAAGGATGGAACTGGTGGAGCACCTATATTGAGCAGAACGGAATCGATGGACTGACGATGCTGGAGAATAGCATTGGCCATAATGGCTTGACCATCAAGTCGCAAAACAACTTTATCGACAACTATTATCAGAGCATGGGTGAAGACTATTGGTTTGGTACCATGGAGTGTATCCAAAACGAGGAGAGTTATCTGATTAATGTTGCCGAGAACTGCGCTGTGGCTATGGTGGGCGTGGCGGCGACACCGGAGAACCATCCGATAACGATACAGCCCAATTGGAACTGGACAGGCTATCCCGTAGGCTTCGAGCAAAGCGTGGAAGAAGCATTGGCCAACTTCACGCCCTCGAGCAATGATATCATCAAAGGACAGGCCGACTTTGCCTCTTATTACGAAGGCTATGGCTGGTTCCCCGAAGACTTCATGATGACTCCGGGCAAAGGTTACCAGTACCAATCCACCGCCGAGGGCGACCAGACACTGGTCTATTCCGGAAACAACAATAGAGCCACAACATCTCACCAGGAGCAGACCCGTTTCTGGAACACAAACGTCCATGCCTATCCTAACAACCTCAACATCATTGCCGTTGTCACGGTAGATAGTTTGGAGCAAAGGAATAACAAGTTGGAGTTGGGCATCTTCGTGAATGGTGAGTGTCGCGGTAGCGCACGGCTGAGACATTTCGGCCCGCTTGACCGGTATTTTGCCATGCTGACCGTGTCGGGAGAGGCGGAAGAAGATCTTGCATTTGCATTGGTCGATATTGAAAGTGGTGAGAAGGTCACCGATTGCGACAATCTGCTCACCTTTAGGAAGGATATCGTCGTGGGCACTTTAGACGAGCCTTACATTGTCAGGTTTAACACCGTTATGGGAGCAGACCAAGAGACCGTTATGATGCTCTATCCCAACCCAGTGAAGCAAGACCATTCCTTCTCCCTCGATATTCCTGATGAAATCCTGAAAGAAATCATCATTATGGATATGTTGGGTGCCAGGGTGCGGCATCATTATGGCGCATTGAAGCCCAATGACATTAAGGGATTGCCTGTGGCAGGGGTTTACCTCGTCAAGGCTGTCTCGCAGACAGGCCATGTCTATTATGGGAGATTGATAGTAGAATAATACGAGTAACAATCAATAAGGTTTTAATATGAAAAAAGGAGTTTTAATTCTATTTTGTCTTGCAATGATGGGTTTGGCGACGGCTCAACAGCAAGGCAACCACTGGACGCCCATCGGAGGCACCCAGTTTAACATGACGGTAAAAGGTGTCATTGTGATTGACGGGGTGCAACAGAGCGATGACATGCTTGAGATTGGTGCCTTTTGCGGCAATGAATGCCGAGGAAGTCGACGCGCCACCTTGTTTCCACCCACAGGTGAATACGTGGTGCCGATTGCTGTGGTGAGTAATGCTTACGACGGCGAAGTCATTACATTCCGCATCTACGACCATGCGCAGCAGCAGGAACTCGACCTTGTTAGTGAAAGCACACTGGATTTTGTGTACAACACGAATGCGGGCGAAATGGGTAACTGGTTCCAATTTGTCTTTACGACACCGGTAACGGCCTTCCATTTCATTACTGCTGGTGCGTGGAGCAATGCCTCCAATTGGGAAGGCGGTACCTTGCCTAGTGAAAGCGACGAGGTGTTCATCGATGCGGCTTGCCAACTCGACATAAACACAAGCGTGGGTGTACTGACCGTTTCCAACGGCCAGTCACTCACTTTGCAATCTGGCAGGACGCTGTCTGTTTCAGGCAACTTGACCAACACCGCCGTTTCAGGCTTGGTCATCAAGGATGGTGCACAACTCATCAACGCTTCTGAACATGTTGCAGCGACAATGGAGAAAGACATCATCGCATATACCAACACCAATAATGCGGACGGTTGGTACACTATCGCTTCGCCGATGGATGCGATGCCCATTGCGGGCAGTAGTTTCCTCAGGGAGCATTACGACCTCTATCGTTTTAACGAGAGGAACCTGAACCATGACGAATGGGAAAACTACAAGACCGAGCATGCCGACTTTACGGCTTTTGAGAACGGTCGGGGCTATCTGTATGCCAACAGCAACACGTTCTCGCCTGCTTTCACGGGTACGCTGAATGCCACCGATGTCAATTGTCATCTGACTTGCACCGATAGGCCCGATGCTATGAGAGGCTTCAACCTCATCGGCAATCCATTCCCTCATGTCATATACAAAGGTGTTGGTGGAGCCATTGACAATGAACGCTTGGCCTCGGGCTATTATACCCTCGCCAACGAGGGTGTTTGGCATGTGCACACCTTTGAGGATGCCATTCAACCTGGTCAGGGAATCCTGGTGAAGACCATTGGCGCAATGGATTTGACCATTGCCAAGAGCACCACGGCGGCCAATAAGGAAACCAGTGCCAGTAAGGCAGGAATGAGTCGTATGGATATCGGCATTTCGGGCAGCAGCGGACAAGACCGCGCTTTCGTGTATTTCACTAGTGGCATCGGCTTGAACAAGATGGTTAACTTTGCGCAACAGGCACCAAGCCTCTGGATACACGATAACGGTAACAACTATGCCATCGCCCATGTTGACAGCGGTTACGAGTCGTTGGACCTTTACTTCCACAACACAAATAGCGGCAACTTCACACTGAACGTAAACGCTGTTGATACCAACTTCAACTATCTCCAGTTGACTGATCGTGTTACAGGTACGACGGTTGACCTGCTCCAGCATTCTAGTTACACGTTCCATGCTACTGGACATGAGTATGAAGCACGTTTCGTCATTACCTTCAAATTGGCGACAGATGTGGATGAACACCAACAGCAAACCTTCTGCTTTGTCAAGAATGATGTGTTGCATCTCCTCACGGAAGGCCAAGGCGGCCAACTGGCGATGGTGGATGTTTTAGGCCGTACGGTGAAGTCGGTGAAACTGGACGGGAACACCTGTTCCGTTGCCGATTTGCCCAGCGGTGTCTATATCGTCCGTTTTGAAGGCAGGACAACCAATTTGGTTCAGAAAGTAGTTATTAACCATTAAATGCAAGAGATATGAAAAAGACGATGTTAGTATTGGCCATAACTTTAGGCCTGTGTGCAAATGCCTATTCGCAATATTTTGTATCCGTAGACAAGCATAACAATAAAGGTCTGTTTTGCAGAGGAATAGTGGGTGATGAGTTGTATTATGGTGCTGGTTTGGATCGCTATTTTAACAATAACGATTTGCCGCTTTTGCCTTTCCACGATCTTGAGGACGACCAATCCGCCACGCCGATTGGTTCGGGAGCATTGCTACTATTAGCTTTTGGCGCGACTTATGCCGTCGCCAAAAAACGTTGCGAAAAATAAGTTAGACATCCTCATACCATTTCGCAATGTCAGTAGAGACGCAAAATTTTGCGTCTCTATTGTTTTTATATGGGGCGTTGGTCTTTCTCTCTGTGATTTTAACTGCAACATCTGCAACAACTGCAACAACGGTGGGGTAGGGGAGGGGCTTGAAGGGAAAAAGTATGATGGGAAATGGAGGGAGCAAACCGAAACTCAACCGAGACTTTACCGAAACTTTACCGAAACTCAACTGAGACTTTACCCTCACTTGATGGAAACATCATAGAGACTACATCGAGGGTTTGTCAGTGTTATCATGGACCTGTGTCGGAGCTGTGTCGGAGCTGTGTTGGAGCTCTCCTTCCCTTTCCTTCCGATTGCTAATGCGCTGCACGACTTTGGCCAATATCGCCCAAAGCACAAAGAACGCCACTACGGCGAGCACCCATACGATGATTAATTCAGTTACCATGTTACACCTATTATTAATATTAAGCGGCAAAGATACGAAAAACCGTTCGCGACAGGATGGAAAAACCTGTTTTGAGAAGAAAAATCACCTGAAAATTTGCAGAATTGCAAAAAGAGCCTTACATTTGCACCATAAATTAAAACCAAATCTGATTATGAATTACAACTCAAGCCCTGTCCACACCCTTTATGATAACGAAACTTTGAAGCACCTGATTGAAGTTATTGTTGAGAAGAGCGACGCCCCGGCCGGCATCACTTTCCTTAACTTGTGCAACCAGGTTCGTCAGCAGGCCATCCGCGACCGCGCTCTTGCCGACCTTGCGAACACGGTGTATAACTGCGAAGAACTTGCTCCCGAGGAACAGGTTCGCGTCAGCCGTTTGCTGTGGGAACTTATCTGGGAGCACAAGGTGTTTTTGCTCTTCGGACGCAGTCCGCTGCTTGGCTTGAGCAACGGTGAGGACCGTTTCGTGAAGTATTGAAAAAATTGGCTGTCTATAGATTGACTTTCGTCGGATCTTCGATTTCCATCCCTCGCACATCCCTGCGCAGGAATGACATAGACAGCCAATTTTTGTGTTAAAAGGCGTCTTTTTCGGCAAAATCATGTCGGGAAAGACGCTTTTTTTATGAGACGAAGAAAGTTTTCAACACGTTTAAATTATTGAAATACAGATGTATAAATTTTGATATCAACATTTTTGAGGAAAATTTTCAAAAAAATGCGCGGCGTATTGAAAAATGTTGTACTTTTGCACCCGCTGAATTGAAAGAGGGCTTGCCCTTGAAAATGATATAGTTAAGGAACCTGATAAGCTAAAACGTAATAGGTTTCTGCACGAAGTGACACCAAAATCAAGCGTAAAATCTGTCACGGAGTGGGTTTTATAGACTTCTAAGCCGTCCTAGGCTTATTATGTTTCCCTGACTACATCTTGAAAGTGCTGCCCTCGGCCAGTTTGGTACGAGTTTGTAAATAATTCCTAATCAACGGATTAAATAACCAACAAATTAACCTAACAAATTAAAAATGCCGACTATTCAACAATTAGTGCGCAAAGGGCGCCAAAAATTGATCGACAAGAGCAAGTCGCCTGCATTGGATTCCAGTCCGCAACGTCGCGGTGTGTGCGTGCGTGTTTACACGACGACCCCCAAAAAGCCTAACTCAGCAATGCGTAAGGTCGCCAGGGTCCGTCTGACCAACCAAAAGGAGGTCAACGCCTACATCCCCGGTGAGGGCCACAACCTGCAGGAGCACAGCATTGTTATGATCAGAGGAGGTCGTGTTAAGGATTTGCCGGGTGTGCGTTATCACATCATTAGAGGTGCTTTGGATACCTCTGGTGTTGACGGCCGCCGCCAACGCAGATCGAAGTACGGTGCTAAACGACCCAAACAAGCCGCAAAGAAATAACGATTAGTCAAAACAGAAAGACTTAAAGACATGAGAAAAGCTAAACCAAAGAAGAGAATTATCCTTCCCGACCCGAAGTACGGTGATGTGCAGGTCACGAAGTTCGTGAACAACATCATGCTCAAGGGTAAGAAGAATTTGGCTTATCAGATTTTCTACGAAGCAATGGACATCGTTGAAAGTAAGCTCAACGAAAATCCAGTTGAGGTATGGAAAAAGGCCTTGGCCAACGTTACTCCTCAAGTGGAAGTAAGAAGCCGTCGTATCGGTGGTGCCACCTTCCAGATTCCTTCAGAAATCCGTCCTGCCCGTAAGCAGAGCATCGGTATGAAGAACCTGATCGGTTATGCCCGCAAACGTCACGAGAAATCGATGGCTCTGAAGCTCGCTTCGGAAATCATGGCAGCTTACAAGGAAGAAGGTTCTGCATTCAAGAAGAAAGAAGAAATCCACAGAATGGCAGATGCCAACAAGGCATTCTCGCATTTCAGATTCTAATAGGAGAGAACAGGAATTATGCAAAACGGACAGGAAAATATGATGAATCCTCTCAGCCTGACTCGTAATATCGGCATCATGGCACACATCGACGCCGGTAAGACGACGACGACTGAGCGTATCCTCTATTATACTGGCCGTAGTCATAAGATAGGTGAAGTTCACGACGGCGCCGCCACCATGGACTGGATGGTACAGGAGCAAGAGCGTGGCATCACCATCACTTCTGCTGCAACAACGGTGTTCTGGCACCTTAATAATGAGGCTTACAAGATCAATATCATTGATACTCCCGGCCACGTCGATTTCACCGTCGAGGTGGAACGCTCGCTGCGCGTCCTGGATGGCGCCATCGCCATCTTCTGCGCCGTCGGTGGTGTCGAGCCTCAGTCGGAAACCGTGTGGCACCAAGCCAACAAATACAACGTCCCGCGTATCTGCTACGTCAACAAGATGGACCGCGCAGGCGCCGATTTCTTTAAGGTGTTGGACCAAATCCGCGAGAAGCTCCACGCTACTCCGGTCGCCGTCCAGCTGCCCATCGGTGCCGAAGACGAGTTCATCGGTATTGTCGACTTGATTAGGAATAAGGCGTACGCTTGGGAAGAAACCGACAATGGTTCCGTCTACGACGAAATCGACATTCCCGAAGACATGATGGATATGGTTGCCGAATATCGCACCAACCTCATCGAGGGCGCCGTCGAAGACGATGAGACCTTGTTTGAGAAATACATGGAAGACCCCGACAGCATCACCGCCGAAGAAATCATCGGCCAAATCCGCAAGGCTACGCTTGACCTTCGCATTTGCCCCGTGATGTGCGGCTCGTCGTTCAAGAACAAGTGCGTGCAGCCCCTGCTTGACGCTATCGTCAACTACCTGCCCAGCCCCTTGGACATCGACCACGTGAAGGGTATCAATCCTAAGACCGAGCAAGAGGAAATCCGCAAGGCAGACCCCAAGGAGCCTTTCTGCGCCCTGGCGTTCAAGATTGCCACCGATCCTTTTGTCGGTCGTCTTTGTTTCTTCCGCGTCTATTCCGGGACCTTAAGAGCTGGCGAAATGGTGCTCAACGTTTCGACGGGCAAGCGCGAACGCATCGCCAAGATCGTTCAGATGCATGCCAACAAGCAGTTGCCCTTGGAAGAGATTTCGGCTGGCGACATCGGTGCCGCCGTCGGATTCAAGCTCATCCGCACGGGCGACACGCTGTGTGTTGAGAACAAGCCGCTGGTGCTCGAGAACATCAAGTTCCCCGAGCCCGTGGTCAACATCGCCATCGAACCCAAAGTTACAGCAGACATCGACAAGCTGGATCAGTCCTTGGCCAAATTGGTCGAGGAGGATCCTACGCTGTTCGTGCACACCGATGAAAATTCGGGCCAGACCATATTGGCAGGTATGGGCGAATTGCACCTTGACATTATCATGGACCGCCTCAAGAGAGAGTTTGGCGTTGAAGTCAACTCCGGCCGTCCGCAGGTCGCGTACAAGGAAGCCTTTACTCAAACAATTCAGCATCGTGAAGTCTATAAAAAACAGACCGGTGGCAAGGGAAAGTTTGCCGATATCGAGTTCACTATGGGTCCAGCCGACGACGGCGTGCAGGGATTGCAGTTTGTCAACGAAGTGAAGGGTGGTGTCCTCTCAGCCGAGTTCATCCAAGCCACGGAGAGAGGCTTCAAGGGTGCCTTGACCAACGGTGTGTTGGCAGGTTTCCCGGTCGAGAACCTCAAGGTGACCTTAACCGACGGTTCGTTCCATCCGGTGGACAGCGACGCCCTCTCGTTCGAGAGCGCGGCGCACATCGCCTTCAAGGAGGCCGGCCTGAAAGCCGGTGCCGTGTTGATGGAACCTATCATGAGAGTAGAAATCCATTGCCCCGACGAATACATTGGTGACGTCACGGGCGATTTGAACAAAAAGAGATCAATATTGCGCGAAGTCATTGCAGAGATTGGTTTCCAGACGATCAAGGCAGACGTGCCGCTGGCGGAGATGTTCGGATACATCACGCAGCTGCGCTCGCTGTCGTCGGGCCGCGCCAACTTCAACATGGAGTTGAGCCACTACGCCCCCGTCCCCGAGGCCATTGCCGATGTGGTGATTAAGAAGGCAAAAGGATTATTATTCATTTAAGCAAACAATTCAATAAACATAATTATTGTGAGCCAGAGAATTAGAATTAAACTGAAGTCGCACGACCACAACTTGGTTGACAAGTCAGCCGAGAAGATCGTAAAAACCATCAAGTCGACTGGAGCTGTCGTCAGCGGTCCCATTCCGTTGCCGACCAACAAGAAAATCTTCACCGTTCTGCGTTCGACCTTCGTCCACAAGAAATCGAGAGAGCAGTTCGAGCTTTCGACCTACAAGCGTTTGCTCGACATCTACAACTCGACTTCGCAGACGATTGACGCGCTGATGAAGCTGGAGCTCCCCAGCGGTGTTGAAGTAGAAATCAAACTGTAATTAAAACCTATCTAGTACAACAAATTAAAAAGCTAAAGTAGCATGTCAGGATTACTAGGAAAAAAGATTGGGATGACCCACATTTACGACGAGGCCGGAAAGATGGTTCCCGTCACTGTCATCGAGGCAGGTCCCTGCGTGGTTACCCAAGTCAGAACGATTGAGAAAGACGGTTACAGCGCTATCCAGTTGGGCTACGACGAAAAGAAGGTGAAGAACACCTCCAAGGCCGAGCAAGGTCACTTTGCCAAGGCCAACACGACCCCCAAGAAGCTGGTGCGTGAATTCTCGCGTTTCGAAGAAGGCCACAGAAAACATTTGGGCGAAACGCTCACCGTCGACGTGTTCATGGAAGGCGAATTTGTTGATGTCAGCGGCATCAGCAAAGGTAAGGGCTTCCAGGGCGTAGTGAAACGCCATCATTTCAATGGCGTTGGTCAAGCAACTCACGGTCAACACAACCGTTTGAGAAAACCGGGTTCCATCGGTGCTTGCGCTTATCCTTCGAGAGTGTTCAAGGGATTGCGTATGGCTGGCCAGATGGGCAACCATAAAGTGAAGGTGACGAACCTCATGATTGTGAAGGTCGTTCCCGAGAAGAATTTGTTAGTTGTGAAGGGCGCCGTTCCGGGCCATAATAACGGTTATTTAAAGATTGAGAGATGGAGCTAAGCGTATATAACATCAAAGGTCAAGACACTGGCCGCAAGGTCCAGTTGAACGACGACATCTACGGCATCGAGCCCAACGAGCATGTCATGTATCTGGCAGTGAGACAATACCTTGCCGACCAACGTCAAGGCACTCACAAGTCAAAGGAACGCAGCGAGTTGTCGGGCAGCACCCGCAAGCTCTTCCGTCAGAAGGGTACGGGCGGTGCACGCCGCGGCGACATCAACTCTCCTCTGCTGAGAGGCGGTGCCCGCGTGTTTGGTCCCAAACCGCGCGACTACAGCTTCAAGCTGAACAAAAAGGTGAAGGTGCTGGCCCGCAAGTCGGCCCTGTCGAGCAAGATCACTGACGGCGCCATCAAGGTCGTCGAGGACTTCAACTTCGAAGCCATCAAGACGAAGCAGATGGTCAACGTGCTGGACGCCTTCAAGGTGAACGGCAACCGCAACCTCTTCGTGTTCGCCGATACGAACAAGAACGTGGTGCTCTCCGCCAGAAACATCCAGCGCACCGAAGTTGCCCTGGCTCGTAACCTGAACACTTATGATATTCTGAAGGCCAAGAACATCTTCCTCACCGAAAGCGCTCTCCAGCCTATCGTGGAAGTCTTGAACAGAGAGTTTTAACCCTTAAAAAGCACGAGAGATGATTATCATAAAGAAACCCGTCATTACTGAAAAGATGACCGCTATCAGCGAGAAGCTGAACAGATTCGCTTTCATCGTCGACAAGAACGCCAACAAGTATCAGATCAAGGACGCCATCGAAAAGCTCTACGATGTGAAGGTTGAGTCCGTCAACACGATGAATTACGATGGAAAGAAGAAGTCACGCTACACGAAGTCCGGCGTTATCAGCGGCCGTACTGCTGCTTTCAAGAAAGCTATCGTGACGTTGAAAGAAGGTAATACGATTGACTTTTATAGCAATATCTGATCATGGCATTAAAGAAATATAAACCAACGACACCAGGTCAGCGCTTTAAGGTTATTAGCGCATTTGACGAGATCACGACCGACAAACCCGAAAAGTCGTTACTGAGACCCAAGAAGAGCACGGGTGGTCGTAATTCCAGCGGTGAAATGACTGTCCGCTACAGAGGCGGCGGCCATAAGAGAATGTACAGAGTCATTGACTTCAAGCGCGACAAGGATGGTATCCCGGGCGTTGTGAAGACCATTGAATACGATCCGAACCGTACCGCTCGTATCGCCCTTGTGTTCTATAAGGACGGTGAGAAGCGCTACATCATCGCTCCTGCCGGTCTGAAGGTCGGTCAGGAAATCCTCTCCGGTAAGGGTATCCAACCCAATGTTGGCAACACGCTGTATCTGAGCGAGATCCCCTTCGGTACCATCATCCACAACATCGAGCTTCGTCCTGGCCAAGGTGCCAAGATGGCCCGCAGCGCCGGCAGCTATGCCCAGCTGATGAGCCGCGACGGCAAGTACGCCATCCTGCGTATGCCCTCAGGCGAAACCCGTATGATTCTCCAAGCTTGTAAGGCTACCATCGGCAGCGTCTCCAACGCTGACCATAACCTCGAGAAGTCAGGTAAGGCTGGTCGTAGCCGCTGGCTCGGTCGCCGTCCCCACAACCGTGGTGTTGTCATGAACCCGGTCGATCACCCGATGGGTGGTGGTGAAGGTCGTGCCTCTGGCGGTCACCCGCGCTCACGCAAGGGCTTGCCAGCAAAGGGTTACAAGACCCGTTCGCCGAAGGCTGCTTCGAACAAGTATATCATCGACAGAAGAAAGAAGTAATAATCAGGAAAATCGCATAACACTATGAGTAGATCATTAAAGAAAGGACCGTATATCCACTACAAACTCCAACAGAGAGTGATGGAAAACGTTCAAAGCGGCAAGAAGACCGTTATCAAGACGTGGTCAAGAGCATCCATGATTTCTCCTGATTTCGTCGGACAAACCATCGCCGTGCACAATGGCAACAAGTTCATCCCGGTCTATGTGACTGAGAACATGGTGGGCCACAAGCTGGGCGAGTTCGCTCCGACCAGAATCTTCAGAGGTCATGCTGGTAGTAAAGATAAAGGTAACAAGTAATACTAGGTAACAATGGGAGCAAGAAAACATAAAAGAGCAGAGGCTTTGAAAGAGGCCCGCAAGAATGTCGCCATCGCTCATCTGAACGATACCCCGACATCACCTTACAAGATGCGCCTTGTGGCCGACATGATCAGAGGCCAGAAGGTGGAGTTGGCACTGCACTCGTTGCAATACTCGACCAAACACGCTGCCAAGCCGGTCTACAAGCTCCTCCGTTCGGCCATCGCCAACTGGGAAGCCAAGAACGAAGGCAAGCGCGTTGAAGACAGCAACCTTTACGTGAAAGAGATCTGGGTCGATGAAGGCCGTACGCTGAAGCGTATCCAAGCCGCCCCCCACGGACGTGCTTTCCACATCCGCAAGCGCTCGAACCACGTTACGATAATTGTGGACAGCAGAATTGCTAACGAAGAATAATTGGAGAATAAAAAGATTTAAATAATGGGACAAAAAACTAATCCTATAGGTCTTAGACTGGGAGTCATCAAAGGATGGGACTCCAATTGGTTTGGCGGAAAAGACTTTTCGGCTAAGCTCGTTGAGGACGACAAGATCCGCAAGTATCTGAACGCCCGTCTCGGCAAAGCCGGCATCTCAAAGATCGCCATCGAACGTTCCTTGAAGTATGTCACTGTCACCATCTTTACTGCTCGTCCGGGCATGATCATCGGCAAGGGCGGCGAGGAAGTCGACAAGCTGAAGAAAGAACTGGTGAAGCTCACCGGCAAGGAAATCCAAATCAACATCAACGAGATCAAGAGACCTGAGCTTGACGCTTACATCGTGGCAAGCACCATCGCCAAGCAGATTGAAGGCCGCGTGTCGTATCGCCGCGCCATCAAGACCGCTTCGTTCGGTACCATGAGAATGGGCGCCGAAGGCATCAAGATTTTGATTTCGGGTCGCGTCGGAGGTGCTGAAATCGCACGTTCCGAGTCGTACAAGGAAGGTCGTATCCCGCTGCACACGCTGCGCGCCGACATCGACTACTCCCTGGTGGAAGCCCATACCTCTTACGGCCGCCTCGGCATCAAGGTGTGGATCTGCAAAGGTGAAATCTATGGCAAGCCCGAACTGGTGCCCACCACTGTCAACGCTCCTGCAAAGAAGCAAGGCGGCGCTCCGCGTCCTGCCGGCCGTGGTCCCCGTCGTGGCGAAGGCAAACGTAAATGATCGTGTTTAATCTTTAAAAGTTGACCGAATATGTTACAACCTAAAAGACAGAAATACAGAAGGCCACAAAAAGGCAAGATGAAGGGCAACGCCCACCGCGGCCACGAACTTGCTTTCGGTTCTTTTGGAATCAAGACACTGGAAGAGGCTTTGATTACTGCCCGTCAGATTGAGGCCGCCCGTCAGGCCGTCACACGTTACATGAAGCGTGAAGGCCAAATCTGGATCCGCATCTTCCCCGACAAACCCATCACCAAGAAGCCTTTGGACGTCCGTATGGGTAAAGGTAAGGGTGATCCCGAATACTTTGTAGCTCGTGTTACCCCGGGTCACATGCTGTTTGAAGCAGAAGGTGTGCCGTTGGCCATCGCCAAGGAGGCTCTCCGCCTGGCCGCCCAAAAGCTGCCCGTCACCACGAAGTTTGTTGTTAGAAGAGATTACGTCGAATAATTTGGAGGATATACACAATGAAAAAGAAAGAAGCAATCAGAGAGATGAGCACGCCCGACCTGAACGACCGTTTGGACCAGGCCCGCGAGCAGCTGGTGAAGATGAGACTCAACCACGCCGTTTCGCCGCTCGACAATCCCAATCAGATTCGTGAAACTCGCAAGAACATTGCCCGTTATCTGACCGAATTGAGAAGACGTGAACTTGAAGGTAATAAATAATTAAACGACGCAGATACAATGGAAAGAAATCTTAGAAAAGAAAGAATCGGCGTGGTCGTCAGCAACAAGATGCAGAAATCCATCGTCGTGGAAATCGAGCGTCGCGAAAAACACCCGATTTACGGAAAGTTCATCAAAAAGACGAACCGTTTTATGGCTCATGACGAGAAGGAAGAATGCAACATCGGCGATACCGTGCGCATCATGGAAACCCGTCCGCTGAGCAAAAGAAAATGTTGGAGACTTGTAGAAATTATCGAAAGGGCTAAGTAATATGATACAACAGGAAACCAGACTCGCAGTAGCTGACAATAGCGGTGCAAAGGAAGTCCTCTGCATCAGAGTGTTGGGTGGAACCAAGAAGCGTTACGCCCACACGGGCGACATCATCGTCGTCACCGTGAAAAGCGCCATCCCGAGCGGCAACGTAAAGAAAGGTACCGTCTCGAAGGCAGTCGTAGTCCGAACCAAGAAGGAAACCCGTCGTGCCGACGGTTCCTACATCCGCTTCGATGACAATGCTTGCGTGCTGCTGAACCAAGCCGGCGAACTCGTCGGTACCCGTATCTTCGGGCCAGTGGCAAGAGAGTTGCGTGAAAAGCAGTTCATGAAAATAGTTTCGCTCGCTCCAGAAGTGCTTTAATTAATCCTTAAAAACTGAAAGAAATGAGCAAATTACATGTAAAGAAAGGCGACACCGTTTTGGTCCTTTCAGGCAACGACAAAGGCAAGCAAGGTAAGGTGATGCGCGTGGATGTGGACAAGAATAGAGCTATCGTCGAAGGCGTTAGAATTATCTCCAAGCACACCCGCCCCAACACCGAACATCCCCAAGGTGGCATCGTTAAGCAGGAAGCCCCTATCCACATCTCCAACCTCATGGTGGTCGACAAGAGCGGCAAACCCTCGAGGATTGGGCGTAAGAAAGATGAGAACGGCAAACTGGTCCGTTATTCAAAGAAAACAGGTGAAATCATTAAGTAACTATGAACTATCAACCCAGACTTAGAGGACAATACAAGAGTGAAATCGTGCCTGCATTGATGGAAGAATTCCACTACAAGAGCGTGATGCAGGTTCCACGGCTTCTGAAAATTTCACTCAATCAGGGCATCGGCGCAGCTTTGGCCGATAAGAAACTGATCGACTACGGTGTTGAGGAAATGTCCGCAATCACCGGCCAGAAAGCCGTTCCGACCATTTCTAGACACGACGTCAGTAACTTCAAACTGCGTCGTGGCAACCCGATTGGCGTTCACGTGACGCTGCGTGGTGACAAGATGTACGAGTTTCTCGAGCGCCTTGTCTGCGTGGCTCTCCCGCGTGTCCGCGACTTCAGGGGTATCAGCGACAAAGGCTTCGACGGCCGTGGCAACTACAGCTTCGGTATCACCGAGCAGATCATCTTCCCCGAAATCGACATCGAGAAGGTCGTGAAGATGAACGGTATGAACATCACCTTCGTCACTTCAGCCAAGACCGACCAAGAGGCATTGGCTCTGTTGAAACATTTTGGTCTTCCCTTTAAAAATCAAAACAAGTAAACTATGGCTAAAGAATCAATGAAAGCGCGTGAGCGCAAGAGAGCAAAGATGGTCGCGAAATATGCTGAGAAACGCGCTGCCCTGAAAGCAGCCGGCGATTACGAAGGCCTGCAGAAACTGCCGAAGAACTCCAGCCCCGTCCGCCTGCACAACCGTTGCAAACTCAGCGGTCGTCCGAAAGGCTATATGCGTCAGTTTGGCATTTCGCGTATTGATTTCCGTGAGATGGCCCTCAAAGGCTTGATCCCGGGTGTTAAGAAAGCTAGTTGGTAAACTTTTAAGATCAGAAGAAAGATGAATACAGACCCTATAGCAGATTATCTGACTCGCATCCGCAATGCGAACAATGCCAAGCATAGAATCGTTGAGATCCCCGCTTCGAACATGAAGAAGGCCATCACGAAGATCCTCTTCGAGAAGGGCTACATCCTCAACTACAAGTTCGAAGAAGGAGAAAAGAAATCACAGAATGTCATTAAGATCGCTCTTAAGTACCATCCTGTGACCAAGCTGCCCGCCATCACGACCATCGACCGCGTCTCGCGTCCTGGCCTGAGAAGGTATGCTGACAGTGAAAACCTGCCGCGTGTGATGAATGGCCTCGGTATCGCCATCATCTCCACCTCGCAGGGTGTGATGACCGACAAGGAAGCCCGCAAGCTCCACATCGGCGGTGAAGTGATTTGTTACGTTAGCTAAAAATAGGAGATAGAAAGTATGTCAAGAATTGGTAAATTGCCTATCGCCATCCCCGCTGGCGTCACGGTCGACATCAAAGACGGTGTCATCACAGTCAAAGGTAAATTAGGTGAACTTTCGCAGAAGTACGGCGACGCTGTCATCCTCGAAATGGAAGACGGCCAGCTGCATGTGAAGCCCAACGAGGCTACCGCCGCCGGTAAGCCGGGCGCCATGCACGGACTTTATCGCGCCCTCATCGCCAATATGGTCAAGGGCGTCAACGAAGGTTTTGAAACAGTGCAGGAATTTGTCGGTGTCGGTTACAAGGCCGAGGCCAAGGGACAAATCCTCGAAATGGCTCTGGGCTTCTCCCACAACATTTTCATGGAGATGCCTCCGGAGATCAAGATTGAAACCATCAACGAGAGAGGTAAGAACCCCATCTTGAAGATGCGTTCACACGACAAACAACTTCTTGGTCAGGTGGCCGCAAAGATCCGCTCGATGCGTAAGCCTGAACCTTATAAGGGTAAGGGTATCAAGTTCGAAGGCGAAGTCCTGAGACGTAAGGCAGGTAAAGCTGCTGGTAAGTAATCGTTAATACCTCAGTAAAGAAAGTAACACAATGACTAAAACTAAAGAAGAGAGAAGACAGTTCATCAAGAAAAGCATCAGAAAGAAGATTTCTGGTACCGCCGAACGTCCGCGCATGTCTGTCTTCAGAAGCAACAAGCAAATCTATGTGCAGCTGATTGACGACGAAGTCGGCAAGACCCTGGCTGCCGCCAGTTCCCGCGAGAACGGCATCGAAAACGAAAAGATCACGAAGACCGAACAGGCCGCCAAGGTTGGCGCCCTGATCGCCGAGAAGGCCAAGGCCGCCGGCATCGAGAAGGTCGTGTTCGATCGTAATGGTTATTTGTATCATGGTAGAGTGAAGTCGCTGGCCGACGCAGCTCGTAATGGAGGACTTAAATTCTAATTGTCATGGCAGAAGTTAATGTAAAAAGAGTAAAGTCTAGCGAAATCGAGTTCAAGGAACGTCTCGTTAGCATCAACCGCGTCACCAAGGTGACCAAAGGTGGTCGTACTTTCACTTTCGCAGCACTGGTTGTCGTCGGCAATGAGAATGGTGTTGTCGGTTACGGTCTCGGTAAGGCCAAGGAAGCCACTGCCGCTATCCAGAAGGGCGTCGACGACGCCAAGAAGAACCTTGTGAAGGTTCCCGTTCTGAACGGCACGCTGCCTCACGAACAATACGGTAAGTATAGCGGTGCTTACGTCTACATCCAGCCCGCTACCCCCGGTACCGGCGTTATCGCTGGCGGTGCCATGCGTGCCGTCCTCGAAAGCGTTGGCGTGAAGAACGTGATGGCCAAGTCGAAAGGCTCGTCCAACCCTCACTCCGTTGTGAAGGCCACTTTCGATGCGCTGACCAGAATGCGCGATGCTTATACCGTCGCTCAATTGAGAGGTGTGGATTTGGATACTGTGTTTAACGGATAAAACTTTTGAAAGATGAAGAAAGTAAGAATCACCCAAGTCAGAAGTGGTATCGGAAGACCACAAGATCAAAAGGACACTTTGAGGTCACTCAAGCTGAGAAAGATGCACCAGTCTGTCGAGGTCGACATGGACGACCCCGTCATGGCCGGCATGGTGAACAAAATCGCCCATCTTCTCAAGATCGAAGAAATCTAATTGTTGAACTTATCAAATCTACATTATCATGGATTTAAGTAATTTAAAACCAGCAGCAGGTTCTACAAAGGAAAAGAAAAGATTAGGCCGTGGCCAAGGTTCGGGAAGAGGCGGCACGTCAACGCGCGGTCATAAGGGTGCTCAAGCCCGCTCAGGCGCAAAGCGTAAGATCGGCTTCCAAGGCGGTCAGATGCCTCTCGCCCGTTTGGTTCCCAAGTTCGGTTTCAAGAACATGAATCGCGTTGAGTATTGCCCCGTCAACCTCGCAACTTTGCAGAAACTCGCTGACAAAGGTATCTCGGTGATCACTCCCGAAGTGCTTGTCGAAAATGGTGTCACCCACAAGAAGGAACTCGTCAAGGTTTTGGCCAAGGGTGAATTGACTGCAAAATTGGAAGTTAGGGTTCACGCTTTTTCCGCTAAGGCTAAGGAAGCTATCGAGGCCGTCGGTGGAACTTGCGACAAATACGAAACGAAATGAACAGATTGTTTGAAACCATAAGGAATATCTTCAAGATTGAGGAGCTGCGTCAACGCATCCTTTACACGATCCTCATCATCTTGGTTTATCGCTTCGGCTCATTCGTCGTGATTCCTGGCGTCGACCCGAACCAGCTGTCGATCCTCCAAAGGAGCAGTGAAGGCGGTCTTCTCGGCCTGCTGAACATGTTCTCCGGCGGTGCTTTCGGCAACGCTTCCGTCTTCGCCCTCGGTATCATGCCTTACATCACCGCATCCATCATCATCCAATTGCTCGGTATGGCAGTGCCTTACTTCCAACGCCTGCAAAAGGAAGGTGAGAGCGGCCGTAAGAAACTGAACCAGATCATGCGTTACCTGACTGTGATCATCGTGGTCATCCAGGCCCCTGGTTACATCAAGAACGTCATCGAGCAGTTCAGGATGGCTGGCGCTACCACCGCTGTCACTCCCTTCAATGGTGACGCTCCCGGAGTCTTCTTCTGGATTTCTTCGGTGATCCTGCTGGTGGCTGGCACTCTGTTCATCATGTGGCTCGGCGAAAGAATCACCGATAAGGGTATCGGCAATGGTATCTCCCTCATCATTATGATTGGTATCATTGCCCGTCTTCCCGGTGCCTTCGCTGCCGAATGCGCTACCCGATTCAACCAAGGCGGTACGGGTCTGTTGGTCCTCGTCATCGAGCTGATCGTGTTGTTCTTCGTGATGGTGGGCACTATCGCCCTCGTCCAAGGCACACGTAAGATCCCGGTACAGTATGCCAAGCGTGTTGTCGGTAACCGCCAGTACGGTGGCGTCCGCCAATACATCCCGCTGAAAGTGAATGCCGCTGGCGTTATGCCTATCATCTTCGCCCAGGCCATCATGTTCCTGCCTATCACCATCGCCGGTTTCAGACAGACGGATGCCCTGACGGGATTTGCCGCTGCTTTCACCAACATCAACGGCTTCTGGTACAACTTCGTGTTCTTCCTCATGATCATTGCCTTCACCTATTTCTATACGGCAGTGACGATGAACACCAACCAAATGGCTGAGGACATCAAGAAAAATGGCGGATTCATCCCTGGCGTGAAGCCTGGTAAGAAGACGGCCGAGTACCTCGACACCATCATGTCGAGAATCACCCTGCCGGGTTCCATCTTCCTTGGCATCGTTGCCATCATGCCTGCCATCGTGGCATCGCTCATGAACGTCACCACCGGTTTCTCGCACTTCTATGGCGGAACCTCGCTGCTGATTCTTGTGGGCGTTGTGCTCGACACCTTGCAGCAAATTGAAAGCCACCTCTTGATGCACCACTATGATGGTCTCACCAAGACTGGTCGTATCAAAGGCCGCGTCGGCAGAATGTAATAGAATTGCTCTTTGCCCGTTGGCGCAAAGCAAGCCCAATTCGGAGAACCTCCGGAAATCCTTCGGAGGTTCCCCGAAAAAAGGGTTGAATTCGACGACAAAGTGGTGAGGATGAATAAATTTGATAAAAAATCCTCTCAAATTGGAAAAGAATTTGTACTTTTGCAGCCCTAAATAAGGGTCCAACGTAGTGAAGGACTAGTGTAAATAACGCAATATTAAGTATTTGAACGAATAAAGTATGGTAAAACAATTGTCAATTGAACAGGAAGGCACCGTAGTGGAAGCATTGGGTAACGCCATGTTCCGTGTCGAGTTGGAGAACGGTTTGGTCATCATCGCCACTATCTCCGGCAAGATGCGCATGCACTATATCAAGATCCTGCCTGGCGACAAAGTCAAGTTGGAAATGTCTCCCTATGATTTGACAAAGGGCCGTATCACCTTCAGATACAAGAATTAAAGAGCAAACTACAAAAGCATATTGAAATGAAAGTTCAAGCATCTGTAAAGAAAAGATCTGCCGACTGCATCATCGTGAAGCGTAAGGGCAGAGTGTATGTGATTAATAAGAAGAACCCTAAAGAAAATCAGCGTCAGGGTTAATTCTGGTCGATAATTTAAACTAAAGAAATAAGAAAATATGGCAAGAATCGCTGGTGTAGATATCCCGAGCAACAAAGCCGGTGAAATCTCGTTGACCTACATTTACGGCATTGGACGTTCGCTGTCCAAGGAAATCCTGAACAAAGCCGGTGTTGAGCCTGCCAAGAAAGTCCAAGATTGGACCGACGACGAGCAGAAGACTGTCCGTGACATCATTGCCGAACAGTACAAGACCGAAGGTGAGCTTCGCGGTGAAGTTCAGATGAACATTAAGCGTTTGATGGATATCGGTTGCTACAGAGGTGTCCGTCATCGTGCAGGCCTTCCCGTCCGTGGACAGAGCACGAAGAACAACGCACGTACCCGTAAGGGCCGTAAGAAGACTGTTGCAAACAAGAAGAAAGCTACGAAGTAATAAGTAGTTGGATCATATCTAATTAAAAAACCACACAATTAAAAAATGGCAAAAAACAACAAAGTTACAAAGAAGCGTGTTGTGAAGATCGAGGCAACGGGCATGGCTTTCGTGAAGGCTTCGTTCAACAACGTCATCGTTTCTCTGACCAACAATGAAGGACAAGTCATTTCTTGGGCATCAGCAGGTAAGATGGGCTTTAAAGGCTCAAAGAAGAACACACCATACGCTGCTCAGATGGCTGCTGAAGAGTGCGCCAAGACTGCCTATGACTTGGGATTACGCAAAGTTAAAGTTTATGTGAAGGGACCTGGTTCGGGACGTGAATCTGCTATCCGTGCCATCCACTCGATGGGCGTTGAAGTGACCGAAATCATCGACGTCACCCCGCTGCCGCACAACGGATGCCGTCCTCCCAAACGTAGAAGAGTGTAAGTTGAACAATTAAAAACGTAGAATTATGGCTAGATATACAGGTCCAAAAACGAAAATCGCTCGTAAGTTTGGTGAACCCATTTTCGGTTCAGACAAGTACTTCGAAAAGAGAAATTATCCTCCTGGAATGCATGGTGCCAACAGCAGAAGAAAGAAAGTTTCGGAATACGGCACTCAGCTCAAGGAGAAGCAAAAGGCTAAATTTACCTACGGAGTTCTCGAGAGACAATTCCGCAAGACCTTTGAACACGCCCGCCGTAAGGAAGGCGTCACTGGTTTGATCCTGATGCAACTTTTGGAATCACGTCTTGACAATGTGGTGTATCGCATGGGAATCGCTCCCACCCGCGCCGCCGCCCGTCAGCTCGTGAACCATCGTCATATCGTCGTCAACGGCAGCGTCCTCAGCATCCCGTCCTACCTTGTTAAAGTGGGTGATGTCGTCGGCGTCCGTGAAAAATCAAAGAGTTTGGAAGTCGTTACCAACTCCCTTGAAGGGCGTCAAGGCAGCAACTTTGCCTGGCTTGAATGGGATGCGGACAAGATGTGCGGCAAGTTCTTGAACTATCCCGCCCGCGAAGAGATTCCGGAGAACATCAACGAACAGCTCATCGTCGAATTGTATTCTAAGTAATTGTTCTTTGTTAACCTGGTAAAATTATTCAACATGGCAATATTAGCGTTTCAAAAACCCGATGAGGTTATCATGGTTGAAGGCTCCGACACCAAAGGCGTATTCGAGTTTCGACCTCTAGAACCAGGTTTCGGCATCACCATTGGTAATGCGCTTAGAAGAATCCTGTTGTCTTCTCTTGAAGGCTTCGCAATCACTTCTATTCACATTGATGGCGTCACCCATGAGTTCGCTTCCATCGATGGCGTTATCGAAGACGTCGCTGACATGGTGCTGAACTTCAAGCAAGTGCGCCTAAAGCAAGTCGTGCCCACCGAAGTGCACGAGAAGGTCAGCTTTACCATCACGGGCCAAGAGCAATTCAAAGCCGGTGACATCAACAAGTACCTCTGCTCCTTCCAAGTGCTCAACCCCGATCTCGTCATCTGCAACCTCGAACCTTCCGTGAAGTTGAATATCGAACTCAACATCAACAAGGGTAGGGGCTATGTGCCTGCCGACGAGAACAAGGTGGTTGGCGCTCCGGTCGATACCATCGCTATCGACTCCATCTACACGCCCATCCGCAACGTGAGCTTCAAGGTGGAAAACTGGCGTGTCGAACAGAAGACCGACTATGAAAAGCTGGTCCTCGAAATCGACACCGATGGCTCTATCAACCCCAAAGATGCCCTGAAAGAAGCCGCAAAGATCCTCATTTACCACTTCATGCTCTTCTCCGACGAGAACATCAACCTCGTCCCCGATGAGAAGACCGTCACTGAAGACTTCGATGAGGGCTCATTGCATATCCGTCAGCTCCTCAAGACCAAGCTCGTTGACCTTGACCTCTCGGTCCGCGCCTTGAACTGCTTGAAAGCTGCTGAGGTTGAAACGCTTGGTGAACTTGTCGCCTTCAACAAACAAGACCTCCTCAAGTTCCGTAACTTCGGTAAGAAGTCGCTCACGGAGCTCGACGAACTGGTCAGAAGCAAAGGCCTCGAGTTCGGAATGAATGTCAGCAAATTTAAATTAGATAAGGAATAAGTAAGATGAGACACAATAAGAAATTCAATCACTTGGGAAGAAAGAGCGCTCACCGTAAGGCTATGCTCTCTAACATGGCTGCTTCGCTGATTCTCAACAAACGCATCATCACCACGACTGCCAAGGCCAAGGCTTTGCGTATGTACATCGAGCCCTTGATCACCAAGGCCAAGCCCGAGAACAACGCCACGACTGAGACCGGTTCGAGCAACCGCAGAGTTGTTTTTGCCTACCTGCAAAACAAAGTTGCCGTCACCGAGCTGTTCCGTGAAGTGGGCCCGAAAGTGGCTAATCGTCCTGGTGGATACACCCGCATTATCCGCATGCCGGAAAACCGTCTGGGCGACGCCGCCGAGATGGCCATGATGGAACTTGTCGACTACAACGAGGTCTACACCCGCGAGGGTCAAAAGCCCGCCAAGGCTAAGACCACCCGTCGTAGTTCCAAGAAGGCTGCCCCTAAGGCTGAAGCCGCTGTTGAGGCTCCTGCCGAGGCTCCCGCAGAAGAAGTCAAGGAGTAATCTCTTTCCTATACAGACGAAGAAAGGCTGCCAAATGACAGCCTTTCTTGTTTTACTGGTGGTGTATGAGGCACAAAAAAAGCCGCTCAATCGAACGGCTTTTTTGTTCTCGGCTTAGTGAGGATTAGTTCTCAGCCTTGATGTTGTCCATACCGACCTGGACGGCCTGCATGTTCAGCGGGATGAGCTTGTGGGCGCGCTCCGGCAAGGAGTGACGCAGACCCTCTTCGACGTTCTTGTTGTCGATGATGGGACGCACCTTCAGGAAAGCACCTAAGATGATCATGTTGAACACCTTGCTGTTGCCCATGTCGGAGGCGAGTTGTGCGCCTTCGATGCTGTAGATGTGGATGTCCTTACGGGTGGGCTTGTGGGTGATGCCGTTGGGGTCGTAAATCAGGTAACCACCAGGCTTCACTTTGTCCTCAAACTTGTCGAGCGACTGCTGATTCAGAATGACGGCAGTGTCGAAAGCGTTGAGGATGGGGGAGCACACGCGCTCGTCGCTGACGATGACGGTCACGTTGGCCGTACCGCCACGCATCTCGGGGCCGTATGAAGGCATCCAGCTGACTTCCTTGTCCTGCATGATACCACTGTAAGCAAGGATCTTACCCATTGACAAGACACCTTGTCCGCCGAAACCGGCTATAATAATTTCTTCTGTCATTGCTTTGTCGTTTTTAGTTATTTCTTAATCAGCTCGAAATTGTCCTTGAGGTCGCCCAAAGGATAGACGGGCAGCATGTTGTCTTGCAACCACTTGTTGGCGTCGACGGCGCTCATCTTCCAGTTGGAGTTGCAGTTCGAAACGATTTCAACGAAGTTGACACCGTTCTTGTTCTCAATCTGGTTCTGGAAAGCCTTCTTGATGGCCTTCTTGGCGTTGCGCACGGCAGCGGGGCTGAACACAGCCTGACGGGTGACGTAGCGGGTGCCAGGAAGTTGGGCCAGCAGTTGGGTGATCTGGAGCGGGAAACCGTTGTTAGGTGTTCCGTCGGGCCACTGAGGCATACGGCCGTAAGGCGTGGTGGCGGTCTTCATGCCCACGAGGGTGGTGGGGGCCATCTGACCACCGGTCATGCCGTAGATACCGTTGTTGACGAAGATCATGGTGATGTTCTCACCACGGTTGCAGGTGTGGATGGTCTCGCAGGTGCCGATGGCAGCGAGGTCGCCGTCGCCTTGGTAGGAGAACACGACCTTGTCGGGCCACACGCGCTTGATACCCGTGGCGCACGCCGGAGCACGGCCGTGGGCAGCCTCGACGAAGTCGACGTCGAAGTAGTCGTAAGCCATAACGGCGCAACCCACGGGGGAGACACCGATGGTACGGTCGTCAACGCCGAGCTCTTCGAGCACTTCGGCGATGATGCGGTGCACAGTGCCGTGACCGCAACCGGGGCAGTAGTGGAAAGGTTTTTCCGTCAGCAGCTTTGATTTTTCGTAAACCAAGTTTTCAGGCTGGATGATATCTTGTAATGTGATGTCTGCCATTGTCTTATTCTCCTATAATTTGTTTCTTCATAGCTTCGAGAACTTCTTCCGGGGTGTGGATGATACCACCGACGCGGCCAAAGTGTTCGGCCTTGGCGCGGCCGTTGCAGGCCAGCAGCACGTCTTCGATCATCTGACCGCAGCTCAATTCGACTGAGAGGAATCCCTTGACACCCTTGTCGATGAGGTTGCGGATGGCTTGGGTCGGGTAGGGCCACAAGGTGATGGGGCGGAGCAGACCAACCTTCAGACCAGCGGCGCGACCGAGTTGCACCGACTTTTGGGCGATACGGGCGCTGGAGCCGTAAGCGACAAACACGTATTCGGCATCGTCGCAGTCGATCATCTCGTAGCGCACTTCGTTCTTGGTCACTTCGTCATACTTGCGCTGCAGGGCGCGGTTGTGTTCTTCCATGCGGGCGGAGTCGAGGTCCAAGGAGGTGATCACGCGGTGTTGCGTACCACGCTTGCGGCCTGTCAGTGCCCAAGGATACTTGGCTTTGATTTCCTCTTCGGTGAGGCGGGCTTTCTGCTCGGGCAGGACGACCTTTTCCATCATCTGGCCGATGGCACCGTCGGAGAGGATGCACACTGCCATTCTGTACTTGAAGGCCAGTTCGAAGCCCAGCGGCACGAAGTCAGCCATTTCCTGGACGGAAGCAGGGGCGAGGACGATGTTACGATAGTCGCCGTTGCCACCACCCTTGGTGTTCTGGAAATAGTCGGCCTGTGAGGGCTGGATGGTACCGAGGCCCGGGCCGCCGCGCACGACGTCGGCGAAGACGCAAGGCACTTCGGCGCCAGCGATGTAGGCCAAGCCTTCCTGCTTCAGGCACACGCCTGGGCTGGAGGAGGAGGTCATGACGCGCTTGCCAGCAGCACCAGCGGCGTACACCATGTTGATGGCTGCCAATTCACTTTCAGCTTGAAGAACGACCATACCGGTGCGTTCGTAAGGGTTCTGTTCCGACAGATACTCGATCACTTCCGACTGGGGGGTGATAGGATATCCGAAATAAGCATCGGCGCCGCAGCGGATGGCGGCTTCGGCCAATGCCTCGTTACCCTTCATCAGTTTTAATTCTCCCATTATGTAAGATTTTTTTGATTTGTTAGACAATTGGTTGGATTACAGGGCTTTTTTGTAGACCTTGATGACGCCGTCGGGGCAGGTGATGCCGCAGCTCGCGCAGCCTATGCAGGCTTCGGGATTGGCCATAAATGCGTAGTTGTAACCTTTTCCGTTTACTTCTTTTGCCAGTTCGATGACTTTGCATGGGCAGGCTGTGATGCATACGCCGCAGCCTTTGCAACGCTCGATGTCAACGACGATGGCTCCTCTGAATTTTGCCATATTGATTTGATTTTAGAATTTGTTGTGTTCTGTTTTTAATGAGCCACGAAATTAGGGAATTTTGGGCAAACATTGTTCGACTTTTCGTTTTATTTCGGGGTAAAACGATAATTTAGATTGATTTTAAACAATGTAATCGGTCCACAAAATGTTTTTACCGTGCAACTAAATTAAGGAGCAAGGTGTATAGAGTCAATCTTAAGACCTGAAACTAAAGTAATTGCCCAACGTTGGCGATTCTATTATTGGCGATTTTGATGTACTCCTCAGAAATATCATATCCAACGAATCTTCTCTTGTTCTTCAAAGCAACAACGGCTGTGGTACCGCTTCCCATAAAGGGGTCTAAAACCACGTCACCTTCAAAACTATAAAGATTGATCAACCTATGTGGTAGTTCTTCGGGGAATGGTGCGGGATGGTTGACGCGTCTTGCACTTTCTGCATTCATCTTCCAAATGCTTTTAGTCCAATCCAAGAAATCTTCCTTTTTGATGGTGTCTTTCCCCTTTTTTCGGCTCATGCTACCTTTACTGAACACTAGAATATATTCATGCACATCTCTTAATATTGGATTTGCAGCACTTTGCCAACTGCCCCAGGCACAAGAACCTCCAGATGAAGCCGCTTTATCCCAAATGATTTGTCCTCGATAGTTGTATCCGATGTCAGCCATAATCCGTCCAACGTAATCCGTCAAAGGGATATAAGGTTTCCTTCCCAAATTGGCGACATTCACACAAGCTCTTCCGCCATCAACCAACACTCGGTATGTTTCGCGCATTACATTATCCAATAACTGTAGGTAGTCTTGCAATGTGAGATTTTGGTCGTATTCTTTGGTGACATTGTAAGGGGGAGAGGTAATCATTAAGTGGATGGAATTATCCGGTAATTCTTTCATGTCCTCTGAAGAATGAGCGTATATCTTGTTTACTTTGTCGTCGCTCAAATGATTTTCAGTCTTGTCCTTTGCTTCAATCAATTGTATGCCTTGATACAAGTTTGATTGGTAAAACTTGTCGGCGTTATGGCCAACTCTTGCTGAAACGCCGAATGATGAAGTCTCTGTTCCTTTTTTCATAAGTTCAGCATTTCGATGAATCGTTGTCCTTTTAACTCGTCAGTGGTTTCCGCATTGGCAATAGAGATGATCCTCCCCAAATCTTTGTTGCTCATCATGGAACTGAAATAGTTCATGTTAGCGTTTAATATCTGGTCAATATAGGTCTCGATTTGATTGGGAGAGTCGAATGTCTCAAACCCTTTCTCAGGCGTTTCCTTGATAAACTCTCGGTTGGTGGGGTTGGGGTATAGTGAAATGAATTTCTGGATTACCCCACTTTGTTTTAGGCAATCAACTTTCTTTACATAGTTTACTGTTATAGGCGAATTGCCTAGGATGACAATAGGTATTTTCTTTGCTTTTGAGCTGTCAACTCTCAAGTTGATAGATTTTCCGATGGCTTTAAGCATGCTATCGGAGCGGAGCAGAGAAGGATTTCCTTTGTGAGAGTAATAATCGCCGCAAAATTCAAATTCCTCGTCGTCATTATAGAAGTAATTGTTCACGATCCCCATCTTGATTTCAAAAATCAATTTGATGTTCTCGGGTCTTTGGATAGTGCTGGCAGATGTGCAGAAAGCCAAATCGGCGGCGCTTTGCCTTGATAATCCTATTTCCTCGCAAACGACACCATTTACTGCATATAGATTATTGTGTCGTGCGATTTGAGAAAACAGGTCTTTACACCATTTTTCTGTGTTAGTGCCGATGAGAGCATTTCTTGAATTCGGAACATTGACCCTTGAGTTGTCTGTTTTGGGTTGAAAGGCATAATATCTGCCTCTGACGCGCATCATCAAATTTTCAATGCTCGAAATGTTGATGGCGTCATTGAAAAAGTTTAGTTCATCTTGTTTGGACCACATGCGTTATTATTTTGGAGCGGTCGCCTATTTTTCATATCCGGTCTCTACGGCCAATAAAAAAACTGCGGGCAAACTTGCTCGCAGTGTGGCCGTAGGAATGCGCCAAAAGAAAAACAAGCCGCCCGCATTGCGGGGTTGCACTTGCACTTTCTTTATTTGCGTATTCATGAAATTTCCTACGTTTCACTGCGAATAGACAAATAGCAAACGCTATGGTTTATAATATGTTAGTTTAATTCTTCTGTTTTTCTGTGTAATTTGTTTTTAGTTCTTGCTCTAAAATGTCGTAAATGTATGCCGGACTTTGAAAATAAAGCCCTGTGTTTAAGTTATTGAGCGCTGCGTAAGTCTTTGAGTTATAGACAATCCCCATCGCTTCGCGCATCGGGAGAGATTGCTCCTCCATCAAACGCACAATCAACTCGCGCGTCAAAGTCTCCACCATAAATGTCTCTTTCCCGTTCATAGCGCTTTTATGCCAAATTTCCTCCCATCCGTTTGCAATAGAGCGTCAAATCCTCCACCGTGTTTTCAAAGGAAAAAGTGTGCTCTACATCATAAAACTTCTCCACAAAATCAAGGCCTTTGTACTGCTGTAAATACTGATAGGCTTGTTGAGTGGTAATGTGATGAGCGGTGGCAAACTCCGTTATCAGGGCCACAATGTAATTGATTCTATCGATAATGGACTTGCTCATAATTATTTCATCGTTGCAAAAATACATAAAAAACTTCTAAATCGGACAGGCTTTTTCGTAAATTTGCACTATGATTGGTTTCAACCTTGGCAAAACAAAACGTCTCTTCATAGAGAAGCTGTCCGCGAAGTTCCCCCAGCGCGAGGCGGAACAACTGATCCGTATCCTGCTCGAAGACCTCTTCAACATCGATTTGAAGCGCCAATTGATGGAACCCAACCTCTGCATCGACGAGCGGCAGCACTACCTGCTCTCGGAGGCGGTTCGAAGACTTATGGCTGGCGAGCCGGTGCAATACGTGACGGGCATGGCACGCTTCAACGACTTATTAATAAAGGTGTCGCCAGCCGTGCTCATCCCTCGCCCCGAGACGGAAGAGCTGGTGAATAAGATATGTTCTAGCCTCCTATGTCATTCCATCCAGCTGCCCATGTCATTCCAACAAGGGTATGTGCGGGAGAGGGAATCTATGGGCAGCGTTGCCAAGAGTCAAAAACCACCCTTTAGAATTTGGGACATCGGCACTGGCTCGGGCTGTATCGCCATCGCCTTGGCCAAACAGTTCCCCGACGCCGAAGTCATCGCCTTCGATGTCTCGGAAGAAGCCCTGCAAATCGCCAAAGAGAACGCCGAAAGCCACGGCGCAAAAGTGACTTTTGTACACGACGATGTGCTCCATCCAACATCCGATTTTTTCAGTCAGCCTGTGGATTTGGTTGTGAGCAACCCGCCATACGTATGCGACAGCGAACGCGCAGCCATGGAAGCCAACGTCCTCGATTGGGAACCCGAAACCGCATTGTTTGTCCCCGACGACGACCCGCTACGGTTTTATCGCAAGATATTGGAATTAGCCAAAAAGCAGTTGAATCCAGATGGCCAGGTTTGGTTCGAGATTAACGAACGGATGTGGGAGGAGATGCTGCTTCTGTGTCGTGAGATGGGCTTTGCCGAGACTGAGATTTTGGAGGATTATGTGGGGAAACAGCGGTTTTGTCGGGCTAGTTTCTAAAAAATCCCTATTTTTGCACCGCGATTCAGGCAGACTGTCGCGGGCCGGGAAAGCCGGCGCGAGGAAAGTCGGGACAGCACAGAGCACCATACTTCTTAACAGGAAGGTGTCCGAAAGGGCAACAGACAGTGCCACAGAAAAATATACCGCCAAGGTCACTGCTCCGTGAGGATGACATTGGTAAGGGTGAAAACGCGAGGTAAGGGCTCACGCGGCGGGTGGCGACATTCCGCTGGGGTAAACCTTATGGGCTGCAAGTCCAAGTATAGAGACAATGGGGCCTCGGCCTCGAACGGGCTGCTCGTCCGTCGTCTCAGGGTAGGGCGCTTGAACCTTCGGGTGACCGCAGGTCTAGAGAAATGACAGTCGCCCCGCAAGGGGAACAGAATCCCGCTTATTCGCTTGCATCGCTAATACACAAAAGGGTCCCGCCACTGCGGAACCCTTTTCTATTTTGTTGGCATTTCTCAATGGTAGGAATGTACCCCGCCCAAAATCAAGTTGACACCGAAATAGGTGATGACTGGAAATTTTGTATCTTTGTCCCCGATTACAAAATTCAATCTACCGCCATGAAATCCATCAAGGACATCTATAAAATCGGTGTGGGTCCTTCAAGCAGCCACACCATGGGGCCGCAAAAAGCCGCCGCCATTTTCAACGAACGTTATCCCCACGCCGCCGCCTTCGAGGTGACGCTCTATGGCAGCCTCGCCGCCACGGGCAAAGGTCACATGACCGACTGGGCTATCCTCAAAACGCTGCAAGCCCCAACGGAAATCGTATGGGAACCCGACATCATCTTGCCTTTCCATCCCAATGGAATGTGTTTCAAGGCTTTTGACAAGGACAAAACGCTGTTGGGCGAGTGGACGGTTTACAGCATCGGGGGTGGCAACCTCGCCGAAGAAGGCAAGCAGAGCGAACAACCTGACATTTATCCGCTGTCCAAGATGACCGACATCCTCAATTGGTGTGAACAACGGGGGCGTACCTATTGGGAGTATGTGTATGAGTACGAAAACCAAAAAGAAATCGAAGATACGATGAAGGAGGTGTGGCAGGTGATGAAAGACGCTGTTGAGCGCGGGCTGCAAGCCGAGGGTGTGTTGCCTGGGCCGCTCAACTTGAGCCGCAAGGCGGCCATGTATCACATCAAGGCCTCAGGTTACACCCATACCTTACGCAGCCGCGGTTTGGTGTATTCTTACGCTTTGGCCGTTTCGGAAGAAAATGCCTCAGGCGGCCGTGTGGTCACGGCCCCGACATGCGGCTCTTGCGGCGTGATGCCCGCTGTGTTGTATCATCTCTCGAAGAGTTACGAGTTCTCCGACCTACGCATTATTCGTGCATTGGTGACGGCGGGTTTAGTGGGCAACATCGTGCGCACCAATGCCTCTATCTCGGGAGCTGAGGTAGGTTGCCAAGGTGAGGTGGGCGTTGCCTGTGCTATGGCTGCCGCTGCCGCCAACCAACTGTTTGGGGGTAGCCCCGCACAGATTGAATACGCTGCCGAAATGGCTTTGGAACATCATCTGGGTATGACTTGCGACCCCGTCTGCGGCCTCGTACAGATTCCCTGCATCGAGCGCAACGCCTATGCCGCTGCTCGTGCCTTGGATTCCAATATCTACTCCACTTTCTCCGATGGCCGTCATCGCGTGTCGTTCGACAAGGTAGTGGAGACCCTGAAAGAAACTGGAAAAGACATACCTTCGCTCTACAAGGAAACTTCGCAAGGCGGCCTCGCCCGTGACTATGAGCAGATGGAATGATGGTACAAAAAAAGCCGCAACCTTTGGGCTGCGGCTCATGACAATTATTACAGTCTATAAAACCGTCACCCGCTTTGTTTCAACACCCTTTGTCGTCTCCACCTTGATGACATACACACCCGCTGCTTGGTTGCTGAAATCGTATTCATAGGTGCCGCCATTCACGGGACTTTCAAAGACTTTTTCTCCATTGATATTGAAGATGAGGATGTTCTGGATGTCCTCAGCCTCGATGGTCACCTTGCCGTATGTCGGATTGGGATAAACTGCTGTAACTACGGCTTCACCTTCCGAAACCGCAGTGCAATCTTCAACGAACTCATAGAAACCGACCATTCCGGTTGGGTCGTACCATGGAGAGTTTTGATAAGCTTCGACGCATCCGCAAGGAACGGTAAGCGTTTGAACGCCAAATTCGGCAAACACCTGACATCCATAGTCGTCTCCAAGCGTAGCAGGAGTGGTGGCCAAAGACACAGCCTCCGTTATGTGTGAGCACTTCCTGAAGGCCCAGTCGCCGATGTAAGCAACAGATTCGCCTAAAACCAATTTCCCATCTAATCCTTCACACTGGAAAAATGCGCTGGCTCCGATTGAAGTTACCGAATTTGGGATGATTAAATCGCCCGTCAGGTCGAAGCAAAAACCAAAGGCGTTATCTCCAATGGAAACTACTGAATCCGGTATTTCTATTGATGTCAGTCCGGTGATGCCCTTGAATGCATTATTGCCGATGGAAGTGACCGTGTTGGGGATCAGAGTGTTTTTGCATCCAAAAACCAGCTCGTTTGTGCTTCTCACAATGATGGCGTTGCAATCGTTTCTTGAGTCATAATTGGGGTTTTCGGGGTCGACAACCATACCGTCGAAATCGCAATACACAAAAGCGTCTTCGCCAATGGATTCCACGTTGCTCGGAATGCTCAATACGCCGGTCAAGCCGTCGCATGAATTGAAAGCCCAGGCACCTATACTAGTAAGGCCAGAGCCCAATACTAATGATCCGTCAAAAGCATAGCAAGTATGGAATGCGCTAGGCTCAATGGTGACCACTGAATTAGGAATCACCAAATCGCCTGTGAAACCTGAGCAATACGCAAATGCACCCTCCTCAATGGTGGTCACGGAATTCGGAATGGACAAACTTGTCAGATAGAAACAATACATAAAAGCGGTGTTTCCGATGACTGTCACAGCAAAGTCGTGTCCCTCGTAACTCACCGATGCAGGAATGACCAACGGTCCGGCGGCTTCGTAGCCGTTGACATGACCAGTAACCGTTACGGAAACTTGGTCTTCATTGACACGATAGTTCAAATCACCGACAGTGAATTCCGACGGATACGGACTAGAGCCATAGGTCATGAACAGGCAGGTTGGATCATAGCCGTTGCTTCCGTCGTTGAGCGATCCTATGACGGTGTAAGCTCCGGTATTGGTGTCAATCTGATACAAATTGCCATAGTGAGCGCCAAACAATTCGCCCGTCATCATGTCAAAAGCCATCTTTATCGGCAAATCAATCGGGTTGATCACAGTCAATTGCGCATTGGAAAGATTCAATATGCCAAACTCACCCCAAGAACTTAACATATAAGCGTTACCATCCATATTGATAGCCAAATTGAAGCCATCATGCTCTATCGTTCCATGGTCTTGCATGTCGCTCGGATTAGCCGGATCGAAGCTTTTCAGGTGTTCATTGGTAATGATATAAATCCTTCCGTCGGCAGGATTGTATGACATATCATTGACATAGGAGACGCCTGCAATCATCACTTCGGGTGCCCCGATAAAATTATTGGTGGCATCAAAGCTTGACCTGCAAATGTTATAGCTGTTGTCGTTGTTCACACTCCATACATAACCGTTGGCAAAGGTTGCTGTATTTGCAGGAGGAAGCACGTCCGACGCAACGGACACCGACCCTAAATCCTGCATAGTAAAAGAGACATACTTGTATTCTGCCGGATTGGGGGGTAAGATGTATCCGAACCAGTTGGCGGTTGATGCGGGTTGTGCGTTCGCAACGCCAATAAACGCGAACAACAACAAAACGAGATGTAAATACTTTTTCATGGTAATAAGTTTTAGTTTTACATTATTATTTCAATATAGTATTCGTTTCCCTGTTCATTTTTAATCCTTGCATAGTCTCTCAATCAACGCTTTATGTTGCGGATACCGCTTCAAAAGGTCGGATTTTTTCGCCAACTCGAAATTCTCAAAAGTGAAGGCGGGAGCCACAGCGCATCCCACGAGTGTGAATCCCTTTTTGCCTGGCAATTCCGCTGCAAACCACTGCTCCGGCTCGATGACGACCTGCATCTCTGCATCGGCAGACAGATGGTGGGTCTTCAATTCACCGTCGGGAGCGATAACATAGATGTCAAGAGGCTCGCCGGCATGGTAGTGCCAAATCTCCACCACATCATGCAAGCGATGGAAAGCTGAGAAGTTTTCATCACACAGCATATAATATATGGTGGAAATCCGCTTCTTGCCGTTTTCGTCGTTGCCATATATCTGACGGTACCAGCCGCCTTCGGGATGGGGCGTGAGGCCCAGTTCTTGGATGTATTCTTTTTCGTCCATAACTTTTTTGCTTCTGCTTTATTAGCTGAATTTGGTGACCGAATCTCAAAGCCTTTTCACCAGCTCATCCATCAAGTCTTTCATCTTTTGTTGCAACACCTCTGTTTGTTCCCTGATGTATTTGGAGTTCATGCTTTTTGTGGGAGGATCTAAATGGAACTGAGGCGACACGATGAGGCGGGCACGAGGCCCGAAAACCTTAATCGGCCCATCGATGTAAACCATCACCAGCGGAGCCTGTGATTTGGCGGCGAGTATGGTCGCACCTGGATGGAATGGCAACTGTTTCCTGTGCTCACCGTGACGACCTTCGGGGAAGATGGCCACGCACTCCTTGTCTTCTTGTATCGTCTTTATTGATTTGTCAATCCATGATAAATCGGCATTCTCTCGGTCGATGGGGATGCATCGTGTGTGACGCAGAAAGAACCCAAAGCCCCGTTGCTCAAAACGGTCTTTAGCAGCAAGGTTATGTATCCTGTCCTTACGGAACATTGTGGTCACCACCGGCCCATCAAGATGACCGGTGTGATTGATGATAAGCAGCGAGGGACTGTCAAGTTTGCAAGGATGTTTCGGAGGTTCCACATAATACACCTTTGGCCTTAAAAGCACTTTTACAAGGAATACCGTAATCCCTTCCACAATATGTGTTGTTATATCCATCTTTTTACTTGATAAAATAGTCAACAATATTGCATACAGTTATTTAACTTGGAAACGACTATAAGCCCACAACAATGGACATGATCAATCATTTTCCTCCAACCACTTCTCCAAAATGGCGCAATACTTGTCGGTTTGTTCGACGAAGCAAGTGTGACGGGCACCTTTGAAGACCTCCCAACGGCTGTTGGGGATGTTCTCGTAGAGCGATGCCGCCACTACAGGAGTGCAGATGTCGCGGGTGCCGCTGCATATCAGGCAGGGTTGCTTGATTTCGTCGAGGCGGTCGGTGTATTCGAAATCGGCCAAGTCGCCTAAGGGCTGGTATTCGTTAGGTCCCCAACCATAGAGATAGGCTTCGTTGCCTGCGCGTTTGGGACGGCGGAGGCATTCGGGTGAGTTCTCGTCGACACTGATGACATACCGTTCGTAATAATGGTCGTTAGCACGGAGATAATCGGGGTCGTCCCATTTGCCAGTGGCTTCGGCGCGACGGATGGCTTCTTGGTCTTCCTCAGGCATGTATTTGATGAGGCGGTGTTGCTCGCTGGCCCAGAGTGAGCTGGAGGCGTGGCCCGATGAGAGAATCACCGACTTGACGCCTTTGGGCTGGCAGTCGATGATGTAGGCAATGGCCTGCATGGCACCCCACGATTGTCCGAGGAGGTGAATCTGGTCAAGATGCAGATGCTCGCGCAGGGCAATGAGCTCGTTGATCCAGGTCTCTTGTGTCCACAGCTCAGGATGACCGTCGAGATAGGAGTTGCCGCAGCCGATTTGGTCGTAGGAAATCACCTGACGGCCTGTGTCGGCGATGCGGTCCAATACCTCGAAATAGTTGTGCGTGCTGCCTGGTCCACCGTGCAGTAGCAACAAAGCGGGTTTGTTGGAAGGCTCGCCTACAATGCGGTAGTATGTCTGATAGCCCAAGTAGGGCATATATCCTTCAGTGATGGGTTGCTGTTTCATAATGTGGTGTGTTTTATGGTTGCAAAAATACAAAAGCCGCAATTACGCATTGTATTTGTGCCCGGGGAAAAACTTATTCACCTTCTTGCAGTATTCGGCGTATTCCGGGTACTTGTCGCCGCTGATACCTTCAACGAGGTTGGTGCTGGCCGTAAAGAGGACAATCAGCAGCAGGGCTCCGATCATGCTCCAGTTGATGATGCCGACACCGGCACCGATGGAGAAAATGTAGAAGCTTACCCAGATGGCTTGTTCAGCCATATAGTTGGGATGACGGCTCACGTTCCATAACCCATGGGTGTTGAAACCTTTGTTGTAGGGCGAGGGAAGTTCCTCCAGCGTCTTTCCGGACTTGATCATTGCCCATTTCTTGCTTTGGAAATCCCATTGCTGCTTGTCGGCTATGGTCTCATAAAGGATGAAGCCAAACATCAGCACGGCAGCGATGGCATCCACCCAACCGAAAGGCTCGGTAGAACCCATGCACACCAGCGCGGGGAATGTGAACATGAGGATGAGGGCATTCTGATAGCCCGAGATGAAAAAGAGGTCGAATGCCATCCATACAGCCTTGTTCTGTAAGAAAGGAAGGGCGCGGACCTTTTCCCAACGATAGTCTTCTTCTCCTTCCCAAAAACGGAGTTTGTAGGCCCCTTTTTTCGCGAAGTTGTAGGTGAGGCGAATGCCCCAAAGAGTAACCAGCACCGCCATCACGACAAGTCGGGGATGCATACCGCCTTTCGCGGCGATAATCCAGCAATAGGCGATGGGGATGAGGCTCCATATCTTGTCGACCTGACTGTTGTTGCCAGTGATTTCGGCCACCGTGAAGCAGAGCAATGCACTGCATCCAGCGACAATGCCGAGGATTTTCAGTGTTTCCAACTGTAAGTCATCGAGTGCAGGACCTACATAGATGTAAAGTAGGGGGCACACTACAAGCGATAGCAGGAGCAGCGTGCACATAAGAGGGATGTTCATTTTTTGCATAATGTTGCGCGTTTTATGATTTTCAAATCGCTGCAAAAATACAAAATATGCAATCAAAGCACAAAAATATTATCTTGACCCTGACGACCCTGATGAACTGATTGAGTTTACTTTGCTTTCCAACTCTAATGAGGATGCCCTCTCGGCGATTTTGGAAGGCAGGGATTTGAAGCTCGAAAGACAAACCGAAGAAGAAGCTTACGCCGATGTGATGCTTCGCGCCACCAGCGACGGTCAGTATGTGGATTTCGTTATCCATGTCATTATGAATCATGTGGAAGGTCTTGGTGATAATTCGACAAGTTTCTCGGTTAGTAAGATAATCATTTGTTTGAGATTTTGATGTTGTTGAGGGCTGCCCGAGTTTGGGTGGCCCTCGTTTTTTGCAAAAAAAAGCCGGCAGCTTGCGCCACCGGCCCAACAAAATGAAAGAAAAAATAGATTTTAGTTATTCTTGGTTTATTTCGGTACACTCGCGATAATCACGGAGATGTTGTTCACAAACATGTTCACGGCGATGGCCAAGAGGATGACGCCGAAAAACTTGCGCAGGATGAAAATCAGGTTGTTGCCCAGCAGTTTTTGGATGTTGTCCAGCTGACGGATGACGATATAATCTAAGATGATGTTGAGTATCAGTCCGATGAGAATGTTGATAATGGCGTAGTCGGCGCGAAGCGAAAGCAGGGCGGTCAGTGCACCAGGCCCTGCAATCAGTGGAAAGGCAATCGGCACGATGCTGGCTCCGCCTGTGCCGCCCTCGTTCTTGATGATTTCACGACCCAAAATCATTTCCACTGCTAAGATGAATAGAACGAACGAACCAGCGACGGCAAACGAAGCCGCATCGATGCCAAAGAGTCTCAACAAGGCGTCGCCTGCAAAAAAGAACGCCAAAAACAAGCCCAAAGCCGTCAGGCAGGCTTGTCCCGCCTTGATGCTTTTATGTTGCTCCTTGATGTTCATCAGGATGGGAATCGAGCCTAGAATGTCGATGATGGCCGCCATCACGATGAAGGAACTGAAGATTTCAACGAAGTTGATGCTTTTTATCATGGTTGTTGTGTGCTTTTATGCCTTAATCGTCATTGCGGACTTGATCCGCAATCTCCCGAACGCAAAGGGATTCGTCTCCGTGCTTGGGAGATGGCGGATGTTCCTCCGCCATGACGGTAATGGCGTAGGGTAGCCTTTTTATCCGAGTGTATTCCAAAGATAATGGAAATGCGGCCCAAAGCGCTTGAATGCAGCCTCATCCAACTGCTCTTGGAACTGCGGATGCGCCACCGAGATGATGAGTTTCGCCCTCTCTTGTAGTGACCTGCCATACAGGTTTACCGCGCCGTATTCCGTGATGAACCAATGGATATGGTTGCGCGTGGTAACGGCACCTGAGCCCAAGTCCAAAGTGGGCACGATTTTGTTGATACCTTTTCGCGTCGTCGAAGGCATAGCGATGATGGCCTTGCCGCCTTTGGCACGCGACGAGCCATAGACGTAGTCGATTTGCCCGCCCACGCCGGAATAGATGCGCTCGCCTAATGAGTCGGCGCACACCTGCCCTGAGAGGTCGATTTGTATGCCCGAGTTGATGGAAGTCATCTTGGGCTGTTGTGCGATGATGAAGGGGTCGTTGGTGTAGTCCACATCCATCAGCAGCACTTCGTGGTTGCCGTCGATGAAATCATAGATTTTCTTGGAGCCCATCACGAAGGTGGAGACAATCTTGCCTTTGTTGAGTTTCTTGTTGTTGCCCGTGATGATACCTTTCTTAACAAGGGGCAGGATGCCGTCGGAGAACATCTCGGTGTGGATGCCGATGTCCTTGTGGTTGTGGAGGCACGAAAGGATGGCGTTGGGGATAGATCCGATACCCATCTGTAGGCAGGCACCGTCCTCGATGAGTTCGGCACAATAGCGACCAATGGTCTTCTCGATCTCATTAGGCTCGGGCATGTCGACAGTGAGCAAGGGTGTATCGTCCTCGACAAATACATTGATCTTGCTGATATGGACCAGCGCATCGCCGAAGGTGCGCGGTACATGCTTGTTGACCACGGCGATGACAAACTCGGCACTCTCCATAGCCGCCAAGGTGGCGTCGACGGAAGAACCTAACGATACGTATCCGAACTTGTCGGGCGGACACACCTGAATCATCGCCACGTTGCACTTGATATAACGCTCGCGATAAAGTTTCGAGGTCTCGCCCAGAAACACAGGAATATAGTCGGCCAAGCCTTTCTGTACGCTCTCGCGCACATTGGCACCAACGAAAAAGGCGTTGTGCTGGAAGATGCCTTCAAACTCTGGATTGACGTAAGGTGCAGCACCCTCTGTATGCAAATGGTGAATATAAACGTTCTTGAGTTCGCCGGCGCGACCTCTGTCGCACAAGGCTTTGACGAGGCATTGCGGCACATTTGACACCGAACTGATGTGGACGTGGTCGCCCGACTTAATGACTTTGACGGCCTCTTCGGCCGTAACTGCTTGATACTGTTTCTTCATAAACACAGTTGTTACTTGTTCAACTTCAAAAACAGCAGCAAGAGGACAAAATGGAAAGACAGGAAACCGATGCGTTTCCCTTTGATTCCCAAGCTCTTGTTCCCGAAAGCTGCGAATATTGGAAAAGGGCAGGTCTTCTGGCTCGTCCCAGTCTGCGGCGTCTTCCCGATAACGAATATCAGTGACGTAGGTGCCACAGACCTTGATGGAACTTACAGCTACGGGCATAGCCCCCGAATCTCACGGGGTTCCCTATTAATCTTTGGTAAGAACCCAAATCCGGCGGCAAAAATAGAGAATTTTTCATTACCGATTTACAAAATGACATTTTTTGGCCTGTTCAAAAGTTTTGTGACGTTAAAATTGTACCTTTGCCATAGCTTTCTAAATCATTCATCATAAATCAAAGCACTTTAACGATATGAAAAAATCTCTACGTTTATGGATGGCCGTTGTGTTTACGGCTGTTTTTGGCATGGCTCATGCTTCCACCGCACAATGGTATGGTTATGCCTTGTACACTTCAAACAGCGCAAGTTGGCAAAACCATTTTGTCAGTTTCAACACGCAGGACCCTAATGCGGTACAGGTCGCATCCGAAACCTTGCCCAGCATTTGGGCCGCCACCTACTTGGATGGCTATGTGTGGTTTGTCACTCAAACAAGAAGCCTGTGCAAAGCGCCTTTCGATGAAGAGACGCAGACCATCGGCAACTATGAGACGGTTGTTCCGTCGCTGGAACAATACAACTTGTATATCGACATGGCCTACAACCCCTTGGATGGGATGATGTATTATTTGTGTCAAGACAGTCAGTACAATTCTTACTTGAAGCGTTCCAGCCTCACCGCACCTTCGGAGGTGGAAGTCGTTGGAATGTTTAGCGTGAAGCTGTGGACGCTTGCCATCAATCGTCAAGGACGGGCCTACGGCGTGGCCTATGACGGTGGTAACTTATATGAAATCAATCTTAACGAGGCCACCACTACCTTGGTCGGACCTACAGGTAAAGAAGTGTGGTACACGCAAGGTATGGCCTTTGACCTCGACACGGGCGAGCTTTACTGGGCCCAGTTTGCCACCGCGAATGACCATGGATTCTACCAGGTGAACACAGAAACAGGTGAGGCCACTTCGATTGGCGAGATTGGTCAAGGAACACAGCTGGCTGGTCTGTTCATGGTGCCGCAACCAACGCCCCCTGAGCCAGAGGTTATCAATGAGATTTATGTGGAGGGCTTCACGACTCCAGTTTGGGGTGAGCATCCCGATTTCAACCTGGAGGTGGCCGAAGGAAGCCATTATTCCATAAGTGAGGTTAGATGGTATTGGATTAACCCTTATATATACGAATTTATGGAAGAGAATGACATCTTTGACCATGATGATGCAACATATTATTTAAGTATCACTTTCGAGCCTGAAGAAGGCTATGTGTTTTCCGAAGACGTTACGGTGTTTTATAATGGAGATTCATTAATATTTGACGCTGCCGAAAGCTATTTTATTGAAGATGGAGCCTACATGGCTTTTACCATCGGTTTTCATGTCTCCGATCCTTTGGGCATTGTGGAACAAACGGCTGGAAACATTGCCGTTTGGCCGAATCCTGCCAGCCACATCCTTCACTTGGACATCATGGACGGTGTGTCCGTCAGCGTTTTCGACATGTCAGGCCGTATGGTGAAGCAGGAACGTTACGAAGGCCAAATCAATGTGGGCGACCTGGTTCCCGGCATCTATGCCATCAAGGCCGAGGGTTCGACGGTAAGATTCGTGAAGGAGTAGGTCTTTTCTTGTTCACATTGATTTGTGACATCTTTTGTGACATCTTTTGTGACATCTTTAGTGACATTTCCCTCTTTTGTGCCACTCTTCAGCTCGTCCTGTATGGTGGGGATACCTGTTGCACGGCCTTCGGTGAGGTCCAACTCTCAAACCGCTTTTTTGGAAACGGGGGACAATATGCTACACATTATCTAAACCTAATCTGAAAGTTGATAGCAATGTAGAAACCATCACCTTCTTGATAGACATAGCCAAAATCTTGAAAGGTATTTTACAATACACATTCAAAGCAACGATGATCTGTTCTCTTGTCCAATTATGAGACATTTTGTCAATCTATAACGTTTTCAATCTGATTATTTCAACATCCGGATTATTGTCTCCGGCGAGGCCTGCATCTTGGTTACTGCACACATCCCCACGCCCATGTCTTTCACGCTGGCACCGAGAAAATATACAACATCATCGATGATTAGGAATCGGTCGTGGTTGCGGTGGGGCAACTGCACGAACTTAACTTCACGGTATTGTTCATTGTGCTTCTTCAGGTCTGTCAAGAACAACTCGTTATAACGGGAATGTATCGTGGCCTCAACGCCATCAGTTCGTTTGTCCATTAACGACAGCACCCGGTCGTCCACATAATTGTCTATCAATATTATCCGCTGATTTGCACTCCTCACCAGTTCAGACACGTATGACCACGCGTCCCATACACAACCTGTAGCGAAAATCTGTTCGGGAAGAAGTTTTGGCGAATTGGCATCCATCTTATCGAGAAGAACATCTATTTTTTTGTCAGTTTCAATCTGGTGGCTTTCCAGATGGGCAATTCGCATAAGGATGCCTGCATTCTGTACCATAAAACGACGCATGGCCACGAATGCGTTCATAATCATTATACTTGTCTCTATGGCTTTATGGCTATGGACAACGGATGATAATTGACCAATGCCTTGCTCGGTGAAGGCATACGGCATTGTTGGGCTGAATCTGATAGACCGAAGGTGGTCACAATTTGCAACCACCTCGTCGCGTTCCTCTTTTGTGAGTTGGAAGCGGAAAGACTGTGGGAATCTGGCAGCGTTGCGGTTGGCTTGTTGGTTAAGCCGCTTGGTTGTCACACCATATAGTCCTGCTACATCTTGGTCGATAATCACCTGCTCACCTCTGATAGTTATTATCAGTTTCTCAATGTCTTGTTGGCTGAGGCAGATTTCGTTTTGGTCAGGGTGGTCACAATTTGCAACCACCATATTTGAACTCTCGCTATATGGAACCACCTCCGCTTCTTCTATAATATTGGTTTTCTCGCTTTTCTTAGCCATATTATTTGCTTGTTTCAACACTTGTTGTTATGTCCGAAGCACGATTTGTTGCTTGCAAAAATAGCAAAAAAAATGTGAATGTCACTTCCGAAAGGAGAACTTCTACAATAAATTGGTCACAGTTGTGACCGCATTTAGGGAATCAGGTTATATTCAACTTCTCTTCATTCTCTCTCGGTTTGTCTTACCTTGAAAAACATTGAATAAAAACAAGACAGAAAAATGGAGTACATTGGCTATTCGGTTATGCTGGGAAAAGAGCAAAAACTGTCAACCAAATCAGGAAAAGACAAACAGCAAGCGCCTCCGGAAAAAACTTGACTTATAGGTCATTTTGCAGGCTGCGATGTATGCTGAAGCCCAATGGATAGA